>JBGVLR010000249.1:0-43632 GCA_045124375.1 Acetatifactor sp.
CGCAAAGGCGCCTACGGCGCTTTCTCGCCGCTTTGCGGCTAACTTTGCTCATAAACCGGCGCTCCCTTCGTCAGCCCAAGCAGGAAAAGCCGCATGCAAGCATGCGCTTTTCCTGCCCGTAGCTGACGAGTGAACTGTAACTAAATCACACCTTGCAAAGCCTGTTTTATGTATAAAGAGTATACCACATGGCCCAATTTTGTGATATAATAATTGTGTTGCAAAATATCAATATTTTTACATTTAGTACAATGTATAATCATGCGTTTTATTAAGCAATTGCTTTTATATTGTAACAGTTCAGACAACCCTGGACGTAGGCGCACAAATCATGCTTGCATGATTTTGCGCTTACGTATAGGGTTGTACTGAGCGCCAGATTATGAGCAAAAATAGTCGCAAAGCGACGGAGAGCGCCACAGGCTGCAATCAAAAGCATCTGCGATGCTTTGCGAATGGCGCGTCTGAACTGTTACTTTATATTACAGGTACATAGAGGTATTCTTATGGAAATTGTTAAGAATGAAGGGCTCAGAAGAGTAAACAATATCCCTCTTCCCATCGAATGTCTGATCATGCCTTCTACCGGGGAGACGGAAGATTGGCCATATGCCCATTATCATGAATATATCGAGTTATTATATGTTCTGGAAGGAGTCTGTGAGGTAAAGTGCAATGGTGACATCACTCTTCTGCCGGAACATTCCATGTTCATCATTCAGGCCGGTGAACCCCACTGCACGCGAAGAATCAGCACATACACGAATCTGTTATGTATCAAATTTCTTCCTCAGGTGCTGTATTCCTCCGAGCAGTCGGTGACTGAACTGGAATACTCTATTCCCTATGTGTTTGATCATTTCAGTGACTGCCGTTATTTCTCTCCCACATTGCTTCAGGATACTTTTATTCCCGGTATCATGCAGGAACTTTGTATGGAAAAGGAAGAAAATGATTTCGGCTATGAGCTTGCTCTGCGCGCACACATGCTGCGGATCTTCCTGTGGATCATCAGATATTGGCACAAACAGGCCGGTGCACCTCAGCTTGGCACATCTAACCAAAATACTTCCGCCGTGCTCTGTCGCGCAAGGGAATACATAGAGACTAATTATGCAACAGTGACACTTGTGGATGCAGCCAGAGAATGTGGGCTCAGTTATGGATATTTTTCCAGAATATTTAATACTTATATGAAAACAAGCTTTAATGATTATGTAAATCAGGTGCGTATCAATGAATCCATGAAACTGTTGGCTACCACAGATATGAGCATTACCGAGATTGCTCTGGCTATGGGCTTCTCCACCACCAGCTACTATATACATGTTTTTAAAAAGCTAAAGAGCATTTCTCCCAATAAATTCAGAAAACTGTTCCGCAGTAATCAGTTGTCTGAAATAAAAGAGGTTGAGAGCGCCTAAAACCACATCACTGCTGTGATTGACATATATTGTCGCCCCAATCAAAAGTGCCGCCTTTTCATATTGCGAAAGGCGACACTCTGCTATTTTAAATTGAAATTTTTAATTCATTAATCAAGCGGTCTGTTGGAAAATCTTCCTACCGGACGATCAGATGCCTGAAGTTTGGGCTCCTGGGCCTGGGTTGGGTTGTTCTCAGCCTTAGGCTCCGCTGCCTTATCTTCTTTCACGTCCTGAGTTTCCTGCGCTGCAGACTCACGTATGGTAGAATCCGGCGTTGCTGATTCCTCAGTTACGGATTCCGGCGCTGCAGATTCCGGCACAGTGGTTTCCTCCACCATGGTTTCCGCTACAGTGGTTTCCGACACCATGGTTTCCGGCATTACGTTTTTCTGTACAGCCGGCTCTTGTTCCTTCTGCTCCGGCTCGGGGATTCCTTTCTCCCTGCGGAAGATTTCCATAAACTGTTTACCGGTGATGGTCTCCTTCTCGATCAGGAACTCAGCCAGCTTATCTAACAACTCTCTGTTCTCACGAAGGAGTCTCAATGCTGTCTCATAACTTTCTTTCAGGATAGCTACCACTTCGTTATCAATCTCAGCAGCTGTCTTATCTGAGCAGTTCAGCGTTTCTCTGCCTTCCAGATACTGGCTTTCAATAGTAGCCAGACCAATAAGACCGAACTTCTTGCTCATACCATACTGGGTTACCATAGCCTTGGCAATGGAGGTTGCTTTTTCAATATCATTGGCGGCACCTGTGGTTACGGTATCAAATACCACTTCCTCTGCGGCACGACCTGCCACCAGACCTACCAGCATATCTCGAAGCTCTGCTTCCGTATTCAGATACTTCTCCTCCTCCGGCACATGCATAACATATCCAAGGGCACCCATGGTTCTGGGCACAATGGTAATCTTCTGTACCGGCTCGGAATTCTTCTGCAGAGCGCTGACGAGAGCATGACCAACCTCATGATAAGACACGATCCTGCGCTCTTCCTTGCTCATGATGCGGTCTTTCTTTTCCTTACCTACCAGAACCTGCTCTACGGCATTGAACAGATCCTTCTGGCTCACCAGATGGCGGCCTTCCTTCACTGCATTAATGGCAGCTTCATTGATCATATTCGCCAGATCAGAACCTACCGCACCACTGGTTGCCAGTGCAATAGCATCCAGATCTACCGTCTCATCCATCATAACATCCTTGGCATGTACTTTCAGGATTTCCACACGGCCTTTCAGGTCCGGCTTATCTACGATGATACGTCTGTCGAAACGTCCCGGACGAAGCAACGCCTTATCCAGGATCTCCGGACGGTTGGTAGCGCCCAGCACCAGAATACCCTTAGAACCATCGAAACCGTCCATCTCAGACAAGAGCTGGTTCAGGGTCTGCTCACGCTCTTCGTTTCCTCCGCCGTACTTGGAATCACGGCTGCGTCCGATGGCATCTATTTCATCTATGAAAATAATACAGGGAGCGTTCTTGGTCGCTTCCTTAAACAGATCACGCACACGGCTGGCACCTACACCTACATACAATTCAATAAAGTCTGAACCGGTCAGGGAATAGAAAGGTACATGAGCCTCGCCCGCTACTGCTCTTGCCAACAGTGTCTTACCGGTACCGGGAGGGCCCACAAGGAGTGCACCCTTAGGCAGCTTAGCACCGATCTTAGAGTATTTTCCCGGATTGTGCAGGAAATCTACTACCTCTACCAGTGACTCTTTTGCCTCATCCTCACCGGCCACGTCCTTGAACGTAACACCGGTCTCCTTCTGTACATATACCTTGGCATTGCTCTTGCCTACTCCCATAGGGCCGCCGCTTCCGCCCATCTTACGGAACATCACGCTGAGCAGCAGCCACATCAGCAGCACCGGCAGAATGAAGGATAAGATGAAATTCAGGATCAGACCGGAATTATCCGATGGATCTGCTCCATATTCTTCTACTCCATAAGTTTCCAGACGTTCTGTCAGCTTATCGGCACTTTCCATGACAAATGTCTTATATGTGGTCTGGTTAGCCGCCTGTTGATATATATTGCTGTAAAAATCCATGAATGTCATGGGAGACTGGGAACCGTTCGTTCCATTCGAAGTCGTTTCCACCTTCTTCGTAAAATAAAAATACCCATCACTCTTGTATTCGCCGGCTTCCACTTTGCCTTCTTCCAGCAAGGTCAGGAATTCGGAATATTTCACTGTGGGTTCTTCACTGCTGCCAAACAGCAGATTACTGAACATAAAGAAAATTACCAGTCCGATCACGCCTGCCAGCACGTAATAAATCCAATTATTACGCCAGGGAGACTGATTTCCTCCGCCGTTACCATTACCATTATTGCCGCCCTGACCGTTGTCACGGCCATTGCGGTAACCGTTTCCGTTGTCATATTGATTCATCTGATTGTCCATATTAACTCCATTTCCGCAACATCTATTGAAATCGGTTTTTGTTCAGCATATATTGCCGTTGTTCACACCCACGTCATTACCAAAGAACCTCCCGGTATGAACTTTAACTATTAATGTGCCGCCTCCGAGTCTATTCTATTATAGAGATTTAAGAAATAGAAATCAATAGAATAAATGTGAAAAATAGGTGTTTTCTCTTAAACTTTTATTAACCAATTGCCTACAAACGCTTTGCAGGGCCATAAACCGCGTCACAACACACAGCCGGAGCATCATTAATGCATTCCGATCCTCTCATCCGCCTGTGCGCCATAGCGCACAGCTTCGTCAAAAATGTACATTTTGCATCACCTTTTTTGACACAGGAACTTGATTTTCTTCAATTTCACAGTAGTTTCAGGGGAAAAAATAAGGTTATAATTCATACTAGAATAGTATTGTAAAAGTTTGGTTTCAGAAGGAGGAAGATACAATGTCAGTAAAGTATGTATTCGTTACAGGCGGTGTCGTGTCCGGCCTGGGCAAGGGAATTACCGCCGCGTCACTGGGAAGGTTGTTAAAAGCACGTGGATATAAGGTTACCATGCAGAAGTTCGATCCTTATATTAATATCGACCCCGGTACCATGAACCCTATCCAGCACGGAGAGGTGTTCGTTACCGATGACGGTACGGAGACCGATCTGGACCTTGGCCACTACGAGCGTTTTATTGACGAGAATCTGGATAAAAACTCCAATGTCACCACCGGTAAAGTCTACTGGTCCGTACTTCAGAAAGAGCGCCGCGGTGATTACGGCGGAGGCACCGTCCAGGTCATTCCCCACATAACCAACGAGATAAAGGGGCGTTTTTACCGTAACTTCACCGACTCCGATACCCGCATCGCCATCATCGAAGTAGGCGGTACAGTAGGAGATATTGAAAGCCAGCCTTTCTTAGAATCCATCCGTCAGTTCCAGCACGATGTAGGCCGGGAAAATGCCATCCTGATCCACGTGACTCTGATTCCCTATCTGAGTGCCTCTCAGGAACTGAAGACCAAACCTACCCAGGCTTCTGTCAAAGATCTGCAGGGCATGGGAATCCAGCCTGATATCCTTGTATGCCGCAGCGAGCATCCCCTGGAGCAGGGATTAAAGGATAAGATTGCGCTGTTCTGTAACGTTCCCAGCAACAGGGTACTGCAGAATCTGGATGTGGAATATCTATACGAAGCACCTCTTGCTATGGAAAAAGAGCACCTGGCCCAGGCTGTCTGCGAATGTCTCCATCTGGACTGCCCAAAACCCGATCTCTCCGATTGGATCAAAATGGTGGATGATCTGCGTCATCCCACCGATGAAGTAACAGTAGCTCTGGTAGGAAAATATGTAGCACTCCACGATGCCTACATCAGTGTTGTGGAAGCCTTAAAGCATGGCGGTATCAGCAATCATGCCACCGTCCATATCAAGTGGATCGATTCCGAGACCGTAACCGATGAAAACGTAGCGGATCTGCTTGGTGATGTAAACGGTATCCTGGTACCCGGCGGTTTCGGCTCCCGCGGCATCGAGGGTAAGATCAAAGCCATTACTTACGCCAGAACCCACAAGATTCCTTTCCTGGGACTGTGCCTCGGCATGCAGCTTTCCATCGTAGAATATGCACGCAATGTAGTGGGATATAATGATGCACACAGCATCGAACTGGACCCTGCCACCACCCATCCTGTGATCGCTCTTATGCCGGACCAGAACGGTGTGGAGGATATCGGCGGTACTTTAAGACTTGGCTCTTATCCCTGTGTACTTGACAAGGATTCTCTGGCTTACCGCCTTTACGGTGAGGAAACCATTCATGAAAGACACAGACATCGTTATGAAGTGAATAATGATTACCGTACTGTACTGACCCAGCATGGTTTGAGCCTCTCCGGTACTTCTCCGGATGGACGTATTGTGGAAATGTGTGAATTGCCGGGACATCCGTTCTTCATTGCTACACAGGCCCATCCGGAATTAAAATCCAGACCTAACAGACCACATCCGTTATTTAAAGGATTTGTGGCAGCAGCACTGGAAAACAGCAAATCATGATTATGCGGGAAAAAGGATGCCTTGAACAGGCATCCTTTTTCTGACTCTTTTTACTTCCCATTTTTGCCACCATCTGAAAATACCATAATTGCAGTATTTCCATGGTCATTCGCATTCCTTATGTTACCCAGATCTAACGGCAAATCACATAGATCTAACGGCAGATCACATACTTACAGATGGGATTCCCCATAGCAGAAAATTTTTCCTCATACTCTGTCATGACATTCCCCTCCATCAACTTCTCGTCCGCATGGAGATCATAAGTAATAACCTGCGCTTTCCAGCCTGCAGGCTCCAGCTCTTCTACTGCGAAATCAAACAACGGGCGATTGTCTGTCTTGAATTCCAGCAGTCCGTCCTTTTTCAGGATCACATCATATCGTCCCAGAAATTCTCTGGAAGGCAGACGTCTCTTGGCATGCCTGTCCTTGGGCCAGGGATCGGAAAAGTTCAGATAGATGCGGTCCACTTCCCCCTGTCCGAATACTTTCGTGATATCCTCTGCATCCATACGGATAAATTTTAAGTTGGGCAACTCCTCTTCCTCCATCTTCTGGATAGCTCTCAGGAGCACACTGGAATACTTCTCAATACCCACATAATTAATCTCCGGATGAAGCTTGGCCATGGTATGAATAAACTTTCCTTTTCCCATGCCGATCTCAATCCTGATAGGATTGTCATTTCCAAATATCTCATTCCAACTGCCGGGATTCCAATTTTCTTCATGTATCACATATTGACTGTCTGCGATCACCTCACGGGAACCGGTAATATTTCTTAATCTCATAATCATATTCCTCTTCTGACTGCAAAATAACTTTCATTCTAGTGTAGCAGATACCGCTTCATTTTGCAACAGAACTTAAATTTTCTTAAATTTGCAATTTGTTATTTGGTTTTTGTCCAAAATAGTGTATGATAGGAGTGAAAATTTATATCAGGAAGGTTTAAAATGTTGAAAATTTGCAATTTATCATATAAAAAGGTATTTATTCGCATAAGTTATCTGTTTCTGGCAGCAGCAATGGCAGCAAACAGCCCTATAACCGTACATGCAGAAACTCAGGAAGAACGCATCGCCAATCAGCAGGCCATCACCATCGACAGTAACCAGATTGAAAACTGGCCTCAGGGACCGGTGGTGACAGCAGAGGCAGCCATTTTGATGGAAGCCGAGACAGGCACCATTCTTTATTCCAAGAATATCCATCAGCACGAGTATCCTGCCAGCTGTACCAAGATCCTGACCTGTCTGATTGCCTCTGAACTGTGCGAGATGGATGAAATGGTCTATATGTCAAGCGATGCCATCTATGATACTCCAAGAGACAGTAACCACATCGCTTTGGACGTAGGAGAAGCCATTACCATGGAGCAGGCTCTATCCGCTATCCTGATTCGTTCCGCCAATGAAGTCTCCTTTGGTGTAGCTGAACATATTACAGGCACATGCTGGGAAGATTTTGCAGCTATCATGAATGAACGTGCCAAAGAATTGGGTTGCTTAAATTCTAATTTCGTGAACCCCAATGGTCTGCCGGATGAAAATCATTATACCACTGCCTATGACCTGGCTACTATTGCACGTGCATTTTTCGATAACGAAATGTTAAGCAAGCTGTCACGTACCATCAAATTGGACATCCCGGCTTCAGACACTCAGCCGGATCACATTATCGAACATACCAAAAATCAGCTGCTTCCCGGTCAGAAGCGTGCCTATGAATATCTGGTAGGCAGTAAGACAGGCTACACCAATGCAGCCCGTAACTGTCTGGTATCCTGTGCGGAAAAAGACGGGCTGAAGCTGATCTGTGTGGTGCTGAAGGACGAGTCGCCGGCCTATTATGATGATACTCTTGCCCTTTTTGAATACGGCTTCAGTAACTTTACGACAATGAATGTCTCTCAGTCAGAGACAAAATATAATATTGACGATACGGGGCTGTTCTACAGTGATAATGATATTTTCGGCAGCTCCAAACCCCTGCTGTCCCTGAATACAGAAGATTTCATCGTGCTTCCCAGAACAGCATCCTTTGGAGAAACCGTCTCTACAATTTCGTACGATACTGTCGAGGAGGATCAGGCTGCTTTGATAACGTATACCTGGAATGGTGTGGAAGTAGGTACTGCTTCTGTAGACTTTGTAGATAACAGCGAGACTTCCTTTGATTTCGACAGCCCGGTACAGGTTCCCCAGGAAACCGCTCCTGAGGAAGAAGAAAATCCTGTCGTTTTTATCAACATTGTAAAAGTCATTTTGATTATTGTGGCAATTCTGGCCGGGGGTGCACTCCTTTTCATCCTCTTCCTGCTTGCCGGAAACCTTTTGTCACAGCGTTCCGGGAACAACCGTAGAAGACGCCGCAGAAGACGCAGCTCTACTCCTTACAGGAGCGTCAGTCTAAGTATGGAGCAGCGAAGACGCCAAAGTATCCGCAACGCGCGAAAACACAGACGAAAAAGAAGTCGCAGACCTAATCGGTTCCGGGATTACGATTTTTAATTTCAGTTTGGCTCCGCGCCTTTGCGAATGGATGCCGACGTAACTGCAATTATTTTCAAAAAATACTTGCACTCTGGTATGGTGCAGTAGTAAACTATAGAAGATTATTTTGCGGCGGATGTGGAAAGCTTTATGGTCCCCGCACAAATGATAAATCTGTGGAAACGAGGAGATTAAATATGAGTATAAGAATCGGTATCCTGGGTTACGGTAACCTGGGAAGAGGAGTGGAATGTGCCATTCGTCAGAACCCTGATATGGAACTTGCTGCTGTTTTTACCCGCAGGGACCCTGCAGCTGTGCATATCCTTACAGAAGGAGCAAGTGTGGTAAATGTGGAAGAAGCACCTGCATGGCAGGATAAAATAGACGTCATGATCCTGTGTGGCGGAAGTGCTACCGATCTGCCTGAGCAGACTCCTGCTTTTGCCAAAATGTTTAATGTGATCGACAGTTTTGATACCCACGCAAGAATCCCGGAGCATTTTGCCAACGTGGATGCTGCCGCTTCTGAGAGCGGTCATGTTGGAATTATCTCTGTTGGCTGGGATCCCGGCATGTTCTCTCTGAATAGAATGTATGCTAATGCAATTCTGCCTGATGGCAGTGATTATACTTTCTGGGGCAAAGGTGTAAGCCAGGGTCATTCCGATGCTATCCGCCGTATTCCCGGGGTTAAGGATGCCAGACAGTACACCATTCCTGTAGATGCAGCACTGGACGCTGTCAGAAGTGGTTCTAATCCTGTTCTGACTACCAGGGAAAAACATACCAGAGAATGCTTTGTCGTACTGGAAGAAGGCGCTGATGCAGCCAAGGTGGAAGAGACCATCAAGACCATGCCCAACTACTTTGCAGATTATGACACCACTGTTCACTTCATCAGTGAGGAAGAGTTGAAAGCCAACCACAACGGTATCCCTCACGGCGGTTTCGTGATCCGCACCGGCAGAACCGGTTGGGAAGGTGAAAATCAGCACCTCATTGAATATCGTCTGAAATTGGATTCCAATCCGGAATTTACTTCCAGCGTCATCGTAGCATACGCGCGTGCTGCTTATCGTCTGGCTAAAGAAGGACAGACCGGATGTAAGACAGTATTTGATATTGCCCCGGCATACTTAAGTATGAAGTCCAATGAGGAATTGAGAAGAACCATGCTGTAAGCAGCAAATGCCTGCAAATTCTCGTAAACAGCTTTCTTTTTAAGTAAAAAAAGATACGGAATTTTAAAAAAGATATACCTCCTGTCTGCTTAACAGGGAGCATATCTTTTTTGTAACTTCCGTATCCTCTTTTTATTTACATCTCTTCCATCTTTTTCTCATGAATCTTCTTAGCTTCACAGGCTGCTGCCCTGTGGCGCCTACGGACTTCTTTTCCATGTTCCTTCCGCTGTGCGATAGACTCTGCTTCCTTTTCCGTAATCAGCTTTGTGGTCTTTACGATATATGTCTTATCATCATCGGTCTTACGTACCCTGATTTTTCCTTTCAGGTATCCGTGCTGCTCACAATATGCCACGCAATAATAATGCTTTCCGTTATTGGTAAACCACTTGATCTTCTTGCGCAGGTTGCGGTGGCACAGATAGCATTTGCTGGAAACCACTTCCTTGTCACAGAATGCTTCATCCCTGTCAGCAAACTGCCTGGAAATAAATTTAGCATACGTATCGAACTGCAGCTTTACTTCATCCTCTCTTTTCAAAGGAGGCGTAAAAACATCATAGGAGACATTTTTAAGGACAGCGGGATCATTGCATCCGGCTAATACTTTTGCAGTATAATACGCATCACTGTAAGCCCTGTGAAAAGGGATATCCTTATCAATATGTAGGAAATCAACCGCAAACTCCAGCGCACGCCTTGTCTTGCGGTCCTCATAAGCGATGCTGAACAGCTTCTGCACATCAAAGAATGGTATCGGACCGTCTGACAACGGCTCCATACCATAATGTTTCATATTTCTCTGCAATTCTGTGAGATCCTGTGCTCCCCAGGTGCAGAATACGACATCATCCTGCCCCTTCAAAGAAGCAGCATGGACTTTTCCTTCCGGTGCATCCTGAATGTCAACTTCCCTGTCCTCTCTGCACCAGGTTAAGAACCGCCCCATAACCTCCGGGAATGTGTCACCGCTTTCCAGTTCTTTCATATCCAGATGGAGCAATTGGCCCGTTACACGGTGCATCTCCTGATACACCTGGGGCCTGATCAATTCATGAAACTGACCGATCTGCTCCATCCGGCTGTTACATTTCACAGCGCCAATCTCAATGATTTCAAAAGGCAGATGTTCTACCGCGTCCATACCGGTACTGCTCTGGTTCCATTCCAAATCAAATACGATATAACTCATTCGTCCTTACTTACCTAACATCTTAAGAATTGCTGCCTTACTCTGTACGCCCACTGAAGAATTCACCGTCTTACCGTCCTTGATCACTACCAGTGTAGGGATGGACATTACGTTGAATCTGGCTGCCAGTGCCATCTCCTCATCTACATTGACCTTGCAGACTTTCACATCTGACAGTTCTGCGGCCAATTCCTCTATTACAGGCATCAGCATCTTGCAGGGACCGCACCAGGATGCCCAGAAATCAATCAGTACCGGCTTATCAGACTGCAATACTTCGCTTTCAAAATTATCCATTGTTACATGTAATGCTGCCATAATTACATCTCCTTTTCCCATCGACCGTAGTTCAAAAACTGTTCCTCGATGTTGACTATTGTGTACATTCCTAACTCTATTATACACATTTTCAAGAATTTGTCAGTACCATATTGTAAAAGATTTCAGGCTGATGTGCAGACTGTGTTTAATACGCTCTGCCCCAGTATACCATCTTCTTGGCAGGTTTACCGCAGCATACGCAGGTATCTGCAATGTGCTCCTGCTCAAAAGGCATACAACGGCTGGTTACGCTGAGCTGTTCCTTGATCTTATCCTCACATTCCTGCTCTCCGCACCACATTGCCTTTACAAAGCCGGACTTTTCGTTGAAAATACGAACAAACTCTTCCATGTCAGCGGCTGTGTAAGTGTGTGCATCTCTGTGGGTTCTTGCCCTTTCCAGCATATCCTTCTGAATGGTTTCAAGGATTTCTCCCACCTTGGTCTCCAGTTCATCCAGAGCCACTTCGATCTTTTCTCTGGTATCTCTTCTGCAGATGACACACTTGCCTGCTTCGATGTCTTTGGGACCGATTTCCACACGGATAGGATAACCTCTCATCTCTGCCTCGGAGAACTTCCAGCCGGGAGTCTTGTCGCTGTCGTCCACTTTCACGCGGAACTCTCCCTTAAGTCTGTCGCGCAGCTCGTAAGCTTTATCCAGAACGCCTTCCTTCTTCTGCTGGATAGGAATGATGCATACCTGAACAGGTGCTACCTTAGGAGGCAGTACCAGACCTTCGTTGTCACCGTGTACCATGATGATGGCACCGATCAGACGGGTGGTCATACCCCAGGAAGTCTGATGTACATATTTTAAGGTATTGTCCTTATCGGCATATTGAATCTCAAATGCCTTGGCAAAGCCATCGCCAAAGTTGTGGCTGGTACCGGACTGCAGTGCCTTTCCATCATGCATCAGAGCCTCGATCGTATAAGTGGCTACTGCACCTGCAAACTTTTCTTTATCAGTCTTTCTTCCTTTTACAACAGGGATAGCCAGAACCTGCTCGCAGAAATCTGCATATACGTTTAACATCTGAATGGTTCTTGCCTCTGCTTCCTCAGCAGTTGCATGAGCAGTATGTCCCTCCTGCCACAGGAACTCTCTGGAACGCAGGAACGGTCTTGTCTCCTTCTCCCAACGTACAACGGAACACCACTGGTTATATACCTTAGGCAGGTCTCTGTAAGAGTGAATATCATTTTTATAAAAATCACAGAACAAAGTCTCGGAGGTAGGTCTTACGCACAGTCTTTCCTGCAGAGGATTCAGACCGCCGTGTGTTACCCAGGCAACCTCGGGAGCAAATCCCTCTACATGATCCTTTTCCTTCTGGAGTAAAGATTCCGGAATAAACATAGGCAGATATACATTTTCTACACCCGTTTCCTTAAATCTTGCGTCCAGCTGCTTCTGGATCAGTTCCCAGATTGCATAGCCGGCAGGCTTGATTACCATACATCCTTTCACGCTGGCATAATCAATCAGCTCAGCTTTCTTTACCACATCAGTATACCACTGTGCGAAATCCACATCCATGGAAGTAATTGCTTCCACCATTTTCTTCTCAGCCATCTTCTCTTCTCCTTTTTCTCATTTTCATATGATTCGGAGGCCTGAAATCCTGCTGTTTTTACAGACAATAAGAGCCTCCGTTCCCTGTCAGGGACCGAAGGCTCGGCGGTACCACCCTAATTAATGCTGCACTGAGCAGCATTCTGCTTCTCTTACCGTTAACGCCGGTGCTACGCTGTGTTTCCAGGCATCTACACTGTCACACAGGACTCCAAGGCAGGTTCGGGATACTTCACATAAAGACCTCTCAGCCACGCGCCAGATGCGCGCCACGTCCTCTCTCTGGGATGCTTCCTATCCGTACTGTTCCTTTTCCACGTCACTTTTATTTCCATTTTCCCGACAGAGCAGGAAACTTTGTATGTGATGATTGTAGTGCATAATGGTGGAATTTGTCAAGTACTTATTCCGGATGCTTTTATGACATTTTGGCACCTTTCCCTTTCATTTGCTTATGTAGAAAAAGCAAAAAAAGGAGCACCAAATGCCAGACAACGAACTTTATAACCCTACCCCCGAACGCCCCAAGGAATCCTGCGGACTGCAGGGAATTGAATCCTGCGAATCTGTATTTTATCAGACGGAGACCGTATGCGTACCTGTCTCTGTAACACCTTTCGCCACCCCCGGAATTGCCAAAGCTACCTGCAGCGGCAAGCCCGTGATCAGCAATAAACCTTGTAAGGGCAGCAAAACTTCCTGTACCTTCAGCATTTCCCAGAAGCTCTGTATCCAGATTCCTGTATCCTTCGGTGCAGTTATCGAAACAGGCGCTGCTATGGTACAGTGCGGTGAAGTTTCCGAAGAAAGCTGTGAATGTCACGATCATAAACCTAAAGAGGAAGAATACTGCGAATGTGAAGACATGGATGCTGAATACAGAGAAGCCGAATAAAGCGGTGAGTACTGTTTTCACAGCATCATAAGTAACCTGCGCCGCCGGGCGCACCACTGAAAAAGAAGCCCGGAAGTCAGAACACTTATAAGTGCTCCCTGAGACTTTCGGGCTTTGTCTGTTTTATTCTTCCGGGAAAATACATTTAATCCCATTCTGTTCGAAATAAGCAAGCCATTTTTCATCCGGCTTCTTATCTGTAATAATGGTGCTCATACTGCGCACATCACACAGCTTAGAAAATGCGACTTTGTCAAATTTGGAACTGTCCACTGCCAACATGGACTCCTTGGCCGAGTACATCATCACATGCTTAACCTGTGAAAACATCTCATTGCCATCGGTAATTCCTTTCTCCATATCGATGCCCTTACAGGAGAAAAAGGCTTTATCCGCATTGAAGCTGCCGAGTCCCTCAGCCGTCTTGGGGCCTACCAGCGCCAGATATCCTTCTCTTAAGCTTCCGCCGGAGCAGATGATATTCCAGTCCGACACATCAGAAAGCTCAATAATAATTTCTATGGAGTTAGTGATTACCGTCAAATGTGATTTGTCTTTAATAGCTTTTGCAATAAAAACAGAAGTAGAACTTGCATCCAGAATAATATGGTCTCCGTCATGAATCTGTGCAGCGGCCAATTCTGCAATCTTCTGCTTGCCCATTACATTCGCCTTCTTTCGCACATTAAAGGGCATATCGATACTGGTATTCTCATTCAGGACAGCCCCTCCATAGCTCTTGGTTGCCAGACCTTCCTTCTCCATTTTCTCCAGATCTCTTCGAATGGTCTCCTCCGATACGCCGAACTGCTGACTCAATTCGCTGACCACTACCCGTTTCTCTTCCTGCAATTTCTCCAATATGAGATTTCTTCTCTCCAGCGCTAACATTTTATAACCTCTCCGTAACTGCCTCGTTGTGACGCCTCTTTACCGTTACAGTTCTGTCTGAGAAAGAACCTGTAACGCAGACCGTCACTTATAATAATACACCATATTACCCTCAGTTGTAAACAAGCAATCAGACAATCCTGACCATATCCTCCAGCTTTCCTCCGCCGAAAGGACTGCTCTTATTACTTTATTTAAGAGCTTCTTTGGCTTCCTCCACATACACCTTCGCATTGTCCAGATTAGAAGTAATCTCTTCTTCCGTCACTTCCCGCTTTACCTTCCCGGGGTTACCTACCACCAGGCTGTTATCCGGAACGACTGTATTCTGAGTCACAAGGGCACCCGCACCGATGATACAGTTCCTGCCGATATGGCAGCCGTTTAAAAGGATTGCGCCCATACCGATCAGCGTATTATCTTCAATGGTACAGCCGTGGATGATCGCACCGTGACCGATAGTGACATTTTCGCCAATCATGACAGGATATGGGGTATCTCCGTGAACCACACAGTTGTCCTGAATATTGCTGCCCCGTCCAATACTGATTGCACTCCTGTCACCGCGTACCGTGGCGTGGTACCAGATGCCGCAGTCTTCAGCTATGGTGACATCTCCCAGGACAATGGCGCCGGGAGCTATAAATGCAGATTTATGAATATTCATGCGTTTTCTCCTGCTTCTTCTTTCCAGTGCAGCCTGTGAAGCTCCCCTGCCAACTGCATATCATGGAAACCGTTCTGTCTTAAGGCTTCATACAGCACAATAGCTACAGAATTGGACAAGTTTAAGGAACGAATGGCCGGAAGCATGGGAATCCTGATACAGGTCTCTTCATAATCTACAAGAATCTCCTCCGGAATCCCGGCACTTTCTTTTCCAAACATAATATAATCATCCGGTCCGAAACTGACATCTGTATATACATGCTTTGCCTTGGTCGTTGCCATCCAGATCTTAGCACCGGGATGATTTACCTTGAATTCTTCAAAGTTCACATACCGGTTTACATCCAGATGCTGCCAGTAATCCATTCCGGCACGCTTGATCTCCTTCTCATTCAGTCGAAAGCCCAATGGTTCGATAAGATGCAGAGACGTACCTGTGGCCACGCAGGTACGACCGATATTTCCCGTATTTGCCGGAATCTCCGGCTGATGTAAAATAATATGCATTATAATTTTCCTTCTCTGATTTAGCGACAGCCTGCATTTTGATACAAAGCTTCAAAACACAGGCTGTCCTGTATATCTCTTTACTTGTTCTGCTCTGCCCGCTTTACTTGCTCTGCTCCGCACGCAGCTTATTGACAAACCGTTCCAGACGTCCGATAGCTACTTTCAGGTTTTCCAATGAGTATGCATAAGAGATTCTCAGGAATCCTTCTCCGCTGTCTCCGAAAGCAGTACCGGGAACCACGGCTACCTTTTCCTCTTCCAGGAACCGGGTAGCAAATTCATCACTTGTCATGCCGAATTCCTTGATGCAGGGGAATACATAGAAAGCACCGTAAGGCTCAAAACATTCCAGTCCCATCTCCTTAAAAGCATTCATCAGGTAACGTCTTCTCTGATTATACGCAGTACGCATCTCCTTTACGTCCTCGTCACCGTTCTTCAGGGCCTCTACAGCAGCATACTGGCTGGTGGTGGGGGCACACATAATAGCAAACTGGTGAATCTTGGTCATCTGCTCGATGATTGCACGTGGACCACAGGCATAACCAAGACGCCAACCGGTCATGGCATAAGCCTTAGAGAAACCATTGATGAGGATTGTTCTTTCCTGCATGCCGGGAAGGCTTGCAATAGACACATGCTCCCCTTTGTAGGTCAGCTCTGAATAGATTTCATCGGAAAGTACGTAAATGTCTTTTTCAATAATAACTTCTGCGATTTCTTCCAGATCCTTACGCTCCATAATGGCACCGGTAGGATTGTTGGGGAAAGGAAGCACAAGCAGCTTGGTCTTATCGGTAATGTTATCTCTCAATTCCTGTGCGGTCAGACGGAATTCATTTTCAGCTTTCAGGTTGATGATTACCGGCT
This sequence comes from Acetatifactor sp., assembly GCA_045124375.1. Classification (GTDB taxonomy): domain Bacteria; phylum Bacillota; class Clostridia; order Lachnospirales; family Lachnospiraceae; genus Acetatifactor. The sequence goes on from JBGVLR010000249.1 coordinate 16,542, forward strand.
TGGCATCTGCCAGGATTGCACATGGCTCGTATGATACGTAGCTGGGCTGGGGAATCAGCACTTCTTCGCCGGGATTGATCATGGCCCGCATAGCGATGTCGATAGCCTCGGAACCGCCTACCGTGACAAGTACCTCGTGATTATAATCATAAGTGATACCCTGTTTTCTCTTCAGGTAATTACAGATTTCAATTTTCAGGTCCTTTAAACCTGCATTGGAAGTATAAAAGGTACGCCCTTTTTCCAGGGAATAGATACCTTCGTCCCTGATATGCCAGGGGGTATCAAAATCAGGTTCACCAACCCCCAGTGAAATGGCATCCTTCATCTCGCTTACGATGTCAAAGAATTTGCGGATACCGGAGGGTTTGATTTCTGCACATTTATCAGCGATTGGATTTCTCATGGGGTGATCATCTCTCTTTCATCAACAGGTTTTTTAGCCAGAACAGTACCGTGATCCTTATACTTTTTCAGGATAAAATGAGTAGCAGTACTCAGCACGGTATCCAGTGTGGACAGTTTATCGGATACAAAGTTGGATACTTCCTTCAGGCTCTTACCCTCCAGCGTTACCAGCAGGTCATAACCACCGGAGATCAGGTATACGCTGCGCACTTCGGGATATTTGTAGATACGCTCTGCAATATTATCGAAGCCCTGGCCTCTCTGAGGGGTTACACGTACTTCGATCAAAGCGGTAACTTTATCAATGGACGTATTCTCCCAGTTGATCAGGGTATGATAACCACAGATGGTTCCATCCGCTTCCATGGCTGCCAGTTCGTTTACTACATCTATTTCTTCTACTCCAAGGATTACCGCCAATTCCTTTAACTCGATGCGGCTGTTCTTCTCTATAATCGCCAATAATTCTTCTCTCATCGTTAATTCCTCCATTTTTATAATCATTTTTCAGTTCTTATGGAAACCTAAAGCAGCCTGTGTACTTCATCTACCTGGGGTCTGTCCATATAGCGTACCTCATCATCATTCAGAATCAGCCGCTCATTACCGTCTGTAATCTTACCCACAATCCTGGCGGGAATATGCGCTGCTTCCAACTCGCGGACCAGTCCCTGACCATCCTCGGTGGTCATGATCAGGCACCCGCTGCTGCGCAGTTCGTAAGGGTTGGCCCCCACATGCTCACATACCTCCACCGTTTCCTGACGGATGGGAAGCTTCTTTAAGTCAATCGTCAGGCCCACTCCTGTGCGCTCTGCCATTTCCCAAAGAGCTGCGAGTATCCCGCCCTCAGAGGCGTCATGCATAAAGCGGACACCGGCTTTCCCGGCGATCTGCGCTTCCGGCAGGATAGATATATACTTGGCAAAAGAAGCTGCTTCTTCTACCAGGTAAGCAGGATATCGTGTCAGTAAGCTGTCGGCATATTTGTCTGCAAGAAGGGCAGTCCCTTCCAGGCCGATCCATTTGCTTAGGACAATGTCCTGTCCCGGAACAGGGCCTGTCTGAGCACCGGCAGATTTGCCTGCCGTCTCTGTCGCCCTCTCGGGCACCAGACCGAATGCCGTCACTGTGGCAAAAGGACAATTCACTGCACTGCTTACGGTAGTATGCCCTCCCGCGATCTGCATCTCATAGCCCTCACAGACTCTGTGGGCCTCCGCCATCAGTGCTTTCAGCTGAGGTTCTTCCATATTTTCCGGTAAAAGTAATCCTATCATGGCGGCTATGGGCTGTGCTCCGGCCACTGCCAGACTGTTGACACATCTGCCAATCAGAAGCTCCATATCCGCCTTCCCCGCGACTGCAGCCTCCTGTACATCGGCAGCCTGATGAAACCCTTGCGGAACCGCAAAAATGGCGCAGTCTGTCCCTACACCTGCGCCATTTAAGATTTCTTCTCTTCTATATGTGATTGGTTTTAAAACAGAACGCTTTAAAGTATTCCCTGTTATTTTGCCAACTTTCATATCTGATTCCTGTCTGCTATATTTTGTGGAGCTTCTCACTCCCATAGTTTATTCGGCCGGAGCCTCATTCTCAATAACCTCACCGCCATTATCTGATGAAGCAGGCTGTGCTGTCAAAATTGCAATTACATTCTTTACGTGATCAATGCTTCCTGTTCCGATCGCTGCCTGAATTTCATTGTAAGCATTAGGATCGGCCGTAGCCACGCCTACCGTTGCACTTCTCGGAGTCATCTTGTAAGTACTGCTGTTTACCTGCTCCCTGCTGATCTCCACACCGTTCTCAGTAACAACTTTCCATAGCTTAGCCTTATAACCGATGTGAGCACTGTCTCCCTTCAGGAAGTAGCCTATAGGCTGGGATGCATCCTGATAAATCTGGTCTGCCGGAGGATTGATAGTCTCCAGGACCTCACTGACGTATGTTACTTTACGGCCGGAGTTTCTGGTCTCTTTACCGTAAATATTAAATGTAATCTGCTTATTTTTAATAATACCCTCTATATAGATAGGATAATCTGTATTATTTACAAATCTGAAATCCTTGCCGGCGCTCTCTGCAATCGCAGCATCTGCGGACAGATCCACATAGCTTACCGTCATGGAATGATTGTGACGTTCTGTAATCTCCATTTCTGCAAGCAGTGCCGCATTATATAATGTGGTAGACACCTGACAGATACCGCCTCCGATACTGTCTACCACTTTACCGCTGACATAGGAGCCTGCCATGTAATAACCATTCGCCTGTGAAAAAGGCGCAACTGTCTGATAAGTGGAAAATTCCTCACCGGGATACAATGTGGTCCCATTGATCAGGTTACAGCCATTGGTGACATTAGCACTTCTGGAGGTGCCGGATGTGGAAAAGGAAGTAGTAAAGGTCCCCAGGATATCCTTCACCTGAGCCAGTTCCTCCGCACTGCCCTTAGGTTCTTCCACGGCAATATTCAGCTGAATATCTGCCGGTTCGCCTGTCCATTCAGTAGTAAGATAATCATATACCTTGTCGATGGAAGTTTCAACATCCAGCTTATAGCCGGTCTGTCCTTGTACTACCTGAAAAGTTCCGTTTTCCCGCTTCAAGGATACATTAACCGCATCCTGATCGTACTTGGTGCATTTTACCAAAATGTCATTGATTGCAGATACATCAAATCCAAGCTCTACATCATATGTCAGATTCTCATGTTCCAGATCCTTCATTACTTTGTACCGCTCAATGATATTACCATGGGTACCGATTTCCAATGCCTCTGTGACCAGCTCCTGGTTCTCCCAGGTAATCCCCAGTACACCGGCATTCGTTACTACTTCATTACCGTCTGCTGCCAAAAGGGTGATTTCCACGCTCTTTAAGCTCTCTACATAATCGTTGACAGCCTGTACAGCCTCTTCTTCGGTCATTCCGGACAGTTCCACACTGTCTGCAAAGATACCCGTCTTAATGGTATCCTCGGAAGCCGCCTGAACTTCCAGGCCGCCCCTGCCCCATCCTGCCGCCAGCAAAACTATGCTAAACAGGATAGCCGCCATATTCCATTTCTTCATAATATGATACTCCTCAATTCTGACTCCTCATGATATGTTGCTTCTTTTATCTTATAAGGAAACACATACCGCCACTTCCCGCCAGGGCTACACCTTTCCTTTAAAACATGTAAGAAAGCATAGGCAGCACCATGGCCAGGATCACTATTCCTATAATTACTCCTGAAACTACTTTTTTATTCTTCTTGCTATTAAAATTAAACATATTCGTCTCCAATCTGCCTGAAGACTGCAGGCATACAGCAAAAATAACAAACTAAACCCGATAGGTTATTATATCTGAATTCCGGCTGATTTGCAAGGCTTTCCTTTATACTATTCTCCTGAATTTTTTTCGATAGTAACAGTTCAGACAACCCTGGACGTAGGCGCACAAATCATGCTCGCATGATTTGTGCGCTTACGTATAGGGTTGTACTGAGCGCCAGATTATGAGCAAAAATAGTCGCGAAGCGACGGAGAGCGCCGCAGGCTGCGATCAAAAGCATCTGCGATGCTTTGCGAATGGCGCGTCTGAACTGTTACTTTCGATAGCAACAGTTCAGACACGCAAAAACTGATTCCGGGGTTCAAAAAACTGAGTCCCAGAATCAGTATCATCAAATAGTATTATATTAAAATAATATTTCCTTTCGTTTTGGCTTGTTCACTTTCTCATAATATTGTTAATATTCAGTCGCCTTGTAATTCTCAGCAATATACTGCTGGAGTGTCAAAGCGTCATCCGCGACCACAATATCCACACCATATCCATAAAGATAATCCCATGTCTTACTATCCTCACTGCCACCATCCAGAGCGTGTGAAAAAGCCAGCATGCGGATATCATCTTTGATCGACTTCAGGCAGGACTCATACTCCCGCAGATACCACTCTCCTCCATTATCAAATCCCACCCACTGGGCTATGGGCTGGTAACCCTGTCCCAGCAAGGTTTCCGTGTACGTCAGCCAGTTTTGACTTTCCCAGGCAGGATATCGATAAAACATCAGTGCATCTTTGCCGCCTTCTGTCTTGATGGTATCCATGATTTCCTTCTGCTTATCCAGGCTCACGTATTCGCTGACAATACAGGTGCGCCATGCACCGGTTTCTTTTACCAGTGGGTAAATGTCAGTATCCCAGTCCCATTCTTCAGCTTTATCAAGCCTGAGAGTGGTGCGCTCGTTGCAGACCTGCAGTGCTTCCTTCAGGGTTGGAATCAGATAGTCACTTTGCGTTCCGGACTTGGTAAGCAGGCGAAGCTGTCTGATCTGCTCGAAGGTCCAATCGCAGATTTTATCTGAAGTGGGAAGTCCGTCTTTTCCTGCCTTCTCCTTCCAGTCTGTGGTGTCGGTAAGGGTTGCGTCATGCATCAGCACAGGCACGCCGTCACTGGTAAGATGCACATCTATCTCGATGATATCAATTCCCATTTTCATAGCGCTAATAATGCCTTCGATGGAGTTTTCGGGATAGTATAAAGAATCACCGCGGTGACTGCAGGACATCATTCGTCCATCCGTGTCAGCAAAAGCAGCAATTTTTTCCTCAAAGTCATTCATCCACTGGGGTACATCAAACTTAAGCGCCCATTTGCAGAGGAATAAGTCGGGATTTGCAATGTATTCGTCACGGTTGTCAGCTCCGCCAAAATAAACACTATAGTCCCCGGCAATGCTGCCATCTGTCTCAAAAGCATCACCACGTACCAGATACGCGATAGCATTGATCAATGCGTCTTCACTGCCCCCCACTACAACCAGCTTCTCATCCTGAACAGAGATACTGTAATCGAACATCCCTAACCCTTCCGCCTGTGCAATGGATTCCGGGCGGTTGGTCTCACCCAGCAGGATTTCGTATTGGCCACAGTCTGCCTCCTTTACATCGTCAGTCAATGTAAGGGTTCCTCCAAGATGTTCATTCAGTTCCTTACAGGCAGAAACAGCATTTTTACTCAGGTCCTTATCATAGATGATGGTATAGGTATATTCTCCATCAAGCAGGTGAAGTAAGGTACCCTCGGATTCTTCTTTTGAACCACAGGCTGTCAGCCCAAGCCCCATAAGTAACGCTACTGACAATGCACCAATTTTTTTATTAAACACAACATTCTCTCCTTCTTTTACGGTTCATGCCTTTCAAATCGGTGAATCTCAGTTTACACTATTCTCTGCTTCATAGCAGCTACACGGCAGGCACGCTTGAATACCTCTGTTACATATAACTCAATATCCATTTGATCATAAACATCATTTTCATGTCTTCCGGGTTTGCTCTTTGTATTCAGTTCAAATGTCAGAATATCATGAAAATCATATTTGTTCAGTCTGCCCACAATATCATTCCAGTCTGCGATTCCATCAAAAGGCAACATATGCAAGTCATCGATATATGTAATTTTTCCATCATAGTCACGAATTCCCAGATTGTCATTTATGTGGGTTGCTATCAGTTTATCACCATAGAGGGCAAGCATGTCTTTTCCATGGTTATAACACATTTCATGACCGGTATCCCAGCAGAATCCAACCTGCTCACTGGAGCTGAAATGTTCCATCAAAGCTGCCAGATATTCTTCTCCTTCGGTATTTTCAAAGGCAATTTTTACTTTCTTCAGCTTCTCTGCTTCTTTTACTACCTTTTCAAAATTCCTGATACCAAAAGGTGTGGGCTCGTGCTTGGTAAAACCAATATAGGCATGTACGACCATGATCGGAATATCATTATCATAGCAGTCATGGAGACACTGGATCAATTCCTCCACAGCTTCCTTTGCATCCTCCATTTCCCACATCTGATCCATTTTCCTGTAAGGAGCATGTATGGACTGGAAGATCATATTTTCCTCGTCTGCAAGCTTCTTATATGCTGCAATGTCCACTCCTTTACCCCAGTACACAAAGAAGCCGTCAAATCCTACTTTTTTGAAAAGTGATATCTGATCCTCAATCGTAATTCCAAACTGGCCACTGGTTGCTAAACAAAGTTTTGTACCATACATAAATATATCCTCCTGTCTGACTTTATTATAGATCTGACTTTATTACATATTCTACTGGTATTTTCCATAAAAGCTGAAAACTTTATAGAATACCTTCGTCAGCGATTTACATTTTATATTTTCCAGTGTAGAACTATCCTCGCTTGGATAATAAAAATTAATCTTATCTGTACTCCAGCTGGCATAGCTCTCATTCTCCCATGTGGTCCCTACACCATGGCTTGGCATGGTAACGTAATAATTTCCATAAGGATCGTTGCCGAAACCTCTTATCGTCGGATACTCCAACATATCAGAGTATTCGAAATCTGTTGACATTTCTCCCGTTTCTTTATTCACATGATACATATGCTTCATCCCCGTTACCCACAGATATTTTGAATCGAGGAAATCAGCAGAAAGATCATGTCCCTCTAAGCCGTATTTTGTTGCGCCCATATCCTCACGAAGCTCAAGTTCTTCATCAAGCCCCTCTCCTACAACAGAATAAGCCTTAAGATCATTCCAGCCCAGGGTCCACAGCACATCATACTCGGGGTCCCATAATACACCATGGCCCTCTTTGATCGGATATTCTTTGTAAGTAGATGCCTTTTCTGCATCATTCTGCAGCATAGCAGAGGCTGCAAACAGTCTGATCGTACCTCCCGTTGAGGATACTACCACGATATTGCCGCTGGGAAGGATCTCAATAGAGTGAGCATTCTTACCGGCATTAAAGACCTGCCACAGTATCTCTTTCTCAGGATAAGATACGATTGCTGCATAGCCGTTTCCGCAGGAAACGATCACAACATCCCCAAAGACAGTGTCTTCACGATATTTTGCACTTGACATCTCCTCGCTTTTGCCGACAAGTTCAGGCGCTGTGGCAGTGAATCTCCAGACTTCACTGTTATCCAGATTCTCACTGTCATATGTTGCCAGATCATACAAAATAGCTGTTTTTTCATTTGCACAGGTCACTAAACACAAATTTGTTTCTTTTACGGTCTCCTCACTACTTTGCATTTCTTCCGTATTCTTTGTATCCGAATTTCCATTATCGCCGCATCCGCTGAAGCTTAGGCATAGGATAAACATACATAATAAATACAAATATTTTTTCACACTACACCAACCCTTTTTCACTTTATCTTTTACTCTTTTTCAATACCAAAGTTGTTACAAACGCCTGTAAAGGGACAGTCAAGATTACACCGATCGTACCGCAAAGTCCACATACGATTTCTATTATGATAGAGTTGTATCCCATAATCTGCAAATATGGCATCTGGTACGAATAAATCGTTAACAGTGTCCCTGTAGCAGAGCCCGTATAAGCAAGAATCAATGTATTTGACATTGTTCCCATCATGTCATGTCCTACATGCATTCCGGAATCAAACAATTCCTTTGCAGTTAATTTCGGGGCTTTTTCGTGAATTTCATACATAGCTGCAACCACTGATACACTGACATCCATAACCGCTCCCAGAGAGGAAATCAAAACTCCCGCATACAAAACAGAAGCAACATCCAGACTTGAATGATCAGCAATATAGACCATGGATTCTACATCCTCCATATTAAAACCATTCAGGTTTGACGCCATTCCTACGATCATTGCCAACAGGCCGGATATCAGAACACCAATGGTAGTTCCGATAATTGCACAAAATGTTTTTATGGACCAGCCATTTATGATATAAATTGAAACCACCAAAATAACAACTGCTGTCAGAATGGCTGCCATCACTCCATTCATTCCGACATACAATAATGGAATATACATACAGACAATGCAGGCAAACGTCAAAGCGAGTGCATAGAAAGAAGCAGCTCCCTTTTTACCTCCTACAAGGATCAGGCTGAAAGCAAACAATCCCAGCAGTACAAATACCATGGACGTCCTGTCATAGTTATACACTGAGCCTGTCAGTTTTCCTTCTGAATTCCTCTGCACCAATGCTATGACCCTGGTACCGACAACACAGTATGCTCCTCTCTGATAAGCATTAGCATTATTCAGTTCACAGCTTTGGCCTTTATATTCCCCACTGGTAATCGTAGCCGTAACCTTCTGATTTCCTGTAAAAGCTTCTCCTGCGGAGTAATCCTCCAGAATCTCTGTTACCTGCGCTTTCACATGAACAGAATCGTAACCGGGTTTAATAGATGTTATCTTAACCTGGGAACATCCGATGATGATTCCCACAAGAACCACCATCGGAAGTGCCATTCGGAGCATACGTTTTATCAAAACTCTCCTATGTTCCATAAACTATTTTATTCCTTATGCACACTATCTGCTCTCTTCCTGTATACAGCAAGTCCACCAAGGATACCAAGAGCTACAATAAGTACAACCACGGAAGCCATCGGGAACTGATCACCTGTTTCTGCTCCTGTTGCTACAGCCTGTGAATCAGATCCTGCGTTATCTGCTGCCTCAGAATCATCTGCTGAAGCAGACTCATCCATTGAATCGTCCCCATCTGTTGAGCCTGATTCTTCAGTTGATTCGGTTTCTTCTGTTGTGCCGGACTCTTCTGTTGAACCGGTTCCTTCTGTTGTGCCGGGCTCTTCTGTTGAACCGGACTCTTCTGTTGAATCGGTTTCTTCCGTTGTGCCGGATTCCTCAGGTGTTTCCTCAGTTACAGTTTTCTTTAATGTAGTAAACTCATACGCATCGGTTCTTAAATATCCTGTGTTTGCGTTTGTGACAACCGCATACCACATATAATCTGTTTCAGCCTTCAGATTAGTCAGATCAGCTGTTGCTTTTCCTGTTGCTCTGTCAACTTCGGCTGTGCCAAGTTCTTCATTTGTATAAACATACGCCGAGAACTGCTTCTCAAGGATACTCTGTTCATCTGTATTAAATTCCACATCCAGAATCATCTTATCTATATTTCCGGTTGCTACATCATCTTTTGCAATTGCAACAGAATCTGTCTCAAAATAGTTCCAGTCATCCAAGTAAGGAGAATACGAGTTCATATAAATCTTATTGTTATCCAGATCGAAGAATAAGAATTTGATGTACTCATTACCGCCGCCGGGAGCTGCCTGATAGTCTGTACAGATCTGGTAAACAGTTCTGTCATTTACACCATCACCGTCATCATCAAACTCTGCTGTTTCATATACAGAACCATGATAGTGACCATTTAATACCGCAAATACATTTGCATTCTTTGCAACCACTTCTTCCTGAAGCAGTTTACCGAAAGTATCAAGGAAGGAATCATTGTTTTTCTTTACATAGGTATACGGATGGAATAACAGGATGGCCTTTCTGTCACTATACTGTGCAAGGACCTCATTTACCCAGTTAATTTCTTCCTTGTAAACGTTCCAGCTCATGTAAACGAGAATAAAATCCTGACCGTTTTCACTGATCAGATCATAGTGGCCCAGATTATTCTGGTATGAACCGCCGTATGTCTCCTGTGAAACAAATCGATCCTCTCCGAAGTAAGTCTGATAGTTTTCGGTTGCGCCTACACCGGCCGCCACATCATGGTTGCCGGCAAGTACACCATAAGGCATTCCTGCTTCATCCAAAATCTTCAATGCTTCATCTGCATTTTCCCACTGGTAGATCATATCGTAATCGTCTACCAGGTCACCGGTATGGATTACATACTTGATCTTCATAGCTTCGGCATTGTCTACGATCCACTGGTTCATCTGAAGATTATGATACTGCATACTGGAAACATAGTACTGTGTATCCGTTTCCCATGCAAAGCAGAAGTCATAATCCACGGGTGCAGATTCGCCGTCCCAGTCCGCATTTGTGCCAAGTTTGCCATCGGTTTCTGTTTCCAGATCGGGCAGAGAAGAATCTGCTGTACACTGAACAATAATAGTTGCCTTACCGTCTTTTACGTAGTTCCCGACAGCAAAGGAAGCTTCCTTAATGGAACCGTTTGCATCTGCTTTCCCAATAACATCCCACTTATCGGTCTCGGTGTTCAGCACATACATGGTACTTGCGTGTGTATCATCACTGTTGGAAGCTTCACCATCCCAACTTACAACGATCACATCTTCCTTGCTTACGTCTCCTGCATTAACCGTATACTGAATATAGGGAAGGATACCGCCTGTAGTGTTGGTCGTAATATAAGCCGTGCCGATCTTTTCAGCCCTGTAAAAGATTGCCTGTGCATCAGAAGCGGTGTTATCTACAGAGAGATAAAGTGATGCACTGTTGTCAGTAATATCTGTTGTGCCTCCATCTGTCACTGATATGGATACCTTGCCGATTGTGAAAGTAACTGCTTTTTCTGCAGTGTTGCCGGCTCCATCCTTTGCCCAGACAGTAAGGGTATGCTCCCCTTCGCCCAGTTCATACGCAGTTGTTACATATGGTGCTTCTATTTCTTCACCATCAAGGACGTATGCCACCTCATAAGCATTTGCCTCTGTAATCTGCGGATTCAAAGTAATGTTACCGGTTAAGTCGGCACCATCCTCAATGCCGGGATCAATCACAGGTGCAGTATTATCGACAATGAACCTCACTTCTCCGGTGCTTGTTCCGTTTGAAACCGTTAATATATGCTCTCCATCAGAAAGAGCCTTTGTATTAATCTCTGCACCAACAGCAGTCACTTCCGCTGCCGGAATGGAGAAGCTTACATCCAGATATTCGCTGTATCCATCTGCATCGCCTACTGCGTGAACTGCACTGGGATCAATACTGAAATTGGTCTTTGCATTTGTATTGCCGTCATCGGCGATGGCCGTAGGAGCATATTCATTACCGTTACCCAGTTTCATCAAAAGATTGGTAATTTCGAATTCATCTCTGTCTTCATCCGGGCGCAGCTTGTCATCGGCTGCGAAGTAAGTACCTGACCAGAAACGTAATGTTGTATCATAGCTGTTTGTTGCGCTATTGTATGTAAAATATCTGTTGTCAATGTGGATCATCTGATCATCCAGATGTACATAATACCAATAAGCAATATTATCAATATATTCAATCTCTTTCCCTTCACCGCCTGTGGTTGTGAGATAACTCCTGTATGTGTTGTCTCTGCCCGTTGCAGTAAAGCTTAAGTAACCACCGTCTTCAAGCATAGGTGTAACAGCGTACTTATTTCCATCAATTGCAATCGTGATGTTGGCGTTCTCTTTACCATCAGTCGCTGTGAAAGAAACGGTGCCGCTTATGTTCTCTCCGTCAGTGATATTGGTACGGATACCATCAACATCATTGAGTTTTTTGATTTTAACTGTGTAAAGCTCCGAGATTGTACTACGCAGTCTGTTATCTGCACAGACAAAGAATTCTATATAATCATGTTCGTACAATTCATTAGCCGTCATAATAAATTCATATACATCAGGAACACGTTTGTATGACAATGTCTGGTTCTGCCACTCGCCTTCTCCGTCAAATCTGTAATAGGTTGTTGTTCCACTGGAGGGAAGATACGTCGAGTCCGTTTTACACGTAAAAGCAACTCTTAATTCCTCACCCTGCATGACAGCATCCGGTACTGTTGTTCCATTATAAAGTTTCAATGTCATAGAAGAACCGTCATCATTCCAGGTATATTGCTTTTCAGCTACTGTTCCTATAGTCGAAGTGCCGGCATCAGAATAGATCAGCATTTCAGGTCCCAGAGGATTTACCCATAATATGGCAGAGCTATCTTCTGTGGCGCTGATCCAGTGATAATTGGACACCAAGGTCTTACTGCCATCATCTTCTATCTTATATAATTCCACACCGTTTTTGGTATTAGGAAATGCACCTATTTTGGTAGCAAGATATACGGGTACATCATCAGAGATCCCGTATGCGGCACGGAAGTCATCCTCTGTAGGGGAACCGGCTTTTATGAATGATGTAATGCCCATCCATATTACAGCAGTTCCTCCTGCCGGAACGATACAGTTCTTAGCATTGCCAATATTTGTTGCGGATGATGGATCATAATGATACAATCTCAGCTGTTTGTAATAGCTTTCCTTTCCGGAATACTCCAACTGATAGTCCACATTCAGATCCACATCATGGTCTGTCGTGTTAACGATTTCGATACAGTCCATCAGATCACCGGTAGCACTTACATCAAATTGATTGCTTCGGTCCTTATCGTTTATTCTGACTTCTGTAATGTACACTCCTTTGAATTCAGTTTCGTTCTCTTTCGTAGGAATCAATCCTCTTACCTGTCCTAAGGATATGGTACCCGGCGAGGGCTTTGCTAATGTGCGATATACCAGCATTTCACTACCGATAGCAGGCACCTTCAGTTCAACTGAAAATCCATCAGTAGTCTCCACCATGTTCGTCACCTTAAAAGTCGATATTGTTTCTCCATCTTTTGTCTTTAAAGCAAAGGTAGCTGTGGCATCCCAGGGAGCCTCCCAGTTACCATCTCTCTTTAAAATAAGCGTATCATCAGGAATTCTCAATGCCGCTCTGAATTCCTCTTCTGATATATTCGGAACTTTGGCATAATCTGCACGACGATTCCAGAATACAACGGTCTGTCCCGGCTGAATCGTAATATCAGAATTGTTGTTCATATCGGTAATTCCGGTAATTGCTTTACCATTGTAGGTGAGCTGATACATCTCATTGAAATTAATAGGTTCTGTATACGTACTTGTAAATTCAATAAATTCCATCAACTCTATTGCTGAAAATCCTTCTGCCATATCGTAAATCAGATCATCTACACCGTCATAACCTTTTCTTGCAGTCGCTGTGTCACGTATACTTCGATTTACATCATCCTGATAAATCTCCGTAATCCAAAGGCCTTCACTATTGGTAACATATGTGTTCTTCTCACCTTCCAAAGTGTTTTTAGTAGTCCATTCACCTACAATCACATTATTTCCTGAAGAAACATCTCCGGGTGTAGGATCTCCGAAAGTGGAGTCGCCGGGTGTAGGGTCCGCGATGGCAGTCTCAACCGCCGATTCTGAAACAGAGCCATCATTTGTCCCTGTTTCCTGCGAAGCAACTGCAGGGATTGCCTGGCTCAATACCATAATCGCTGCCAGCAGACCTGCAATATTTTTTTTATACTTCTTATTCATATTTTTTCCTTTCACACGGTGCAGTTCAGCCCTAGTACAATCCACCTTAATTAGCTTTACGTTTGATTTGCCTGAATTTCAATCTGCTGCGTTGTCGTCAGTCAACGATGCCACCGCATCGCCTCCTTCCTCCGCCTTGCAGATCGAAAATTCATTCTACGTTAAACATAAAGTTATTAAGGGTGGATTATACTAGGCCAAACAATAACGTTGCATTATTTACAAATCAATTTCTACTGTACCCTCAAAAGCTTTATATACCTTCTCAGCATTCTCCTCGGCAAAACGGTTCACTGCCGGCTTATCGCCATACATATCAGACCTCATGGTCCGGTCTCCGGCAATTGAAATGGGAATCAGCACTGTCTTTGCATTTACCTGCCTATAAAATTCCAGCAGATTGCCGGTATCACAAAGTCCGTGATGCGGCATCTGCAGAATATCACAGGCCAGCTGACCGGGATAACGCCAGAGCACGATCTGGACAGTACGGAAATAAGCATCACCTGTAAACATGATCCTCTTACCTTTTCCCTGTACTGTAAAAATCAGGGATAACTGATTGAGGTTGTTTAAGATGGAACAGTCGGTGGGCGTATAGAGAAAATGAAAGCGCATACCGTCTACTTCCAGTGTCTCATCTACCTTGGGCAGATGGTACTGTGCACCTGTAGCAGCCAGAATTTCCTCCATAAGCGGAAAGACATCGTCTATTCCGTTACCTTGGCTATCTTTAAAATCATCCGGGAAATGATAAACAAACTTTTTGATGTGCAGACGACTTAGTAATTCCGGTCTGCGACAGATTTCGGACAATATAGTAAAATGATCGTCATGCGGATGGGTAATGATCCACAGGTCAATTACAGGGATCTGATCAGGTGCATTGGCTTCCAGAAGTGCAATAAAATCTTCTGCGTCCTCCCCGAAACCACCATCGACTACTACCAGATGATCATTGTCTGTTCTGATAATGTAGCCCATCCCGGCGGGCGTCCAGCCCACATCCTTCCCAAACGGCCCATCGTAGTAAGACGCTTTCGTACAGTATTGAATCAGCTTTTCCATATTGAAACTCCTTTCAATATTGTTACAGTTCAGCCTACAACATGACGCCATTTCCTTTGGAATCATACATTGTTAACTGAATTGTAACTGTCGTCTTATGTCGGCCCAGCCCACGCAAGGCTCACTATATAAGGTAGTCCCCAAAGACCAGTGCCATTGGATAATCTTTGATAGGAACATTTTTAAGAATCATGTGACCTTCCTCGCTGGTCTCAACCATACTCTCCGGCAATTTATATACGCTGCCGTCCATAGGATCCACAAGCTTCACTTCATTACCCAAGCCTGCAACCTGTAAGGTAAAAGTAGATTCAAATTCTGTGGTCATCAAGTCTGTAGGAACCCAGAAGAACATAGCAGTAGAGCCATTAGGCTTTCTGAATCCTCCAAAGGTAATATCATTTTCTCCCACATCACTGCCAAACACTCTTAAAGATGCTTCTTTTTTGAAAAGAACAGGCAGTTCCACAGTCTTCACTTCTTCTGCGAACATGGAAGCAAGATTCTGAAGGGCATAGTAAGATGGCTTCGGCGCATATTCTCCAATGGAGAAGCCGTTTTCATCAAACTCTGCACCCAGGACACCAAAATAACCATAGTCCAGGTAAGTGCTCTTTACTGATCTGTCTCCTCTTAATGCCTCGATCATATCCATGCAGGAAAAATAGGACATAAACTCTACTTCTGACATCAGATCCACCAGAGAATGACGCAGCAGCTGTTTCGCCTGCTTGCGGGGAGTCCATGCTCCGTCCTTCAGTGCTCCGGCGCCTCCGCTTCTGGACTGGGAACCGGATTCTCCCTGAATGATCTTCAAATCAGGATTATAAATGTTACACAAAGCCCTGATTGCTTTGACTTTACCGAATACCTTCTGTTCATCTGCAGTATATTCGTGGAAGCTGACAGCATCAATATACGGTGCCATCTTGCTTAAGGAGGTGTCAACGTAATGCACATTTAATCTTGCATAAGCGCCGCCGACAACTTTAGCATCTTTATCAACCTCTTTTATGGCTTTAGCCGTCTCTGCAACGAATTCTCCGTATTCCTCTGCCGAAACACCATGTTTCCAGCAATGTAATCCATCCGGCTCGTTCCAGACTTCGTAATAGTTGATTCTGCCCTGATAATGCGCCGTAAGTGTCTTCACATAACGGATCCAGGCATCCCTCTGCTCCTGTGTGTGGATAGGAGGACATCCTACTGAGCCAAACACCTTAGCTGCTCTCTCATCATACAGTCCATGACCGTAGCATACACACATCCATGGTCTCAGTCCTCTGCTGATCAGGTTATCTACGATGTCGTCCAGCCATGTAAAGTCATACTGGCCTTTTACTTTTTCCGTGCGTTCCCATCCGGACTGGATGCGAACCCACTTTACTCCCAATTCTCCAACCTTGTCATATGCCTTATTGGGATCGAATACATCTCTGTCCAGCTTTTCAAAACCGATACCGATTCTCGATTCCTTGACTTGTGTTGAATGTTTGGGAATAATTTTCCCAACTTTTATTAATCGTTCCATCTCTACTATCTCACCTTTCTTATTCTCCCCTAGCCTTTAATTGCGCCGACCATAACACCTTTTACAAAATGCTTCTGTACAAAAGGATAAATGACTAACATGGGTACCGTTGCCACTACGATCAGGGAGTATTTTACGACATGCTCAAGGCCAATTGGCGGTGCATCTGCACCGGCAGTCAGCAGGTCAGCATCTACCTGGCTGGCAATCAGAATCTCGCGCAGGAATACCTGCAGGGGATACAGATTTCGATCCGACAGGTACATAAATGCATTAAAGTACGCATTCCAGTGACCAACGATACGGTACAATGTGATTACCGCAATAATGGATTTGGACAGCGGCAATACAACCTTCGTCAGATAATTGATATCGCTGCAGCCGTCAATCTTGGAAGCTTCCAGCAATTCTCCCGGAATGGAGCTCTGGAAGAAGGTTCTCATGATAATTACATGATATACTACGATCAGTCCCGGAATAAACTGAGACCATACCGTATTCAGCATATGCAGATTCTTCAGCAGCAAATATCCCGGAATCATACCGCCTCCGAAGATCATGGTAAAGCTGAACACCTTGGTAACAACGGAGCGCCCCGGCAGATCTGCTCTGGAAAGAGGATATGCGGTCATAATGGTCGCAATGACGTTAAGTAGAGTTCCTACTACAGTATAAAAAAGGGAATTACGAAAACCAATCCATACATTTTTATATTTGAATACTCCCTGATATCCTGCCAGCGAGAATTCTGTCGGGAAAAGAATTACTTCACCGGACAGTACAGACCTGGGTGTGGAGAAGGAGCAGGACACTACATAAATGATCGGATACAACACACACAGTGATACAAGCGATAAAAGTACCACAATGATTGCATAAAATACTCTATCGGAGGATGAACTCCTTACTTTTTTTGTTTTTTTCATCTTCATACCCTCCTTACCACAGACTGGTCTCACTGACTTTTCTGGAGATCTGGTTTACAATCGTAATCAGTATCAGATTGATAACCGAGTTAAACATTCCTGCTGCAGTTGAGAATGAGAAGTCAGGAATGGTCGCAGCGAACGATTTTTTATACACATATGTAGAAAGCACTTCACTGTAGCTGATATTAAGGTCATTCTGGAACAAGAATACCTTCTCAAAACCTACACTCATGACTTTTCCGGCATCCATGATCAGCATGATGACAGCAGTAGGAAGAATGGTGGGAATATCAATATGCCATACGCGCTGCAGTCTTGATGCGCCGTCAATCTGGGCTGCTTCGTGAAGCTGCTGATCACTGTTGGCAAGAGCGGCAACGTAAATAATGGATCCCCATCCTGCATTCTGCCAGATACCTGACCATACATACAGATGTGGGAAAGCCTCCGGAATACCCATAAGGTCAGCCGGTCTTGTCCCTGTTATGGCCTGGCAAATGGTTCCGTAGAGACCTGCCACAGGGTTAAAAAGCTGCATAACCATACCTACCAGTACTACCACGGATAAAAAGTGAGGTATATAGGTCAGGGTCTGTACAGTTTTCTTGAAGACACCATCCTTCAGAATATTCAGTGACAATGCCATGATAATAGGAACTATGAAGCCCACAGCCATTGAATAGATACTGATACGCAGTGTATTGATCATCAATCTGCTGAACTGACGGTCTGAGAAGAATTTCTTGAACTTTTCAAGTCCTACCCATGGGCTTCCCCAGATTCCTCCTTTGTTAGAGAAGTCTTTAAAAGCAATCTGCAGACCGGCCATAGGCACATATTCAAAAGTAACAAGCCATACAATGGGCACCAGCAGCAGCAAATAAAGTTGCCAGGATTGTGCAATTTTCTTCCATAATTTCTTTTTCGACATTTTGGGCATAAGAATTATCTCCTTTTCTATGCGCTACATCTATATCTGTAAATGCTTTATCGAATCTTCTAAGAAAAGAATGCTCCCAGACAATAAGGGAGCATTCCTTTCACTCAATAATACTTTTTACAGCATTTCTTACGGGTTCCATCCCTTCTGAGCAAGTTCAAGATATCTTGACAGACCAATCTGCTCAAGCTGTTTCAGGTAAGCATCCCAATCTGCTTCTACATCGCCGTTACCGGTAATCCATGCAAAATACTGTTCCTCTGCATATTCCTTCAGCTCTTCCTTGAGTTCAGCTGCTTCTACAGACTCTTCCAGATTCTCAAATCTGATATTGGAAACGATCTCATCAGGAAGGAGTTCCTTGATATCTTCCAGATACTGTGCCTCTTTGTAAATAGATTTCGGTGTGGAAAGTGATGCTTCGTCAAAACGCTCTAATGCAGCTTTATAACCACCAGTGATGTTACCTGCTCTGAATACTACTCCGGCATTTACCCAGTGAGCATTCTGCAGTTCGGACCATACGCTCTTATACTCATAGAAATATGGCTCATAACCTGCATAAGTGCAGTTTTCCCAATCGTACTCAACGGTTTGGCCCTTATTAGCAGTTGCTAATGCTTCAATTTCTTCTTCGTTTAAGTTCTCAACATAATCCCAGTGCACACCCTGCTGACCCCAACGGGAAGTGATTGTAATATCTTCACGGCACATCAGATCAAGAATACGGAATGCAACTTCAGGATTCTCACAATCAGATGTAATGTAAGCCTTAGGAGTAGGAGCATCCGGCTTATAAGCTACAGATTTAAATCCGTCAGGGCCTGCAATGGGCTCCAGCAATCTCCACTGTTGGCTTTCAGCCTCATCCAGAATGATATTACCTGTATCGTAGTTAGCGAACATTCCAACCAGTGGTGTTTCACCATTGGCAATGGACTGGAATGCTGTAGTGTCCTGTGTAAAGGAAATAGGATCAAACAGGCCATCTTCTACCAGTTTTGCCACATACTTAACGCCTTCTTTCCAGCCGTCTGTGGTAAAGGCGAAGTACAGCTGTCCATCTTCTGAGCAAATATAAGAATTACTTCTTGTGGTATGTGTAAAGGAATTCATCAGAGCTTCCCACGTAAAAGAACCCTGACCGGATTTACATCCCATGATAGGAAGTTCATCCTGAAGTCCATTGCCGTTAGGATCCTGTGTCTTGAAAGCATACAGAACGTCATAAAGTTCTTCTGTGGTGGTAGGAACTTCCAGATTCAAAGCATCCAACCAGGGCTGATAGATCCACATTCTCGCATAGGGAGGGTTAGTCAGTGTATCCTGGTAAGCAGGGAATGTCCAACAATGTCCGTCACTGGAAGTAACGTACGATACAACATCCAGACCGATATCTTCTTTCAGCTTTGCATAGCCTTCTGCTGCATAATAGGAAGAATGTTCAAAGTAATCTTCCAGAGGAATGATATATCCTTCTTCTCCCCATGTCATAGCAGTTGCATCGCTCTGGGTCCACATAATGATATCAGGAAGTTTTTCTCCGGCAGCGATCATCATCTGAAGCTTCTGCTGTCCTTCATCGCCGGAAGGGAAGATTACAAAGTCAATGTTTACATTACCTGTTTCTTCCAACAGCTTTGTATAGTAGTTGGTCTCATAATCCTCAACACGGGCATGCTGTCTGATACCGATTGTAATGGTTACTTTTTCCTTACAGATCTGATCTGCGCCCAGTTCATTTAAGTTGGGATCATGTTCAAAATCATCCTCAGCAACTGCATCGGTAGTCTGTGCCTCGTCGGTCTGCTGAGATTCGCTGGTCTGCTGTTCAGTTGACTGAGATTCTTTTGAAACTTCAGATTCTCCGTTGCTGTTTCCGCAGGCGGTAAGCATGGAAACTGTCATTGCAGCTACTAAAGCAGTTGACAACAGCTTTTTTAAGATTTTGTTTTTCATAAAATACCTCCTTTTTATGTATAACAACCAATTTATATATTTTAACACAAGTGTTATTTTCAGAAAAGCCCCTTAGCAAAATGCAATATCTTGTTCGCCCGGCCGAAGCAAATATTAAAATACTGCCAAATGCTTTTTCCGGCTTTCCATTCTTTCTAGCACTTATGTCAAATATCTTTAATATTTAAAGCATTAATTGTGCAACATTTTCTTGTCAGTGATATTTTTATGCTTTATAATAATTATATAATTTTTTAGTTTTTAATAAACACTAAATCCTATGTATAAATTATGATTTTCTATTTGAGTCAAGGGGATTTGTAAGATTCTGGTAACGTTTTGGTAAAGTTTATCTTACCGCATTTGTACATTTGAAGAGGGATACCTATGTTTTACATTACTTTTTCCGGATACTACCTGTCACGCCATAGAGAAAAGATTCCAGAGCGTGTTTCACATAATTACGAAATAGAACTCTGTACCACGCCTAATTTTCAAAGCGTGGTAGATGGTGACCTTTATAATCGTGCCGTAGGGAACATCTTTTTTACCAAGCCGGGAGCAAAACGTCAAACTATTGGGGAATTTGAATGCCACTGTCTGCACTTTCAGTGTCTTGATAAGGATTTCCGTCGAAAATATCTTGATCCGCTGCCCACACAAATCTTTAATATTGATACTTATAAATATACACAATGTTTGAAGGAGTTTGTCTTCATCCATCATAAACAGCAAAATGAACCTTCGGAAGAAACTAAGATACTTCGTGATGCCAAACTGACCACATTGATCTTAGAACTGTATGATGTTTCCAGAACTCAGATTTCTTCCGGTGAAAGCAGTAAGTATGCCAACAATATTGCTGTTGCCTGCCAATATATAAATGATCATTTTAAGGAACCGATTGGAATAGAGGAGATTGCCAAGGCTGCCATGCTCAGCCCCAGCTTTACTTATGTGATCTTTAAGAAGGTGACAGGCATGACACCTCATGACTTTCTGACGGATGCACGCATTCATTATGCCTGTGAGCAGCTTATTTATACTTCTGACAGCGTGGCAGAAATATCATTAAACTGTGGTTTTTCCAATACTAATTATCTGAACTATGCGTTTTCCAAGCAGATTGGAATGACCCCGGGACAATACCGGAGGAATTATCGAAGAAAGCTGGAGTGATGGTTTATGGGACAAAAGCGGTAAATCTGCAGAAGGTAACCCTCCGGTCACCTGCTTACTTATGTAGTATTTGGCTGCGGATTCTGTCAATCATCCTGTCAGCCTCGCTGCGTGTCAGGCTGTCCACGTCAAACTCGGGTTGTATGGCGTGCTGTTCCAGAAGGCGATACAACCGTTCTTTCTGAGCCTTTGTAATGGGAGTATCTCTTTTCACCTGATACACAAGCTTTTGAGGACAGAACAATTTGCTTTCTTCCTGATCATAATCTTGTGTAAGAATCTGATAAAGCTGATGCGTAGCAAGAGCATCGCCCAGCGCCCTGTGGGCATCGTGTGGAATTTGATAATGTACACACAAGCTCTCCAACGTCTTATGCTCCAGCCCGTTTAAATAACATCTGGCAATTTTCAGCGTATCGATTCCTTCTTTTTCAAAAGAAAATTTCTGATTCACGGCTGCTTTTTTCAGGAAAGAAAAATCAAAAAGAATCCGGTGTCCCAGAAGAGGCAGATCCTCCAGGAATGAAAGCAGTCCGGGGAGTATCTCTGTCAGGTCAGGGGCACCAATGAGCATACTGTCTGTTATACCGGTCAGCTCAGTTACCCGTTGCTCCAGCTTTCTGCCGGGAGCAATCAGGGTGGAAAAGGTCTCCTGTACAACACCATCTTTCACTTTCACTGCGCCTATTTCAATGATTTTATCCATTTTAGGATTTAACCCTGTTGTTTCCAGGTCGATACTCACGTATGAGTGGGTCATGCTGTTCTCTCTTTCTTACCTGTCCTGCTTTCAGGTTTCACACTTTTTTATCTTACTTTCATGTCTCATGCCTTTTTACGATTGCTGCGCTTCCCGGCCATTTTCTGTCGACTCTTCAGATCAGGGCACAGTCCCTGCAGAAAGCATTCCTCACATCTGGGCGTAGGTGCCTTGCAAATCTCTCTTCCAAAGGCAATGAGATGCATATTGATCAGGATCCAGTGATCCCTGGGTACCTCTTTCATCAAGTCAAATTCCACTTTCACAGGGTCATCTTCTTTGGTCAGTCCCAGCTTTTTGGAAATCCGTTTCACGTGGGTATCCACCACGATACTTGGTTCATGAAAGATATTTCCACGGATTACATTGGCTGTCTTGCGGCCCACGCCGGCCAGAGATGTCAGGTCCTCCAGAGAGCTTGGAACTTCTCCATTGTATTTTTCTACCAAAGTCCTGCAGCATGCAATGATGTTCTTAGCCTTGTTGTGGTAGAATCCGGTAGAATGGATATCCTGCTCCAGCTCTTTCAAGTCCGCATTGGCAAAGGCTTCTACACTTGGGTATTTGGCAAATAATCCGGGCGTCATCATGTTCACTCTGGCATCGGTACACTGTGCGCTGAGCATAGTCGCGATCAACAACTGCCAGGCATTTTCATGGTCCAGGGAACAGCGGTCATCTGTTCCGTAATAATTATCAAGTGCCTCTAATATCCTGGCTGTATTTTTCTTCATCTGCTAATCCCCTCCTGCTTTTTGATTTCTTTTCGTTGCACCTACTTCATCGCATGTCGATGATTTCTGCCAAAGCCTCATATGTCAGCGGATCCCTTCTGCGATAATCAAACAATACATATCTTATTGTTTGGTAATTCTCTGCCTTACCGGCTGTTCCCGTCTTTCGCAGTTCCTCCATCTGTCCCTCATCCCACACCGGATATCTGAAAGGTTCCAAATGCGTCATCTTCGAAAGCTGCCTGGAATCGTAAGCTGCATAATCCGGCAGATAGCGCCTGTTTTCCTCTTCTTCTTTATAAAAAGCACGCATCTGCTCTTTATGAACCGTCAGATCCGCAGCAAACTCCGGCCTGCTCTTGGCATTTTCCCGCAGATACAGATCAAACGTCAAAAGTTCGCGATAAATTTCCCCATAATCGGGATCTGCCTCCTCTGCAAAAGAAAGCAGTACCTGATAGCGATAGGCTCTGGCAGGAGCGTTGGTCACATAGCCTTTTCTCTCGTAATAATCAGCCAGCGCTTTAAACATGCCAAAGGGCGACTCAAATGCTTTTTCCAGAAACGGCAGGGTGTGAGTGTACTGACTACTGTTGTAGTACAGCTCTACCATTTCTTCGATCCGCTTTAATTGTAACACATCTTTATAAGGAAGCCACCTGGTATATAATACCTCATAGGGCGGGCAGCTCTGATAACAGATACCGAATTCTTCCGCGCGTTCATGCATCTCGGACCCTTTCAGCACCTTCAAGAAACCAAGCTGCAGCTGCTGGGGCTTCATTCTGTACACCCTGTCAAAAGACCTGCCAAAGCTATCAAAATCTTCATACGGCAGCCCGGCGATCAGATCAAGATGCTGATGAATATTGTGCCCCGCTCTGATGGATGCCACGATCTGTTCCAGTTTCTCAACGCTCATCACACGATGAATTGCATTCAATGTATCAGGATTAGTGGACTGTACTCCTATTTCCAGCTGCACAAGTCCGGGGCGCATCTTGCGAAGGAGCATAATCTCATCTTCCCTCAAAATATCTGCTGAAATCTCAAAATGGAAGTTAGTGACACCATTGTCATGTTCCAGAATATAGGTCCAAATGTCCATAGCATGGTCATGATTACAGTTAAAGGTCCTATCCACAAATTTTACCTGTGGAACCTTTCGGTCCAGGAAAAACTGTAATTCCTTCCTTACGACATTCATGTCACGTAGTCTGACTTTCTTATCAATAGAAGACAGACAGTAGCTGCAGCGATAAGGACAGCCTCTGCTGGATTCATAATAGATGATTCTGTTCTCAAAAAGCGTCATATCCTCATAAAGAAAGGGCAGTTTATTCATATCTGTCAGCAAGCGGGCAGACGTCCAAACATCAGGCAGGCACAGACCGGATATGTCATGCAGACTTTCCGCTTCGTACTGACTTTTCTTTCGGGTTAAATAATATTTCAAAAGTTCCCGGAAAGTTTCCTCACCTTCTCCTACCATAACTCCGGCCAACTGAGGATACTGCTTTATGACTTGTTCAGCATTATAGCTAACCTCCGGTCCACCCAGCCAGATATCCGTGTCCGGAAGTATTTTTTTCACCTCAACCATAAGCTCCTGTATCACATTCCAATTCCAGATATAACAGGAAAATCCAATAGCATCCGGCTCCCGGCGGTAGATATCCGCCAATATTTCATCTTTTTGCTGATTGATGGTATATTCCGCTATCTCAATATAAGGTTGATATTCCTCTCCTGCATAGGCCCGCAAACTGTAGACCGCGGGATTAGAGTGGATATATTTCGCATTCACTGCACAAAGTAAAAATTTCATAATGCTCCTCTTACAGTCACTTCCGTATAAATATTATGTATGCTGCCTGATTACAGCTATTTTTCTATCTGCTTACAGCTCCAGCTTTCTCCCTGCCTCCTGCCATACTTCTTCCGATATTTCAGACAATGGCAGCCCTGTCATTTCCTGTACCAATTGGACACATCTGAAAAAGTAATTTTCTCCGGTCAGCAACGTCTTCTTGACCGCTCTGTTCAGAACCATTCCAAGCTCGTCCAGCCCACTCTTTGAAAAGTCCTGCAAAAAGCTGTCCACATCATAATCTATGGTCAGAAGCTGAGCATTCCATTCTCCCTCCCGATCATCCAGAATAGCAAACTGAGCATGTCTTCCTTTTTTATCAATACATAGTCCCAACGATCCGGAATTCAGATAGGTTTTACTGAACAGCACATCCAATTCCTGGTGATGACTGTGTCCACCCAACAGCCAGGGCGTATCAAGTTCCTGCATTACTCTCTCCTTCAGCGTCTTATCCGCCTCCAGGTTACCTCTGACAATTCCGGGTGCACCATGACAGATCGTCATAGATGGCATTCCCTGAAAATCCAGCTTTTTCTCCGTAGGCAATCCCTCAAAGAAGCGAATGTCTTCTTCTGTAATATTCCTGGATGTGTAAAATAAGGCACCATTAGGAGAGGACGGATGCCATCCCTGAGGTTTATAAAAATTCTGTATCAGATAATCCTCACGATTCCCTCTGAGCATATAGCAGGGATACTTTTCCATCATTTCGTAAAGCAGTTCCATGGTCCTTTGG
This sequence comes from Acetatifactor sp., assembly GCA_045124375.1. Taxonomy (GTDB): domain Bacteria; phylum Bacillota; class Clostridia; order Lachnospirales; family Lachnospiraceae; genus Acetatifactor. Next base: position 41,781 of record JBGVLR010000249.1, read on the forward strand.
GGATATGGACTGTCCGTCACATAATCTCCAAGACATACTATTCCGTCCACCGGGTTTTTCCCGATATACGCAAGAAATGCTTCCAACGCCTTATAATTTCCATGTACATCACTGATGACCGCAAGCTTCATATAACAATTACGCTCTCCATTTCATCCAAACTGTTTGCACATCACAATCTGTGCCGCAGCTTTCTGCTATCCGGCAGATTTTCTGCACCTTCTCTATATCTTCCTGTAAAAACTTTGCAATCAGATCTGCCGGGCAGCCTTCCAGATACATTTTATAAATATTTTCCACACTAATCTTATCCCGCAGATTCTCTGCAGATATCTGAAGCTCAGCCTCTTTCGCTTTCAACATCTCTTTTTGCGCACTCAGTTCTTCCCGCTCAGTCTGAAGCGCCTGCTTCTCATTCTGCATCTGCTCCTTCTCGCTCTGCATCTGCTCTTTCTCCAGGCGAAATTCCTCCCGCATCTTATTCCTCTCTTGCTGAATTTCCTTTCTCTCCTGCTGAATTTCTTCCCGCATCTTCGGAACATCCACCTTTTCAAAACATTCAAACAATTCAGGCATCTTTCTCTCCTTTATCAAATCCAGAAATCCATCTATCTCATCCTGAGGCAGACTCATCCGGTTTAACAATGCAGTTGTCACCATCCCAATAATATCGATCAGATGCTGTGGGGTATCCTTAAGGAAATCCTTCGTATATTCCTGTACCTCAGAAATTCCCTGTAAATCCGCTATACTCTGCAATTTATTCAGCAGCATGATAAGAGACATCTCATCATTGTGTTCCAGCAGCTGGTCATTGGAATAGTCATGAAGGCGAACCAGCTCATAAGTAAAATCCGGAATGTACGGTTCAAAAATATCCGACAAATAGATCCTCTCTTTCAAACTTCTGACCGCAGTCCATTTTCCGGAACCTTCAAAGTAGACGATAGGCAATATGGGAGGGTACTTGAAATCTTTATGAGCACTTACGGAACTCTTTTCCTTCTGGAACTTTCCTTTCTTATTTTCTTCTCCCTTGTTCTCGTCCTGCTCTTTTTTCTTCCTGTCGCTCTCCCTCTGCATCTCTTTCTCATACTCTTCCCAGATATAGCACATATACCGCAACAGCTTCATAATTACATTATAATCGACTTTTGTCTTGTGTTCAATAAGTGAAATTAAAAAAATTGCTTTTTCGTTACTCAGATGGATTCTTTTAACAATATCCGCCTCTCGTTCCGAAGTGAACAATGGCAGGAAACGTTCAGTCACATCTTCAATATCTTCGGGCCGCACCGACTGCAGCGCAGGAATCTTTACATAGTCCCGGATGAATTGAGCGCATAGTATCGGATCCTTAAATACCAGTCTGCTGCTGTTATCACTCTTCTTTTTATTTTGCTCCAGAATGCTTGTCGTATCTTTTGTCGTATCGTTTGTCATAATCATTGCATTATTTTCCTGCATAATACTCCTCTCGCAGTTCTTTTTAGTTATTATATTATCGTTATTTAGTTTGCAAATGTGTAAAAAATACCTATGAGCGCTCACACATTCCTAAACACTAAAATCTTGGGAATATCGGCTTGAAACAAGCCATCTGAAAACCTAAGACTTATCAGAAAATTTATTACTGTTATAATTTGGTCCTTCCTGACAGGAATACCTAAAAAGCTGGTGCTTACGGTTAATTACCTTTTTAAATATAATACAATTGTCCGGTAATTGCAATAGACTTTATATATTTTTAATTTTTCAAAACAAATGTAAGTTACAGTTCACTCGTCAGCTACGGGCAGGAAAAGCGCATGCTTGCATGCGACTTTTCCTGCCTGGGCTGACGAAGGGAGCG
>JBGVLR010000250.1:0-5327 GCA_045124375.1 Acetatifactor sp.
GCTTGTGGAAGGTGACAGAGGTAATCTTAGCTTCCAGGGTACCAGGTACCTTGGATTTGAACGCACATAAATTAAGAAAGGAAAAGAAATGTTTGAATTATTAACCATTGCCATCTTTGTGTGGCTCATGGTCAAAGCAATAGGTCTTGTATTAAAACTGACGTGGGGAACTGCAAAGGTTATTGCCAGTATTCTGATCGGCCTTGCACTGCCTGTACTTATCATCTGCCTGTTGTTTATAGGCGGTATCGCATTGATTGTACCCGTTGCTTTGATAGGCATTGTGGTGGCGATTCTCAAGGCAGTGGTATAACTTATCGTTATGGATTGAGGAGTGTATAGAATGAAGAAATCTAAGGTTTGCCCAAAGTGCAATGGCACAGATATCCTTCGTGTGGAAGGCAAAGCAGGAGCCTATGGATCCGGCAATAATATTATGACTGGCATGACGATTTTTTCTGCAGTCCTGGTCCATAGATATGTCTGTTGCAACTGTGGTTATAGCGAAGAATGGATTGATAAAGAGGATACTCAGAAGCTGAAGGAACGCTTCTGATCAGGAGGAAAACGTATGCGTTATGAAATAAAGGGCGGGAGCTTTCCTGTTGTCATTTGTAATCTGGAGAACGGTGAGAAGATGATCACCGAAAAGGGATCCATGTGCTGGATGAGTCCCAATATGCAGATGGAAACCAAGGGCGGTGGCCTTGGCAAGATGTTCTCAAAGGCCTTCTCCGGTGAAAGTATGTTCCAGAACCACTATACTGCCCGGGGTGGTCCTGGCATGATCGCATTCAATTCCAGTTTCCCTGGCGAAATCAAGGTTGTCCAGATCGCTCCTGGACAGGAGATGATCGTCCAGAAGAGTGCTTTTCTTGCAGCGGAAGCCGGTGTGGAACTGTCCATTCACTTCCATAAGAAGCTGGGCGCCGGATTCTTTGGTGGTGAAGGCTTTATCATGCAACGGCTTTCTGGCTATGGCACAGCCTTCGTTGAAATCGACGGTGATCTGATGGAATACATCCTGAAGCCCGGCCAGAAGCTGATTGTTGATACCGGTAACGTTGCAGGCTTTGAACCTTCCGTGCAGATGGATATTCAGACTGTGCCTGGTGCCAAGAACATGCTCTTTGGCGGAGAAGGTATCTTCAATACCGTTCTGACCGGACCAGGCAGAGTGTGGCTCCAGACTATGCCCATCTACAATGTGGCAAATGCTATCCGTCCTTACATCCCCACAAGTAGCAATTGATGTTATGGAGGATAGGGAAGAGGAAACGGTGTTTTCCGTTTGGGTGAACTGGAAACAGCGTGTGATTTCATTCACACACGAAAATGAGTTTGAGGAATTGCAGTACCCAACTCATGAGAAGATGTTCCGGTTCGTTATAGAGAAAGGAAACGAAGGATTTGGAATCCAATAGTTAGAATTGCTATTATTGGAAAGGAGATGTATTATGAACGAGAATAGAATTTACTGTGTGAAATGGCTTCGTGTATTGATTTACATTGCGATAGCCCGCATTATCAATACATTGATAGGTATTCCTACATTCATTCCTACCGCTCTTACTGCATGGATCAGCAGGATCCTTATGGCAGGCATGGTATTCGCCATGTTCAAACTGGCCCCTGCAAATGATCGGTACAAGAAGACGGGTATTCAATTGGCAATTGTATTGATCCTGACGATAGCTACCGAACTTTTGAATACCGGCGCCGTCCTTACATTAATTGCAGGTATTCTATCCATTGTTGCAGAGTATCAGGAATACCATGGTCACTCGGAACTGATCGAAGAAAAGGATCATCAGCTTTCCGGAAAATGGACCAGCCTATTTATGTGGAGTATTGTTATCGGCCTCATTCTGGGCTTTTCCTCCACAGCTGCTGGCGTTCTTGCGGCAGTAGCCGGGGTTGATACAGAAACAGCGGCTTTAGTAATTGCTGCAGTCATGATGATTCCTGAGTACATTATTGATATTTTCTACATTCTCTACCTTAAGAAAATGATTGCGCTGTTTGCGGAGGATAAGGTGAGCGAATATGATGCATGATGATTTATTTGCACTTCAGCAGAAGGTGGCTCAAAAGCCGCTCCTTGAAAGCAAACTATATGAACTTCACACCCAGCGGCGTCAGTATGATAATCAAGTGATATCTCTTCGAGTCGCTTTTCGCAAAGAACAGGAAGACGTTGAGAAGCTGGAAGGAAGAAGCCTTGCAAATTACTTCTACCAGGTCATTGGCAAGCTTGATGACAAACTAGATCAGGAACGTAAGGAAGCCTATGCTGCTAAGGTAAAGCTGGATGCAGCAGAGCGGGAACTTGCCAGCATTGAATCTGATATCAAAGAAATTCAGGAGCAGATTACAGATGTTCTGGTAGCTGAAGCACGATACAAAGATGCTCTTGAATTGAAACGCAGACAACTCAAAGACTCCGGCACTCAGGTTGCTGATCAGATCCTGTCCATGGAAGAGAGAATTGCTGCGCTTCAGGCTCAGAAGCAGGAAATCAGAGAAGCAATTTCTGCAGGTTATAGCGCCCGCGGCACTGCGGATCGCATCCTTTCTGAACTTGAAGATGCGGATGGTTGGAATACCTGGGATATCTTAGGCGGCGGTGGGATCATAACTCACATGGCGAAGCATAGCCATCTGGATGAAGCACAGGATCTGGTGCAGGAGCTTCAGACTCAGCTCAGACGCTTCAAAACCGAGCTGGCAGACATCCAGATCACAGCCAATATGCAAGTCAATATCGACGGTTTCCTGCGATTTGCGGACTATTTCTTTGACGGTCTGTTTGCTGATTGGGCCGTTGGCGATAAGATCAGCCAGTCCTTGTCTTCCGTATCCAATACCAAGAGTGAAATCAACCGGATGCTCGATAAACTGAACGATATGGAAAGGTCAGTAGACCAGAAAATACAGCAAAAGAAGAGGGCGCTGGAACAGTATGTGGTGAAGGCTTAATGCTCTTTGGAAAATAAGGGGAGGAATCAGGATGAAACGAAAAACATCTTTGGCCATTGGGGCTGTGCTTACGGTAATTGCAGTTTGCTTTGCATCTTATGCAGCTGGTCATCCTGAAGCCTCTTTTCCCTGGAGCAACCGGATAACCTTTATGATCTATGGTGTCTATATCTGGTTGCTTCTTAAATTCCTCGTAGACATTCCGTTCCTTTCAAATAAGCGGAAAGCGCAGAGGCACGGTAATTTGGTTTCTGCTCTGGGATACTTCTGTATGGCAGTTGTCTTTTTCCTGATGGAAGTGACGGGGGATACGGTTAATCTGTTTACCATTATCAGAGGATTCGTAGTTGTCTGTGCAGTGGATTTTGGAATTGAAAACGTCTTATATTGGCGCAAAGGTAATAATATCTGAATTGTACATAACAAAAGCAGGGTCCGAAAACCCTGCTCTTGTTGCACAAATAATCATTTACTTTGCTGCTTCTCTGCTCCAAAGCACTGTTTCCACACCATTCCTATTAACAAAAACAATCCGATTTATTTCTTGCAATTCTAGGGAATAAATCTGCTTTTGGTAGTCTAGAGCTTTGTTATTAAGAAGTGTGGTCTTGAAGGCGGTAATGTAAATCGTATTGTCCGTTACATCACGTTCTATCGTTCTTAAGAAGTATTCCGAACCCACGGAAATCACCGTTGCATACTGGCATTTTTCGATTGTATCTTCCGTCAATGTAATCGTTCCGAGTTCGGGAATTTTAACTTGGATTTTTTCAGAGTTATCGTTCTCATCAGAAAAGATTGTTACTGATTCAGAATCAGGTGCTTCATCTGCAGGACTCTCAATATGTTCCGCTAATGAATACACATTGGCAGAAACAGTAATATCCTCAAGGGATACATTCTTAATTGCAGCATTGAAAAGAAGATTAAATCCGACGATGACAACTAATACTGCTGCAACCGCACATAATACTATATTTCTGATTTTTTTGTTGATTGTGTCTTTTACATGCTTCAAACTGATTGCCATTTTGCTATCCTCCGAATGATCAGTTCTCTTATCCACAAAGCCCTCAGTTGATTTCATAGCTTCGTAGCAAGTTCTGCATTTTTCGCATTCTAATAAATGGTTATGTACCGCCTGTTTGCTTTCTTCATTGCACACATCATCAATGTATAGCGGTAGTAAATCTCTAATAATGCCACAAGGGTAAGTCATAGTAATTCCTCCTTTATCATGATTTTCGCTCTGTAATAGGTAACCCTGGCCCAGCTCTCTGTTTTTTCAAACAATGCTCCGATTTGAGCAAAGGATAATTCTCCGAAAATCCGCAGCCAGAACACTTCCTTATACGGCTCATTTAGCTTGTGTAAGACTTTGTGTATTGCATAAGCGGTTTCTTTATCCGCAAATTGTTCCTCGATATTTTCGTCAGAAAGGATTATATCAAGAGGATAATCGACTTGCCTGTTATGCTTCTTTGTATAGCTGAATAAGGTATTTCTGGCAATTTTACATAGCCATGTGCTGATTTTAGAATTACCATTGAAGCTATCAATGCTTTTGAGCGCTTTGAAAAATGATTCTTGTGTAATTTCCTCTGCCAATGAATGGTTTTGGCAGAGTGACAACACGAATTTATATACCTCTGAATAGTAATCAGCGTATATTTGATCGAAGTCCTCCACAATCTCACCTCCTTTTACCTAATAGACTTCTTATACAGCGATTCGTTACAAACTAATTTAACAAGAGTATATACCAAACGTAGCAGTCTTCCCAGTAATTAAACCTATTATATTTTAGAACCTCATTTAAAATCAATATCACTTAGTCCTTTGATATAAATTCAGAATAAAAATAGGTGGTGAAACGAATGAGCAGCTATATTCTGGTTGGACATAACTATCCGGATAAGAAATGGTGGAACGAAATCGTAAGGGCCTGTGCCATTGTCGGTGATCCTTTTGAGATCCATTGCTGGTCTGATGAAAGTGCTGAAGTGAGGGCTGCTATGCAGTTTGGCCACAAGGTTACTTCTACATGGCGGGATGGCACCGTGATCCAAGGAAGGATCACGAAAGAGTTCCTGTCCTATCTGACGGAGTCCGAAAAGCCAGAAGATACAGAAATCTATAATAAGATGACTCCGTTCTTCACAATTGTTTTCGGAAACAAACTCCATAGTGAACATTATGGAACTGAAATTATCATTTCCAAAGCAATTCGGGAAAAGGCTCGTTCTGTGGAGCGCATCTTGGATCAGATGGAGAAAGTCGCGGTAGTACATAGGAACATTCCACATCATTAAGGAGGCAGCTATGAAAAGACCGATTGTGTTGCTTGC
>JBGVLR010000251.1:0-40119 GCA_045124375.1 Acetatifactor sp.
CTTAATTTTGTCAGATCCCGACCTTCAAACAGCACCTCTCCTTCAGCAATATATCCATTTCCATCCAGAAGCTGTAAAATGCTCATGGCAGATACAGACTTTCCGGAACCCGACTCACCTACGATACCTATCGTCTTGCCCGGTTCCAACGCATAGGAAACATCATTAACCGCCTTAACGGTACCTTTTCTAGTTTTGAAATACGTATGAAGGTTTTTTACTTCTAATAAATTCATCTCTACACCTCCACCTATTATTTCTCCTGGCTGCTCTTAGGGTCAAGAACATCACGCAGGGTATCACCGATAATATTAATACTAATTGTGGCAACGGCCAGGAAAATCGCAGGGAACACCCACTGCCACCAGTAATTCTGGATAACAATAGAGTTATTCGCACCGTAAAGCATATTACCCCATGTAGGCTGAGGCTGCTGTACACCAAAGCCCAGATAGGACAATGATGACTCTGTCAGCATACAAGATGCAAAATCCAAAGTAACGTTTACCAAAATGATAGAAATAACATTGGGCAGAATATGCTTAAACGCGATTCTATTCTCTTTTACACCCATGGACTTCGCTGCGAGAACAAATTCTTTCTCACGTTCTGCCAATACCTGCGCACGAATCATGCGCGCCAGTCCTGTCCAGCTTAGCAGACCCAGCATAATCATGATAATAAATATTCGAACTGTTTCCCCTATGGGCATCGTACGAATGACATAGGAAAGCATCATTGCAAAAGGCAGGAACGGAATGGAAGAGAAAATCTCTGTTATACGCATTAACAGCATATCCACCCATCCACCAAAATATCCGGACAAACAGCCAATGATGATTGCAATGATTGTTGATACAATTACTGCCACCGCACCGATCGTCATAGTCATCTTTCCGCCGTGAACAATACGGGTAAGGATGTCACGTCCTCTATTATCAGTACCCATAATATGGCCTGTGAATCCGGCCTTATCTGTAAGTTCACCTTCTGCATTTACCAGGTAAGTCTGCTTCGCACCAACAAACACATGATCAGTAGTAGCACCGGCCACATCACACTGACCGCCATCATTATGTCCCCAGGTATATACTTTTCCGCTCTCACTTACTGCTACAAAATGTCTGGTACCTGCATAAATAGATACCATCTTCTCTTCTGTAGTGCTTACCGGAATATCCTTCTCACCATATTCTGCAGCACCAAATACTACAATACTTCCGTCATCCATAATAAATGCATAACAGTTATTAGTCGCTGCAATATCAAGTACGGTACGGTCTGTCATGTAAGAACGAAGATTCTTGATTTCACCGTCCTTATTGGAATAAGCAGACTGCATGTTAAAGGTCAATGTCTGTCCGCCGGTAACGGTTCCGTCCTTACGCATGATGATCGCATAATAGTTGGAGAATGCAACCTTCTCAACATCTGTATTGTATTTATCACTCTTGGTAAATTCCGGCAGACTCAGCATGGCATTATTATTACCCCACATATACATCTGACCGTCTTCCATTACAAGAGCAGTTACCTGATAACCACAGATCAGCTGATGTACCTTAGATACATCAATAGTACCGTTCAACAATTCATCCGGCATCTGGGTATAAGGATCAGACTCCTGCTTCTTAACACCATACTGCCCATTACTGTTGCTGCCCCAGCCAACCACCTTACCATCTGTAGTAATCGCGATGATATGATCGGAACCGGCTGCTGCATATGCCACCTTACCTTCCTGAATCTCATCAGGGAGAACAGTAAAATCTACATTAGTCAGATTATTCTTGGTATTTCCCCAGAGATAGAGTGTATTATCCTGGCTGACACCTACCGTGAAATCAGAAAATCCGTTAATATTTCTAATATTGTTTTCCAACTCATCGGGCACCTTCATCAATGTGTTATTAGGTGCCATATTCGCCTGCAGAGGATCGGTATAATTTAAATCCATCGGGAAAAAGTACGGCCCGATAAACACAAACAAAAACAGTGAAACCAGAACAATCAATGCAACTACTGCCAGCTTACGGCGGAAGAATGCCTTGACTGCCATAACAGAAGGACTTTCAATCTTCTCAACAAACAGGCGTTCATCCTCAGAGATTTCTTTGCTTGCACCAAAGAAAGCACGTTTTGTCCAACGCCAAAGAGTGGCAAAAACGCCTTTTACGGCAGCACAGCTTTTTTCTTTTTTACTCATTATACTGCCCTCCTTACTTATTGACCCGGACACGAGGATCTACAAAGCCATAGATCACGTCAATCAACAGGTTACCAAACAAAGACAAACTAATGTAGAACATCTGTAAAGCAAGAATGATTTCATTGTCACTTCCCTGAAGCGCATCATAATAAACCTTACCAATACCATTCAATGCAAAAATATTTTCAATCATCAGGGAACCGCCGAAAATGCCCAAGAACCAACCGATGACCAATGTGATGATCGGGAGCAGTGCGTTACGCCATGCATGCGAATAGATAACTACCTTTTCACGCAGACCCTTTGCCCTTGCTGTACGGATACAATCCATGCTCAACGCTTCGATCATAGCAGCCCGGACATAACGTGTCATACCACCCAGAGACGAAAATGTCATAACGATCAACGGCAAAGCCAGATGATACATTCTGTCCCAAAATCTCTTCATAGGAGACCAGTTAAGACTTCCGGCAGTCTGCATTCCCGACACAGGGAACCATCCAAGCACAACAGCAAACAGCCAGATGAAGACTATTGCGATAATAAACGTTGGCAGACTATACCCTACGATCGTACCTACCTGGACCGCCACATCCCGCTTACTTCCCCGTTTCACGGCACAGAATATACCCAGTGGAATCGTAATGCCCAACGCCAAAATTGTAGCAAAGATATTCAGGAAGACCGTATTCTTCATAGGCTCCGCTAAAACTTCACTTACCGGTTTCGCAAATTTGGTAGATGTACCCAGATTTCCCTGAAGCAGTCCGTTGAAAGAACCGTTATCATAAGGATATACGCCAAGCCAGCGCATATAACGCTCTACCTTTGTTCCGTTTGTTCCATATTGCTTCTGCCAATACTCGTATCTTTCCTCATAATTCAAATTACGGTTGGCCGTAATCTCAGCTCGCGCTGATTCTGCAGCTTTATCTACCGGCAGCATGTTGTAAATCATAAAGATCAGAAACGAGAGGATAAAAAAGACAAGAATGATATAAGCTATTCTTTTGACAATATATTTGCCCATCACAATCCTCCAAACTAAAATTATACTATCAGTGCTCTATATTCGCATACGCTCAAGTAAGCACTGATCCGCTTCGAAGGCCCTTCGCAGCAGATCAGTACCTGCTTAAGCCAAAGATCCTTTCTTATAATCAGGAAGGGCACTTTGCAATGCCCTTCCCGATTGTCATAATATTCCAGATATATCGATATTTAAAACTTAGTAGTTCTCCCAGAAGTCAGCCTCATCCATTACATATGCACGAGAGTAATCTGCATACATATCAGGATCGATGGTGAAGTTCCAGGACATATCATAGATAGCACTGGTAAATCCGGTTGCATAGTTAATAGCACACAGCTTAGCTACGCCATCCCAACCATACTCTTCGATCTGAAGCAGTTCGCCGTACAGACCGGTTGTGAAATCACAAGAAGTATAGGTGATGTAAGCACCAATCTTGGTTGTAGCATTCTCATTAGACTGCCATGCAGTAATCAGCATATCGGTAACATTGTTAGGCTGTGTTCCGTAGTAGTTGATTGCCAGAGGCATGTAGTACTCACCGTTAATCTTCAGAGTCTTGTAAGCACCGTCAACGGAAGCATACTGAATGTTCTGAGGAGACAGTTCGTAACCTTCCAGCTTCTTATAACGAACAGCATCGGTACCTGCTACGAATTCCTGACCCTTGTCGTTATAGATCCAGCCGCCCTCTTCCAGAACTGCGATAGCGCTGTCAGAGCTGTAAGCATACTGGTTCAGCAGGATTTCATCTTCAACTGCCTTATATGCAGAGTAACCTGTATAGTAAGGACCATGAACAACAGAACCGTAACCACCTGTGAAGGTCTGAGCGAACTCAGGACGGTTGATGGTGTACATCATAGCCTGGCGAACAGCGGTAAAGGATGTAGGTCCAAGGTCACAACGAAGACCGATGAAACCGTAACCGGCACGGTCATAGTGGGTCTCTGCAAATTTGTCAGGATTCTCCTGAACCAGAGCCAGAGCTGCATCTGTCTCTGCTCCACCGGTAATACCAGCCAGAACATCAACCTGACCGCTCTTGAACTGGTCAGTCTGGGTCTCAGATACGATCTTTACATAAGTAATGGTGTCGATAGAAGCAGTTCCACGAGCATCATCACCGGGATAGTTCTCATTTCTTGTCAGAGTTGCAATCAGAGCAGACTCGTCGTAGTTAGATACTACATAAGGGCCGGACCAAGGAAGGTCGGAATTCCATTTCAGGTTGGCAACGATTACGTCAGCCATAGTAAAGCTATCAACGCCATCCTTTGCAGCCTTAGCGTAGAAGCCATCGGACAGACCACAAGAACCGTTCTCGTCAACTACGATATCATTCTCACCAAGGTACAGAGCCAGAGGTGTAGGTTCGAAGGAAACGTAAGCCATGGAGTAATAGTAGTTAGCATACTCAGGAAGCAGGGTAATAGAGAAGGTATAATCATCGATCAGCTTAACGCCTTCGAAATAAACCTTATCGCCTTCGCCTTCATAAGCCTTGAACTCATCATAACCTACATAGTTCAATCCAGCAATACCGGTACCGCCTGCTGCAACAGAAACTGCAGTAGAGTTAGCCAGAGTATAAGCAATATAGTTCTTAGCAGTAATAGCGCTGCCATCAGAGAATACCAGATCATCTTTGATCTTGATGGTGTAGGTAAGAGAACCGTCATCGTTCTTTACAGAAGTGGGTTCTTCAGCCAGTGCCATCATGTTCCAGATCATGGAACCGTCTTCGATGGTCTGTACGGTAGAATAACCGCTGGTCAGATTCTCGATATCCAGGTCAGCAGATCCGGGATTGGATTTACCCCAGGAAGCTGCACGGAATGCTCCGGAAAGTTCGGTGGAAGAACCAAGGATAACGGAATTATCCTCACCATCCTTAATGGTTGCTGCAATAATAGCATCTGCTGCTCCCCAATAAGGAGTGGTTACAAAGTTCTCGATCTTAGCATTGTACAGATCATAGTACTGGTTGGAATAAAGAGGAATCTCCAGAGCCATGTAGTTGTATCTCTGGATGAACAGCTTCCACCACTGATTGTAAACTTCTTCTTCGGTGGTATAGTCACCGGCAGGAGTACAGTTGTAAACCATAGCCATGGACAGGAAGTCAAGACCTGCTTCGTAAGTCTTTCCTTCATATGTGATAGTTGCCAGACCTGTATCGGGATCTTCTGTCACCATATCGATGGTAACGTTAGCGCCGATCTGGTCGTAAACAGAAGTGTAGTCGCTGTGCTCTACAGCGTCTGCAACATCAACATCCTCATAAACGGGCTCTACAACTTCAGGTGTAGAAGACTCCACTGCTGAGGAAGTCTGAGCACTACTTGACTCAGAAGATTCTTTTGAACCACTGTTTCCACAAGCTGCCATAGCAACAACCATTACCATAGCAAGCATGAGAGCGAGGATTCTCTTGGAAATCTTTTTCATGATTTTCTCCTCCTTTTGATTTAGCGTCTTGATTCTGACGCTATCTTTCATGAATAGTTTCTATATATAAAGGCGTCATTGCATTTATCACAATGTCCTCCTTTATCGGGTAGTTATCTGCCGACTTTTCACCAGGTTAATAACCTCAGCAAAAACATTCGGTTTGATTTTACTAGTGCAGTACCGCGTCACCGCTTTAGCACATTAAAACATTTTTGAACAGACAAAATGAAGTGCATTAGGCTTCTTTGCCATTGCACTTCGCTGCTGTGTCTTATTAAATACATATGTACGCTCTTCGCGTACAACAAAATTAATTATACATATAAAAAGAAATTTGTCAATATCTCTGACGGTTTTTGAGCTAACAAATTTTGTCAGACCCACTATATATTACGAAAGACATGCCTACATAAGTGAGCATGTCTTTCATCATTCGGGCACTGCGCCCACATGAACATACCATTATAAGCATATCGCCCAGTCACCAAAATACAGGTGCAGCACCCTGATCTTTATATCTTACGGAATGGTTCCAGATACTGTGCGGCAGCCCCCAGTTCCTCTTCTATCCGCAGCAGTCTGTTGTATTTCGCCACACGGTCACTACGGCATGGTGCACCTGTCTTGATCTGTCCTGCGTTCAACGCTACGGCCAGGTCTGCAATGGTAGTATCTTCTGTTTCCCCGGAACGATGAGAAATCACGGCTTTATAACCGTTTTTGTGTGCCATTTCCACAGCTGCTATGGCTTCAGAGAGAGTACCGATCTGATTGACCTTAACCAGGATGGCATTAGCACAGTGCAGTTTGATACCTGCATCCAGACGTTTGGTATTCGTGACGAACAGATCATCTCCCACCAGCTGAATCTTATCTCCCAGTCTCTCAGTCATCATCTTCCAGCCGTCCCAGTCATCTTCTGCCAGACCGTCTTCAATAGATATAATAGGAAACTGTTCGATTAAAGCTTCATAATAAGACACCATTTCTTCTGTGCTGCGAATGATCTCTTCTCCCTTCAAACTGCTCTCTCCCGGGAAATGATACATACCTGTTTTTTCATTATATAATTCACTGCTGGCAGCATCTATGGCAATTTTGATATCTTTTCCCGGGACATAGCCTGCCGCCTCAATGGATTCGACTATGACAGTCAACACGCTTTCCGCATCCGGCAGGTCAGGTGCGAATCCGCCCTCATCTCCCACACCTGTAGAAAGGCCTCTGTCCTTTAAAATATTTTTCAGATTATGATAGATCTCTGCACAGATTCTGAGTCCGTCTGCAAAATTTTCTGCCTGCACCGGCATGATCATAAATTCCTGGAAATCCACGGTATTAGCCGCATGCTTTCCGCCGTTTAAAATGTTCATCATGGGTACGGGAAGCAGTCTGGGACTGACGCCTCCCAGATATCTGTACAGAGGTAAGTGTAACGCAGCTGCTGCTGCTTTGGCAGTTGCCAGGGATACTGCCAGCATGGCATTAGCTCCCAGATTATTCTTATTCTCGGTACCGTCAGTCTCCATCAGGATCCGGTCTACTTCAATCTGTTCCAGGGCGTTGCGTCCGCAAAGAACACTAGCTATCTTCTCATTGATATTCTTCACTGCATTCTGTACACCCAAGCCAAAATACCTGGTTTCTCCGTCACGAAGCTCCACCGCTTCAAAACGTCCGGTACTTGCTCCGGATGGTACTGCAGCCAGTCCCGTATGAACTGTTCCGTTCAGACTGCTTTTCACCGTAACCTCCGCTTCTACTGTGGGATTTCCTCTGGAATCCAGGATTTCTCTTCCATGTACTTTCTCAATCTCCAGATATAACATATATTTTACCTGCCTTTCCGTGACGTTGCCGTTATTACATTCGTTTCGAAATTATAGCTGATAATACTTCCTTTTGCCCGCGTCACAACCTATTTATACAGATTAAATTATCCCCGGGACATACCTGATTATGCATGTTCCGGTGATATTTCCTTTTTTATTTAGAATTCTTTTCCTTCAAGGATCTCGCAATAGTCCTGATAATTCTTCACAAGAAGAGCTGGTGTGTCCAGTCCGTAAGGACATTTTGCCTTACACTGATTACAATGAATACAGTCTTCAATCTTCTTCATTTTAGCCTGCATCTTGGGTGTCAGCTGTGCAGCAGACGGCGCTCTGCGGATCATCAGGCTCATGCGGGCACAGTTGTTGATCTCGATGCCTGCCGGGCAAGGCATACAATAACCGCAGCCTCTGCAGAAATCCCCAAGCAGTTCCTCTCTGTCATGAGCGATCACGCCCTTGATATCCTCCGTCATCACAGGAGGATTATCAATATAGGAAAGGAATTCATCCAATTCCTTTTCTCTCTGCACACCCCAGATAGGAAGTACATTATCATACTGGGCAAGGAAAGCATAGGCAGCTGCAGAATTGGTGATCAATCCGCCTGACAATGCTTTCATGGCAATGAATCCCATGTCGGCCTTTCTGCACTTCTCCACCAGCTCCAGTTCTTTATCTGTAGACAAATAACAGAATGGGAACTGCAAAGTCTCATACAAACCACTGTCTATTGCTTCATGAGCTACATTCAGCCTGTGATTGGTAATGCCGATGTGACGAATCATGCCTTTGGCTTTGGCTTCCAGCATCGCTTCATACAGTCCGCTGCCATCCCCCGGTTTAGGACAGAAAGCCGGGTTATGGAACTGATAAATATCAATATAATCTGTTCTCAGATTATTCAGGGAAGTGTTCAAATCTTTCCAGAAGCCTTCTGCTGTAGTGGCACCTGTCTTGGTAGCAATGTACACCTTATCGCGTATACCTGCAAAGGCTTCACCTACCTTCTCTTCACTGTCTGTATAAAATCTGGCAGTGTCAAAGAAGGTCACACCATGGTCATACGCTTTACGCAAAAGCTTCACTGCTTCTTCTCTGGAGATGCGCTGAATGGGCAGTGCTCCGAAAGAATTCTTTTCTACCGTGATTCCTGTTTTCCCTAATGTTACGTTTGTCATTTAAACCCTCGTTTTATTTCTGAATCAGAAGAGACTTACCTGTCATTTCTGCAGGCTGCTCCTTGCCCATAATCTGAATCAGGGTAGGAACGATGTCTGCCAGACATCCGCCCTCTCTTAATGTATAAGCAGGATCATAATTTACCAGAATGAAAGGTACCTGATTGGTGGTATGAGCAGTGAAAGGTTCACCGCTTTCATAATCAACCAGCTGTTCTGCATTACCGTGGTCAGCACAGATGAACATAGCACCGTCTACTTCCTTGATGGCTTCTACTGCCTTGCCGACACACTCATCAACTGCTTCTACTGCCTTCACTGCTGCATCTTCCACACCGGTATGACCTACCATGTCAGGGTTAGCAAAGTTAATGATGATCACATCATACTTGTCGCTGCGAATTGCTTCAGTCAGCTTGTCGCATACTTCGTAAGCGCTCATTTCAGGCTTAAGATCGTAGGTAGCAACCTTGGGAGAGTTAACAAGGATTCTGTCCTCTCCTTCGTTGGGCTGCTCAACACCGCCGTTAAAGAAGAAAGTAACGTGAGCGTACTTCTCTGTCTCAGCGATTCTTGCCTGGGTCATGTTGTTGGCTGCCAGCCATTCACCAAAGGTGTTGGTTACGGATACTTTATGGAAAGCTACCAGCTTGTTGGGAATGGTAGGATCGTAATCGGAGAAACATACATAAGTGATATCCTTGCGTGCGCCTCTGTCAAAGCCCTTGAAATCATCATCGCAGAATGCTCTGGTAATCTCACGTGCTCTGTCAGGACGGAAGTTGAAGAAGATAACGCTGTCGCCGTCCTGAACGGTAGCTACAGGCTTGCCGCCTTCTACTGCTACGGTAGGCTTTACGAACTCATCAGTCTCACCCTTATCATAAGAAGCCTGGATGCCGCAGATTCCGCAGGGAGCAGTCAATCCTTCACCCTTGGTCATAGCATCATAAGCCAGTTTTACACGATCATAGTTGTTATCTCTGTCCATAGCGTAGTAACGTCCCATAACAGAAGCAATCTTACCTACGCCGATCTTCTCCATCTCTGCTGCCAGTGCTTCTGCGAACTCCTTACCGCTGGCAGGAGGTGTGTCACGTCCGTCTAAGAAGCAGTGTACGTATACTTTCTCCAGACCGTTTCTCTTAGCCAGTTCCAGCAGACCATACAGGTGAGTATTATGGCTGTGTACACCACCATCAGACAGAAGACCCATCATGTGAAGTGCGCTTCCGTTCTTCTTACAGTTCTCTACAGCTGCAAGCAGTGCAGGATTCTCAAAGAAAGTTCCGTCCTGAATCTCCTTAGTAATTCTGGTCAGTTCCTGATATACGATACGTCCGGCACCCATATTCAGATGTCCTACTTCGGAGTTACCCATCTGTCCCTCGGGAAGACCTACTGCCATTCCGCTGGCATTACCTTTTACAAAAGGACACTCTGCCATCAATTTATCCATTACAGGGGTCTTGGCTTCTGCTACTGCATTTCCCTCGACCTTCTCATTCAGTCCATAGCCGTCTAAAATCATTAATACTACTGGTTTCTTGCTCATATTTCCTCCATTTCCGCTGCGTTTCTTATACAATTGCCGTCAAAAGGCCGGCCTGCACACATTCCGCACGTTCTAATCTTCCTATTACGTGGAAATTATACACTTTATTTTTCGCCCATGCAATAGAAAAGCTGATGAAAAATGAATTTAGGTATTGTTTTTTTTCGGAAAGAGACATAAAATAGTGAGAATATCTGTAACAGGCATGGCTGCTTTTAAGCCTGAGCCCTGTTGAAAAGAGGCACTTATGATTACATTACTTACGAAATTATTTATTAAAGATCATGAAAACACCACATCTCCCGAAGTCCGTCAGGCTTATGGTGTACTGTGCGGGACTGCGGGCGTCGGATTCAATGTATTGTTATTTATCGGGAAATTTCTGGCCGGAATGCTCAGCAATTCTATTGCCATTACAGCAGACGCATTTAATAATCTGTCCGATGCAGGTTCCTCCATCATTACACTTGCAGGCTTCAAAATGGCGGGGCAGAAGCCTGATCCCGACCATCCCTTCGGTCACGGCCGCATTGAATACATATCCGGTCTGATGGTATCCTTTATCATCCTGTTAATGGCTTTTGAACTGATCAAATCTTCCGTTGACAAGATTCTTCACCCTGAAGAGCTTACCTTTTCCCCGATTGTCCTCTGCATTCTGATCGCTTCTATTGCAGTCAAATGTTATATGGCTTATTACAACAGGAAAATCGGCAAAAAGATCGATTCTGCTGCTATGATGGCTACTGCCACCGACAGCTTAAGCGATACCGCAGCTACTACTGTAGTATTAATTGCTACTCTGGTATCCCATTTTACCGGATTCCAGATTGACGGCTACTGTGGTGTTGTCGTGGGACTGTTCATCTGTCTGGCCGGCATCAGTGCCGCCAAGGATACCATCAGTCCGCTGCTTGGTCAGGCACCTGACCCGGAGTTTGTGCAGCAGATCAATGATATCGTCATGTCTTATGAAGGTGTCATCGGCATCCACGACCTGATCGTTCACAATTACGGTCCCGGCAGGGTGTTGATCTCCCTGCATGCTGAGGTCCCTGCGGATGGTGATATTCTGACCATGCATGATATGATCGACCTGATTGAGCATGATCTTCGTGATAAGTTACACTGTCATGCGGTGATTCACATGGACCCCGTTTGTATCGATGACCCTGAGACCAATCGGCTAAAGGAATTGGTATGTGGTTACCTGAAAGGAATCTCCCCGGTTCTTACTTTACATGACTTCAGGATTGTGACCGGTCCTACCCATACTAATATTATTTTCGATGTGGTGGTGCCCTTTGATTTTAAGATGTCAGATAAAGCATTGACAGAAAAAATATCAGCGAAGATTCAAGAAGAAAACCCCAATTATTTTGCGGTGATCGAAGTAGATAAACAGTATGCAGGGGTATAATGCTTCTGTACCTATGGCTGCAAATTAATAAAAAGCTGCGTTGTGATTTAACGTCACTCTGCAGCTTTTTCTTTTATCAATCATATAATCATATGGTCACTGTCTAGCCCGCGTATTGAATGATTCCCACAAGCTCCCCGTCTTCTACGGTAATAATGCCCTGCTCCCCAATGAATTCATTACTGATTCCAATTGGGAAATCATTTCTCATAGTATAATGATCCAAGGGATACTTCATGCCGCTTATGCTTACCCCTTTCGCTTCTTTTCCCAATGAAAAAAGAGATAAATACCCTTCCATACCCGGCTGGAACCGCACTTCTTCATCTTTCATCACAAAGATCATGGAAGTAGCATCGCAGAGATATCCCTGCGCCTCCTGATTTTTTAAGTATAAAAGGCACTGTATATTAGCCAGGGTATGTTCCAGTCTGCCACCGGTTCCTGCGTAAATCCTGAAGGACCGAAAGCCCCATTCAAGCCCCAGCTTAAGAGCAGCCAGCATGTCCGTGTCATCCTTTTCGGGCTTTAACTCGATTACCCGATCCGGCACCTGCTCTTTTAAGATATCTATCGCCTGACGTTCTTTCTCGTTGACAGAATCAAAGTCACCGATGAGAATGTCGGGTTCTAACCCCAACACACTGCAATAAGAGAGACCGCCGTCTACCGCTATGACGAGGTCCTCTTCTCCGCGTTTGATATTTCCTATTGTTAAATCTCCTGCACCGATCACGATGCAGCACTTCTCTGTATTTGCCATCTTAATCTTCTTTCTTTGTAAACTGCCCTTTCATTTACGCTTCTCTTTCCATGACAACTTTACAATTCTTTTTATAACATGCAATACCATATTTTAAAATAGTCTGTATTCCATCTTCTTTCAGCTGTTGCGTATAGCCCGTTTCTGCAATCTGTTTCAATGCCTCTCTGCATTCGGCTTCAAAGTTACCATTCTGGGCATATTTTATCTCTAAAACAATTCCTATTTCTTCCTCTTCAATTTCCACCTGGATATCATAATAACCATTACCGGCTTCTTTATTCGAACTTACGATCCAAGATTCCTTAAAACCAAGAATCCCCAATAATATGCCATGATAGAAATTTTCTCTGGCTGCATCTCGTACAAATGTATCGCGAATACTTATTGTTTTTTTCAAATATTTCGTAAACTGTGCTTCCACCGCTTCAGCATGCCACTGTTTGCTTTTTCAATGAAATGCCTTACCACTTCATTACTGCTGGTGTTAGCCCAGTAATTTTCGGCTGCAGATTTTCATCGGAACGTCTTTTATCGCAATAGCATATTACGTCCCATGGACAGTAGACATCCATATTACCAAAGCGATAGCCATCATACCATTCTTTCACTACGTTGTAGGATGCCGAAAGACCATAATAATTAAGAAGCTCTCTTACCTCTCCGTCTGTGAATCCAAAATATCCATCATACTGTACATCTATAATAGACAAACTATTTAAATTATTCAGTCCTGTAAAAATGCTCTCCTTTGCAACGCGAAGGCAGCCCGTCAATACTCCAAAATAGAGATTATCGTTTGTTTTCAATGCCTGTTCGAATACATTTTTAATCAACGTAACCATCTGGTCATAATAGCCCTTTTCATTTGCCTTTGCCAACGGAACGTCATATTCATCTATCAGGATAATAACCTTTTTTTCATAATATTGGCACAATACAGATGAAAGCAGGCGAAGAGAATTCATCAAATCTACATCATTCATTTCACTGTTCATCAATCTTTCCATCGTATTGCTTAAATATTTGCCAAGATGCCTGGGCGTTAACTTTTTCCACAATCTGTAAGCCTCTTCATTGATGATCTGGCGCAGCATTCCTTTCGCTGCATCATAATCATCAGCATACACGCCTTTTAAACTGATGGAAATCACCGGGAATCTCCCCATATACTCTTCACAGATTGCTGTCTCTTTTGAAATTGCCAGCCCGTCAAACAATGTCTTATCACTGTCCATTTCCAAAAAAGTTTTAAGCATACTCATATTTAAAGATTTACCAAATCGCCTGGGACGAGTAAAAAGATTGACCTTCCCCCAATTCTGCAGCAAATCCTTAATAAGTCCTGTTTTATCAATATAATAGAATCCGGCTGTGCGGATTTCTTCAAAACTTTCAATTCCAATCGGCAATTTCTTCTTTAATTCCTGATTGCACATACTATCCGCACTCCTTCCATCCTGTGATATCAGTTTCAAAACTTAAAAGTTTTGAAACTTTGTCACGCTATAAAGGTATCATAAAATTGCAGAAATAGCAAGAAGTGTACACAGAAGGGTAGTATTTTTTCATTTTATCCTGTAAAATAAGAGAAAATGATCTGTCCGAAAGGAGCCATTTCACAAATGAATTATTATTCGAATGCACTGGAACAGGCCGAGCAGCGCAGGCTGTCCGCTCTGGAAAACCGCTATCGCAGCGCTGCAAAGGACTATTTTGCAAAGCGGGTTGCCTATTATCATACATTAACGGGCGGAGTATATCATACCATTACGATTCGTGACCAGAAAAGCCGTTGGGGAAGCTGCTCCTCCAGGGGAACGCTGTCTTTTAACTACAGGCTGATGTTTGCACCACCCAAGGTGTTAGACTATGTGGTGGTACATGAACTGTGCCATCTGACTCACATGAATCATTCCAAGGATTTCTGGAATATGGTTGGAAGAATCATGCCGGATTACAAGATTTACAAGCAATGGCTGCGGGAGCATGGTCATGAACTGACATTGGAAAATCATTTGAAACGTAAAGGGATTCCACTTTCGTTGGATTAATGCATCCTCATTTTTCCACAAGAGTTAGGGTAACATCCCCTTTTTCAAAAGGGGAGCACATCCATGCGCTCCCCACCTTTTTGTATTACAATAATTACCACTTAACGATTCTCATTCACATAAAGCTCCACGCGATTCTGAATAATGGATGCCACGTCCTCAGCCGTCTTCTGGTCTGCAAAGAACGGCGCCACCTCTTCATCAATGATGTTCTGGATATCCTCATTATAGTAAGATACCTTATCAACGCTTTCCACGAATGCTACTATTTTATCTACCTGTTCCTGGCTCATAGGAGGCAGCGGTACGCTTTCACCGTTAATATATACAGTTTCCTCATACTCTACCTTATTGCCATTCTCATCAGTGTAGTAAGGTTTCTGGGTCGCTTCCTGGGCCTGTTTCAGGAAAGCCTCTTTGTTAACCGGCATTTCCCACTGGATGGAATCCTGATACTCATCTGTCAGGTAATATCTTACAAACTCCCACGCACCATCCAGATTGTTGGAAGCTGCAGATAACGCGAAACTCATGGTTGTATTTACTACAGAACCATCCTTATTTTCACATGGGAATCCAACAAAGCTTACATCTTCTCCAAACTGTCCGTATATGGAATAATTCAGGTCTCTGATACTGTAAATATATAAGGTCATAAGCAGTGTGGTGTTATTACGATACTGGTTCTCATACTTGGTCCAGTCATAGTCCGTTCCATATTCTACTTCCTCCGGCAGAGTCTTGGCAAATTCCAACATCCTGATAAATTCCGGAGAATCAAAACTGCACTTTCCGGTAGAGAAGTCTACAAAATCTGTACCACAATAACTCATAATATGATTGAAAAAGCTGGAGCGGTTGATGTCACTGAAGCTGCTGGTACCTTCCGGCTGCTCGCTCATAAGCTGCATGAATTCTTCCATACTCCATCCGGTTCTTTCGCCCAGGATAGAAGTCTTACCTATAATGGTATTTATGGTAAAGGTAGGAACCACACGGTACAGGACACCATCTACCGAATAGGCATCAAAGACATTCTGCAGGAAAGTCTCCTGAGAAAGCTCTTCATCATTTTCAATCAGCTTTCCGATATCTGCCAAAAGTCCCTTTGCAATATAATTATCCGCCGGAACATAATTGTTTACCATTAGAATATCCGGCATCTTACCGGCAATGATATCATTATTCAGCTGAGTATATCCTGCCATGTAATTATCCATGGTATTGTAAGAAGAATAATCCTTTACTGTAATACGATATTTCTCATTTGTCTTATTGTACTCGATCACACGCTTGCGCACTTCGCTGTCCAGATAATAAGCTCCCAGTACCATTACTTCTTTATCCGGAACATCTTCCGGTTCCACTCTGGTAAACACAGCCACATGAGGCTCCCAATTTATAAGGTCAGAATAGGTAGCCACAAAATGCTGGTCATCAATAATTGCAATATTCCTGAGATAACTGGTCTCCAAATCAGAGTTTACGAAGTCCATCAGCTTCGTGATCTCAGTATCTCCAATGTTGTAGGTATATACGCCCTGACTGTCAGTCAACAGCATATCAGTGTCCGTTCCCTGGTAAATATTGTACATTAACAAGCTGCCCAAAAGTTCTGTCTGCTCACCCTGTACACCTGTCTTCAGATCATAAGTACTTGCATATGCCTTAGTCCATTCATTATTAACCGTAAGCAGAAGCAGGGAACCATCTGCTTTCACAAACGTATTACTGATATATTGGTTCGCATTGGTAGTGATTTCCGTTTCATCTATCTGAGCGCCGTTCTGGTCAAACACCAGAATCTTCATAGAGTCACCACTGCAGACAACATAGAGGCTGCCGTCATCCGCCACAGCCATATTGCTTATGTAATAATACTGATTATTTTCCTCATCCTGGAGAATATCTGATACATTCACAGACCAGAGCTGCGCTCCGTCAGGTCCCCAGCAGACAACTTCCTGCCAGTTTTCCCAGATCGGATTCTCCGGGTCAGAATAGTCTTCAAAGTAAGACTCTCTCTGTGCATAAATATTACCGCCGCCCATGATGATGCTTCCGATCCAGCTATTCGTCATAGTATCCTCTTCACCCATGTCAAGATCATAATACTGAATATCACTTCCATCTGTGAGGAAAGATACGACTCTGTGAATGTTGATAGGCTCCTGATATGTATACTCTCCATCAACTCCGAACTCTGCATCCAATTCTCCTGAACCGTCGACGTCCGTATCCACAGCAACTTCCTCATTCGTCTCCGGAATTGCCACGGCCGCCCCAAGTCTGGGTGTCGATCCCTGACTTTCATAAATATAGATATCCAAAAGCACATTTACCCTGCCATCATTATAAGACATGCCCTGGATACTTACATTATCTCCAAAGTCACCAAAATCAATGTTTTCATAAGAATATACATTCTGCTTAGCAAGCAGATTATTCTCATTCTGCTTCCCTTCTGTTTTCCCGCAGGCAGCCATACCGATCACCATCATGACTGCTAACAGGAATGACAATCCTTTCTTCCAAACTCCCTTACTCATAGTAAATCCTCCTCTTCATCAAATCTTTCTTTATGCTGTTTCCTGCGAATCCTTTTCTCCCGGGCATCCTCCATCTTCCGCTCTCCCTTATCCTGAAGATACAGGCAAATCCCCTTTGCAGTCCAGGTCTTTTGCTTCCATCTTATGATTACAAATATCACCAGAAGCACAACCGGATACACCAGAAATAACAGTGCAAATAAAGTAATTGCTGCTATGATATCTTCATAACCTCTTGCAATATTTTCCCAATACGGATAAATGATCGCCTTTCCATTCATTGATCTGGTGGCAAAATCAGCTATCACCTGCAGACGTTTCAAAAAATCATAGCGAGTGGTATTTTCCACCATCTCAACTTCCTTTTCCGTTACACCTATGTTATCTTTCACATAATTATATGCATATTCGCTGACCGGATCAGGCATTACGATTTCATAATGGTTAATACCATTATTGCTCCCCAGGGTGTCCAGGGTATTATAAGAAACATATATCACAGTACTGTCCAGTCCTGCTGCTTCTTCCAGTCTGCCATCCTCTCTGTGTACCACACCTGCCACTACATGAGAAACCCCGCCGATAGTGACAATCTGCCCTGCCACATTATTAGAACCAAACAACTGCCATGCGGCATCTTCGTCCAGAATACAGTAGTCCTGGTTCAAATCACTTTCCGAAAAATAGGAACCATTTAGCAGCTGTAACGGATGAAACAGAAAGAAATCTCCTCCTACTCCAATGGCATCCGCTGTCACCTTTGCCCTCTCACTGGAAACGGTTATCTGTCCGTCCGCACTGTAAGCATCCGCCCACAGCCTTGCATTGGCATTGGGGGAATCCTGTACGATAGATGCCTGTTCCAACGCATCGTCCAGTGCATGCCTGAAAGATTCTATTCTATCAGGACTCATGGCGGCATTAGGGGAAAAGAAGCAGCTTATCTGCGCCACATCCTTTTGCTCACTCCACCGTTCTGCCATCTGCTGCGAAGTCTGCCTGTTGCTTAACAACGATGCAATCCCACACAATATCAGAAAACTCAGGAAAGATACGGTACCGCTGATCCACAGTGCTATGTTCCGTTCAGAAAGGAAATCTCTGAATCTCTTCATATTCATCAACCTTTCTTATTAATCTGCAAGTCTGATCAGCTGTCCTGCTTCCACCGGTTTGTTGGAAGTTGTGATTACAAATTCATATCCGTATACCGCACCGCTGATAGCTGACTGGGTATCATCACTGGCCAGCACCTCCACATCCACTCTGGAAGCCTTATAACGGTTACCCAACGGACTGGACTTGGTCTCAACGATCAGGATGAACTTACCGTTATTATCCTCACGAATTGCACTGTTTGGCACTATCATATCATAGCTGGCACTCTTATCTCCCACAGAAACATTCAGTGTCTGACCATCTACTACACTTCCTGTTACATTGAATTCCAGCAATTTCTTCTGAGAGGGGTCACTGGGATCCGGTTTGATCTTACTTAATGTCACTACCACATCATCATATCTCCAGGAATTTACAAGCTCTGCCTGAGTACCGGGAGAAAGTCTCCTCGCCTGCTCATTGGTAACGGAAAAGCTCATGGTAAAGCCCTTTCCTTCCGGCTGCATGGTGACTACGGTACTTCCTGCTGCCATATCCTGTCCTGCAGTAACGTTGATACTGGAAATGGTGCCGGATATAGGAGCCTCGATAGTTGCCCCCATCGCATTGGCCTGAAGCTCGGCAATGTTCTCCCTCTGCTCGTTGATCTGGTCCATTTTACTGCTCAGATTCAATTCTGCTGCAATATCGGAAAGCAGCTGATTTTTAGCGGCTGTTGCATCAGATAACTTCTTCTGCTTATCTGTCAGTTCCAGATTCCAGTTGGTCAGCTGCACACTGACAGAATTGCTCTGCGCATTTACAGAATTCTCCTTATTGGCCAGATTGGTCTTAGCTTCATTTAAAGCCGTTTCCAGTTTCTTATAATTTTCTTCTGCTTCAGATGTTACCAGCGGCAGATAGTTTTCTCTCTGTCCAACGTAAATGGAGCGATTGGCAACGGCCTTCAGATACTCTTCCTCAGACACCTCATAAATCGGCTTACGGTCGCCGCCTGATACATCTTCCTCATATCCTACTACCGGGTTATTTTCCGGTTTATACTTCTCGATTACCTTGTCACATTCTGCGATTTTACTGTCCAATTCGGCAATTTTATCCTTTGCCTGCTTATAAGGATCTGCATCATATGCAGCCTGCGCCTCTGCCAGTTTCTTCTCTTCCTCACTGGTATCCGGTGAGCTGACAGCCAGCTGTCCCTGCAGTGCATTCAACTGGCTGATTGCCAGCTCAATGTCCTCGATTTCCTTTTCCCATTTTTCAATCTCAGCTTCTGCTGCAACGATCTGACTCTGGTAAGAAGAAACAGAAGATACCCTGCCATTCTGCACATTATTAATAACACTGTTAGAAAGATTTCCGTTCAAAATCTGCAGTTCAAACTCCAACAAAGAGGCTTCCAATGCTTTTTCAGCGGCTTTCAGTTCCTCACTTTCCTTATCTGCAAGTACGAACAGCACATCACCTTTCTGCACGGTATCACCGGCTCTTACAAGAACACTTTCAACAGTCCTGGTCTCTTTAGCCTGAATATTATAGGGATCTCCACTCTCTACCGTACCGGTTCCTCTGATTTTAGCAGTAATCGTACCCGACTGGATATACTGTGCTGCCACCTCAGGCAGGGAATAATTCATAATCGTATTGGAGAAAAAAGTAAGCAGCAACATGACTGTCAGGAAAACAATCATCGCATTTTTCACCCATTCTCTTCTTTTGGTTCCATTCTCATTCATAGTCTTTATCCTCTCCTCTTTACCCTTTTATTCCACCCTGATAGGTAATACCGTCTACAAGATATTCCTCACCATATAAAAATATCAGCAGACTGGGCACCATATAAATAGTCGCCACTGCAAATGCAAGGCCGATTTCTCCTTCATTGATCTTACTTAAAAACACTGAAAGGGGATGCATTTCCGAATCACTGAGCAGGATCAGCGGCTGTTCAACCATATTCCAATAATCTATAAATACCAGAATGGCTACGGAACACAGCGCTCCTCTGCACAGCGGCATGCATATTTTCCTGAAAATCTGCATTTCGCCCGCTCCGTCAATCTGCGCAGCTTCGATAACGGAAGTAGGAATCCTCCTCATAAACTTAGTCAACATGAACACCGCAAACGGAGAAAAGATTCCTGGGAGCCAGATTGCCCATCTTGTGTCAAGTATGCTAAGCCAGTCAGATACCAGATAATTGGGTACCAGTGTTACCTGATACGGCATCAGCATCAATATGATATAGGAAAAAAAGATGATTTCTCTAATCCTTCCCCGATATCTTGCAAATCCATAGGAAGCCAGCGAAGCCACCGCCAGCTGGAATACCACGATAGGCACCACCAGAATCACCGAATTCCAGAACTTAAGCAGATAGTCAGGGCTCTTAAAAAGGACTGTGATATACTGGCTGAAAGACACCATATCCGGTATAAATTTCAAATTCACTTTTTCTGATATGTACACCTTACCGCCGGTAGATGTGGTAGCAAATACCGGTCCATAGTTAGCCGAAAGTTCTGTGGCTGACATAAAGGAATTGGTAATGGTCAAAACAATGGGAAGCAAAAACAGGAATGCAAAAAATGCAGCAATCACAGTTGCAATTCCTCTTTTCATCCCGGACCACACATGCATCTTTCTCATCCTTCCACATCCTTTCCGAAATGATTTTCTACAATGAACAGAATACCTATGATCACAATCATTACCAAAGACATGAGGATGGCTGCTGCAGAAAGCTTCTGGTAATCCAACGATTTAAAAGCATTGTTCATCATATGCTGCAGCGTATAAATAGTGTCCACCGGATGATCACCGGTCAGAAGATATACTTCCCTGAATATCTTAAAGGAGCTGATCAGTGACATAATCGTCACAAACAGGAACGTGGAGGAAAGATATCTTGATTTTATGTAAAAAAACGTCTGAAGCGTTGTGGCACTTTCCAGTCTGGCCACTTCCAGTACTTCCTTTGGGATACTGGCCAGTGCTGCCATAAACAGGATCATGTTGTATCCGAGATTTTTCCACAAAAACAGGATAATGACCACCGCCAGTGCATAATCCGACTTGAACCAGTCAATCTTGTTACCGCCTAATGCCACCAGCACATCATTCACCGCACCATTATAATGGAACAATACCTGCCAGATCAACACAATGGAAGCTACGGGCACCATCAGCGGGCTCAGGAAAAATGTTCTGAACTGACTTTTAAAAGGAATCTTCGCTTCCAATACAACTGCCAGCAGCAAGGATAAAATAACTGCCAATGGCACTGCAATCGTAGAAAACATACATGTATTCTTGATAGCAGTCTGAAAGGAAAGATTCTTTATGATTCTCTTATAATTATCTAAAAAAACAAAATTGCCGCTGATGGGATTATCCACCAGGGAATAACGAATGACCACAATAAAGGGAATTACGAAAAATATCAGAACCCCAATAAAACTCGGTGCAATATATAACCCGGAACTGATCTTGATCTTCATAAGTCTCTTCGTTGCCTTACCATGGTGTCTTTTACGATAACGCAACGCTTTCTTCTCAGCGCGGGCTGCTTCCCGCTCTGCCTTACTTCTCGTCTTAAACAAAGCCTGCGCGCCTCCTCCTAATAACTATTTTTACTCCAGGCAGTCCCCCACCTTTTCTTCAATTATACTCTATCCTCCCCCTAATTGCATCTTAAGAATTTATGAAGATATTTCCACTTCAGAACTGAGTTTCTTGCGGTAAACCAGTACTCGGTAAACCGGCACTTTGAGAGGCGCACAGACAGTGATTCTAATGACATACGCAGTGATACCAGACATACTTATAGCCTGTATTTTGATGATGACTCTTTGTCAAAATACAGGCCATTTAATATGTCTCATATCACTGTGACTGCATCAGAGCCACTGTCTGTGCGCCTCCCAAAGTGCGTGCCTTTGCCGCAAGATGTCAAGCTCAGTTTTGAATATTACGTTCTCTCCCCAGCACCACTGCAAGACCGGTGATGGCAATTCCCAGAACAGAAACAATTAAAGTACCTGCCATATTCTCCGGTACCCACCCAAACAGGTAACCCATGACATATGTAGACAGGAAATTAATTGCAAAGTGGCACAGCATCGACGGATACAGGCTCTTATACCTGCGGCAGAGCACTCCCAGTCCCATGCCCAGGATAAAGGCATATGTTCCCTGAACGAAATTTCCATGCATGATACCGAACAAGAGTGCCTGAAGTACATTGGCGATCCAGAAAGACACGTTCTCACTGCCGATACCTGCTGCCATCTTCTTCCCATAATGCAGAATAATTCCGCGGCAAAGAAGTTCTTCTCCAATAGGTGCCAGAAGAATGGCTGCAATGATTGTCACCGGACTTTCACCCATACCTGCTGACTCCATCAGTTCCATATACGATTCAAATAATGAGGGGGTCAGATACTGCAGCAGCATGGCAATCCCATTAGCCACCAGGCACAATCCAAACCCGGCCACAAATGATACGATAAGTCCTCTTGCTTTTAATACTTTTACGGGATTTCCTGCTTTGTGTCTCCCACATCCAAAATAATACCACAACCCGAACACAGGCAGTGAAATAATATGATAGAACAATACCCCCCAGGAAATTGCTCCATTTGCTTTTTCTGCAACCAAAGCCTGTATTTCTGCCGCGTCGGTAAGTCCCTTAGTCCCGGCCTCGATTCCTGCCATAATCGATGCCGGCAGCAAGGCAACAACCCCCATTAAAATCTGAAGCCCCAGGCTGGCAATCAGCGCAGTTACCGCCAATCCGAACCAACCGGTTCTCTTCCAGAAACTATTCATACTCTCTTCCTCCTTCTTTCTAACGTTGCTTCGCCTGCTCCCGCTCGCTAACGCTCATTATATCATAAATCCGTTCATATAGGAACCTTAATTTTGATTTAATCGACAGATTTCAGGGATTCTGTCATGCTGATGCGCTCCAGTTTTCTTCCCATGAACCAGTTTACGAACCAGGCAAAAGCAACTGTCATCAGCAGACTATACACATAACTGATTGGTTTGATGGTTACAGCAAAACTTACCATATCAATCTTAACAGCTGCCATCACAAACTGATGGAAGTATTTTCCAAGTACAAATCCTGCCAGAGCGCCTATCAGGGTAAGCACCACGTTTTCCCGGAACACATAGGAAGCCGTTTCTTTCTTATAAAATCCCAAAACTTTTATAGTAGCAATTTCTCTGACGCGTTCTGTTATATTGATATTGGTCAGGTTGTAAAGTACGATAAACGCAAGTCCTGCTGCGCATAAGATAATTACGAGTATGACCAGATCCATGCTTGCCATCATGCTGTTGAAGCGATCCAGCATATCTGCATTTACCGTCACGGAGGCAACACCTTCCAGCTTCATCAGGGAAGCAGACAGTTTATGTGCATCCACATCTTCTGCCAGATTCAAGTAAACCGTCTTACAGGCAGCCGGTTCTCCCATCAACTGTTCATAAGTCTGGGTGGAAATGTACACATAACTGGAAATATAATTTACACTAATGCCGCTGACCTCCAGTTCGATTTCGCTCATATTATCATCACGGAAGGTGACACTATCTCCCTCTTTAATATCGTACTGGTCGGCCACATTCTGTGAAATAATACATTTTCCCGTTTCAGGATATGGAATAAGTTCCTCCTCTTTGGTATGGAGATTTAAATACGGTGTAATATCTTCGTTTGCATCTGCCGCCACCAGATAGATGGCTTTGGTCTGCTCATCTTTAATCAGGTCCGTTGTTGCTTCCATAACCACTGCATAACCGGTGCTCTTTTCGCTCAGCACTCTTTCCAGTTCCTCATAATCCTCTTCTGTCAGTGCATCGGCATATGTCACACTTACATCATATGTCTGAATTCTGCTGTACTGATGATCTGCCACGTGACCAATTGAATCCTTCACACCAAATCCCGTTACCAGAAGTGCCGTACATCCACTGATACCGACTACCATCATGAAGAATCGTTTCTTATAACGGAAAATATTACGGTATGATACTTTATAAAGGAATTTCAGCCGTTTCCAGATAAACGGAATCCGTTCCAAAAGCACTCTTTTTCCCGCCTTTGGAGATTTTGGACGCATCAGTTGGGCTGCCACCTCGGCCAGTTCATAGCGGCAGCTGATCCATGTGGCACCAATGGAGCAAAGCATGGATACTATCAGTGAAATCATTGCCAGCTTTCCATCAAACACAAATTTCAGAGAGGCTACTTTATACATAATACCGTATGCATACCAGATGACAAGCGGAAACAGCCAGCTTCCCAGAAGGAATCCTCCGATACATCCTACAGCAGCAGCCGTGCCGGAATAAAACAGGTACTTACACATAATAGACGCCTGACTGTAACCCAATGCTTTCAAAACACCGATCTGGGTACGCTGCTCCTCCACCATACGGTTCATAGTAGTGATACATACCAGTGCTGCTACCGCGAAGAAAAATATGGGGAAGACATTAGCGATACCATCCACGATTTCTGAATCATTTTCAAAGCAGACATAACCCACATTGGTGTTTCTGCCCAGCACATAGCTGTCCGGGTTCTCCAGCTCTGCAAGATCCTCTCTGGCGTCCGCGATCTGCTTTTCTGCATCTGCAATCTCTTCTTCGAACTCCTTCACACCATCTTCGTATTCTGCAAGACCATCTTCATATTTCTGTTTACCGTCTTCCAGTTCCTTGCGGGCATCTTCAAGCTCCTTCTGCCCTTCTTTCAGTTCCTGCCAGCCCTTGTTGATCTGGCTGCGTCCGTCAGCCAGCTGGGCTTTGGCATCTAATAACTGTACTTTACCCTCAGCCAGCTGAATCTGAGCTGCCAGAAGCTGTTCATAGGCCTTGTCAAGTTCCTCTTCCCCAAGCGCAACCTGTGCACTTCCCTCATTCAGTTGATTCTGATAATCACTAATGGTTGCTTTACCGCTATTCAGTGCAGCCTTCCCCTCAGCTATCTGAGCTTTCGCTTCATTGATCTGATTCCAGCCATCGGCAATCTGCGTACGATACCCTGCAATCTCAGCCAGACCCTGCTCCACCTGTTCTTTCAGCTCATCTGTCACTGCAATCGTCTGCAGGGCAAGAAGCTGCACTTCCTTCGCGTTCAATGTAGTCTCCGTTGCTTTCAGCTGCTGTTCTTTCTCAGAAAGCTGTGTTTCAGCTGCTGTCAGCTGTGCTTCGGACATAGTAATTACCGCAGACTGACTGGTCAGCTGCGCCTGCCCAGCAGACAGCTCGCTTTTACCGCTGGTCAGTTTGTTCTTCTGCTCCTGCCACAATGCCAGATTGCGTTCCAGCTCTGTCTCACCGTCAGTCAGCTTCTTTTCCTCTTTATCTACAGTTTTCTGCGCATTTTCAAGTTCTTTTTCTTTCTTTTCCAGTGTCTTTAAGGCATCGGCGATCTCTTTTTCCGCATCAGCAAGCTTCTGCTCTCCATCTTCGATTTCCAGTCTGGCATCCTCCAGTTCCTGCCATGCATCAGCAAGCTCCTGTTCACCTTCTGTTTTTCCCTCAGCCAGTTCTGCTTCCGCATCTGCAAGCTCTTCCTCTGCATCTGCTTTCACCCGCACATATCTTTCCTGTGCCAGGTCGGCAGCCAGCTCTTCCCAGCCTTCCGCTTTCTCATCCATGTATGCAGTATAATCATCGCTGTACATTTCAAAATCTTCATCGAACTTAACATAGACCTCAGTAAAATAGTCTATGGTAAATCCATCCATAGGGATATAAGCAAAGCCGCTCAGACGTCCGTTCCCCAATGACGTATTGCCTCGTTCATACTGTATGTACAAGGGAGACTGCACGATTCCCACAATCGTATACTCATTATATGCAAAATTATCCAGATCAGACTCTTCGTTAGTCTCTGCCAGGACTATCTTCTTGCCGATATCGCTCTTTGAGCAGAAGGCACTGTCTACCACACACTCGTCTGCACTGCCCGGCAATCTTCCCGCCTTCAGTTCCAGCTTATTGACTTCCTGAGGCAGACTGTACATCTTTAAGACTTTCTCATTACCATTCTGTAACGTGCAGAGAATATCTAACGCCACCGTACCCTCTGCTGCCCGGACCCCGTCCTGCTTCCGCATGGCCTCTACGTCCTGTTCATCATATCCCACTGTAGACAGAATCCGGTAATCATAAAAATTCTTTTCCGCAAAATAATCACCGGTGGTCTTCACCATGCATGATCTTGTTACTTTCAGTCCCGCAAACAGACTCACGCCCAATGCCACAATCGCCATAATGGCAAAGAAACGCCCGAAGCTCTGCCTGATCTCCCTGAATGTGGATTTCCACATAGTAGACATCTATCTTCCTCCATTCTAAAACGCCATCAACATTGAGAATCGCTTCGCGATTCTCCTGCGTGAAACTATTACTTTCTTAGATTCGTTCTTTCGAGCCCTAGAAAAGCTTTTCACGCTTACCACTCCAGATCTACGATATCAACGATCTTGTCATTCTTCACCATATTTACTACGGTACCGCTCTTTACTGTAATGACACGATCCGCCATGGCAGTCAGCGCAGAATTATGGGTAATGACGATAACTGTCTTTCCCTTCTCCCTGCAGGTATCCTGCAGCAGCTTCAGTACTGCCTTACCGGTGTTATAATCCAGTGCTCCCGTAGGCTCGTCACACAGCAGAATCTTCGGATTCTTTGCCAATGCCCTGGCAATAGCAACTCTCTGCTGCTCACCGCCGGATAACTGTGCAGGGAAGTTTCCAAGACGCGAACCCAGTCCCACATCCTCCAGAACAGCAGCCGCATCCAGCGGCTCCTTACAGATCTGAGCCGCCAGTTCTACATTTTCCAGTGCAGTCAGATTCTGCACAAGATTATAAAACTGGAATACGAAACCGATATCATACCTTCTGTATGTAGTCAGCTGATGCTTATTATAAGACGATATCTCCTGTCCGTCCAACCATACATGGCCTTCGCTCAAGGTATCCATCCCACCAAGAATATTTAATATCGTAGTCTTACCGGCACCGGAGGCACCTACGATGACACAGAACTCTCCTTTTTCCACCTCAAAATTCACATCATGCAGGGCAGCAATCTCCATTTCCCCTGTCTTATATACCTTCTTCACATTCTCAAAGGTTACAAAAGCACTCATTTATACCCGTTCCTTCCTTTTATCTGCAGCAATTGTCTTTTTTCTTAATCAGTTTTAAAGTATAGCACAAAAAGAGCCGGCATGAAATGCCGGCAGAAAAATTTCACAGTCTTTTAATATTTGTAACAGTTCAGACAACCCTGGACGTAGGCGCACAAATCATGCTCGCATGATTTTGCGCTTACGTATAGGGTTGTACTGAGCGCCAGATTATGAGCAAAAATAGTCGCGAAGCGACGGAGAGCGCTGCAGGCGCTATTTTGCGAATGGCGCGTCTGAACTGTTACTAATATTTATCGGTACAATGTCCCTTTGCTTTTATGGCTTCGGCTATCATGCCGGCATAGGTGCGGCAAAGCTCATCCGTTTCGCTCTCGATCATCACGCGAATCACCGGTTCGGTTCCGCTTTCACGAAGCAGTGCTCTGCCCTTACCATCTATCATCTTCTCGACCTCATCAACTGCATTTAACACATCTCTGTCAGATGTTACGGCAGCTTTATCTTTCACTTTTAAGTTCACCAGATACTGCGGATAAAGCTTTACAGGATCAGCCAGTGCAGAAAGTGAACTCTTACGGTCACGCATTTCTTCGGTTATCATGATAGCCGTAAGCAGGCCGTCACCGGTGGTGGCATATTTTTTCATAATAATATGACCGGACTGCTCTCCGCCTAATGCGTATTGATTATTCTGCATGCATTCATATACAAAGCGATCTCCTACTTTGGTCTGAACGCAATTGATTCCTGCCTTTTGCAGTGAAGCAAAGAATCCGCTGTTGGACATGACGGTGGCTACAACAGTATTTCCATTCAGTCCACCGCGATCCTTGAGGCGCTGTGCCAGGATATACAGAATACAGTCACCATCGATGACATTCCCTTTTTCATCTACAGCAATACAGCGGTCTGCATCTCCATCGAACGCAAAGCCTACATCTAAATGCTGTTCCCTGACAAGAGAAACAAGCTTTTCAATATGTGTGGATCCGCAGCCGTTATTTACATTGAGGCCATCCGGCTGATTTCCGATCACTACTGTCTGTGCACCCAAAGCATCAAAAACAGCTTTTGCTATCATCCAGGAAGCACCGTTTGCACAGTCAAGACCGATTCTGAGGTCACGATAAGAGTGCGATGCAAGAGAAATAAGATATCCGATATATCTGTTTCTTCCGGAGACATAGTCCACGATGCATCCCACACGTTCTCTGCGGGCCAACGGCAGATCCTCACCATAAATACCCAATTCGCTCAAATTGCCGTCAATATATGCTTCAATGAGGGCAGTTGTCTCATCATCTAACTTTTCACCGTATTTATTGATGACTTTTATACCATTATCATAAAAGGGATTATGAGAAGCCGTTATCATAATGCCGCAGTCAAATTCATCCTGACGGGTAACATAGGAAACACTCGGCGTAGTAGTAACATGCAGCATGTAAGCATCCGCTCCGGAAGCCGTGATACCTGCCACTACAGAATATTCCAGCATATAACTGGAACGGCGGGTATCCTTGCCGATTACGATTTTCGGCCGATAGCCTGAAATGTTGCAGCCAGACAGCGATGAGGAATAATACCATCCCAAGAACCTGCCCACCTTATACGCCTGCATAGAAGTAAGGTTCATGTTAGCCTCACCCCTGAATCCGTCCGTACCAAAATATTTATTAGTTCTGCTGTCTTTCGACCGGTTGATAACTATTTTGTCATACAGGAGCTCATCAGCGGAAACACTGAATATTTGACAAAGCTGCAAAACTTTGTCAATCTGTGGAAGCGCCTGATCCATTTCCCACTTGGATACGGACTGCCTTGAAACTGACAGTTTGTCTGCAAGCACTTCCTGAGAGATATTCGCCACATTTCTGAGATGTGTTATTTTTTCACCTAGAGTCATATCAAATCTCCTTTGAAATCATTACCCAATTCGTAACTGCGAAGCCACGCTATTTGCCTATTCTATTTAGTATGATACAACATCAGAATTATTTATTCAACAAAGAAGACTTTGATTTTTGTGCAACTTCCGGTTGCGTTTTCAAAGAAAATATATCTGCTTCATCAGTAAATGCATGCAGTGAAATCCTATTTGTTAACTTTAATTTACATTTTCCTCATATGTATTACTCTACTTTGAACCTTTTGCAGATAAATGATGGGCGCTGCAGCCTAAAATAAAACGGGAACTGTACAGAACAACTGATTACTCAGTATTCTGCAACAGCTCCCACATTTTTAAAATGACATTATTTCAACTGACCTTCCAGAGTTTCAGCCACTTTGCCAAGTGCCTCAGGAATACCGGCAGGATTCTTGCCGCCTGCCTGAGCCATGTTGGGGCGACCGCCGCCGCCACCGCCTACCAGTGCAGCGATTCCCTTGATCAGGTTACCGGCATGTGCACCGGCCTTTACAGCTGCATCTGTAGCCATAGCCACCATATTCACCTTGCCGTCCTGGTTGGACAGAAGCACTACGACACCTTCTCCCAGCTTATCTTTAAGCTGATCTCCCAGGTCACGCAGGCCGTTCATGTCTACGCCTTCTACGCTGGTAGCCAGAAGCTTGATTCCCTTCACTTCTGTCACCTGATTCATAACATCTCCCAGCGCATCCTTGGCTGCCTTGCTCTTCAGGGATTCGATCTCAGAATTCAGGGTCTTCAGTTCAGCCTGAACATGCTCACATCTCTCAACCAGAGAAGCAGGAGTAGTCTTCATTACCTTAGCTGCAGCAGCAAGTGTCTGCTCCAGACCGCGATAATATGCAAATACACCGTTACCTGTCAATGCTTCGATTCTTCTTACACCGGCAGCAACACCGTTCTCGGAAAGGATCTTGAATGCAGTGATCACACCGGTGTTGGCTACATGGGTACCACCACACAGTTCGGTAGAGAAATCGCCCATGCTGACAACGCGGACCTTCTCACTGTATTTTTCACCGAACAGAGCCATTGCGCCTGTCTTCTTGGCATCCTCGATGCTCATGATGTTGGTCACAACAGGAAGATTCTCTGCAATCTTGGCATTGACAATTGCCTCTACCTTAGCAATCTCATCAGGAGTCATAGCTGCAAAGTGGCTGAAGTCGAATCTCAGTCTCTCACCGTCTACGTAGGAACCGGCCTGCTCTACATGAGTACCCAGAACTTCACGCAGTGCTTTCTGCAGCAGATGGGTTGCACTGTGGTTCTTACAGGTATCTGCTCTTCTTGCTGCATCTACGGTCAAAGTAACCACATCACCTGTCTTGATCATGCCCTTGGTTACTACACCGATATGACCTACTTTGCCGCCTAACAGCTTGATGGTATCTTTTACTTCGAAGCTGCCTTCTGCAGTGGTGATCGTACCGATATCTCCAACCTGACCACCCATGGTAGCATAGAAAGGAGTCTCCTCTACGATAATAGTACCTACTTCGCCGTCTGTCAGTGCATCTACCAGCTCTGTTTCTGTTGTCAGTACAGTCACCTTGGACTCATGGCTCAATCTGTCATATCCAACAAATTCTGTGGTAATGGAAGGATCGATGGACTCGTATACGGTTACGTCTGCTCCCATGTAGTTGGTTACTTTACGAGCCTTACGTGCCTTATCCTTCTGCTCCTGCATGCATACTGCGAAGCCTGCATGGTCAATGGTAAAGCCTTTCTCAGCCAGAATCTCTTCTGTCAGGTCGGTAGGGAAGCCGTAAGTGTCGTACAGCTTGAATGCATTCTCGCCGGACAGCTCGGTCTCGCCGTTAGCCTTCATTTCCTCTTCCATGTCGCTTAAGATGCTTAAGCCTTGGTCGATGGTCTTGTCAAATTTATCTTCTTCCTGAGTCAGTACATTCAGGATAAATGCCTTCTTCTCATCCAGTTCCGGATAACCGTCCTTACACTCGTTGATAACAGTCTGGCTCAAGTTAGCCAGGAACTTGCCGTCAATACCAAGCAGTCTGCCATGTCTTGCAGCACGGCGGATCAGACGACGAAGCACATAACCTCTTCCTTCGTTGGAAGGCATGATACCGTCACTGATCATGAAGGTTGAGGAACGGATATGGTCGGTGATCAGACGGATAGATACATCCTTGGCATCATCTGTCTGGTAAGTTACACCTGCGATTTCACAGATACGGTCACGGATTGCTTTCATGGTATCTACGTCAAATACGGAGTTTACATCCTGCACCACAACTGCCAAACGTTCCAGACCCATACCGGTATCGATATTCTTCTGAATCAGCTCGGTATAATTGCCGTGGCCATCATTGTCAAACTGGGTAAATACATTGTTCCATACTTCCATGAAACGGTCGCAGTCACATCCTACTTTACAGTCAGGCTTGCCACAGCCATACTTGATTCCTCTGTCGTAGTAGATTTCGGAACAGGGACCGCAAGGACCTGCACCGTGCTCCCAGAAGTTATCGCACTTGCCGTCTGCATCGCGATAGAAACGGGTGATCTTTTCGGCGGGCACACCGATTTCCTTTGTCCAGATATCAAATGCCTCATCGTCTTCACAGTAGATAGAAGGATACAGTCTCTCAGGATCCATACCTACTACCTGTGTCAGGAATTCCCAGCTCCATGCAATTGCTTCATGTTTAAAGTAATCACCGAAAGAGAAGTTACCCAGCATCTCGAAGAAGGTCAGATGTCTTGCAGTCTTACCTACGTTCTCGATATCACCTGTACGTACACACTTCTGGCAGGTGGTCACTCTGCGTCTGGGCGGAATCTCCTGTCCTGTAAAATAAGGCTTTAAGGGCGCCATACCTGAGTTGATGATAAGCAAACTGTTATCATTGTGGGGCACCAGAGAAAAGCTCTTCATTTTCAAATGTCCCTTGCTCTCGAAGAAGTCAAGATACATTCTTCGTAATTCATTTACACCATATGCTTTCATGGTTGTCTTCCTCCAAAAATATACTTTACGGTAAACAGGCTGCCGGCTCAAAGCCGGGCAGCCCATATATCAGTACAGACCCGCGGTCTGTCAAAACCATTAGAATGTAAATTTATCTGCAAAATAAGCATCCAGATCGGCAATTGCCACACGCTCCTGCTCCATGGAATCACGGAAACGAACGGTTACGCAGCCATCGGTCTCGGACTCAAAGTCATAAGTAATGCAGAAAGGAGTACCGATCTCATCCTGACGACGATATCTCTTACCGATATTTCCTCTGTCGTCAAATTCGCAGTTGTACTTCTTGCTCAGCTCCATGTAAATCTTCTCAGCGCCCTCGTTCAGCTTCTTGGAAAGAGGCAACACACCGATCTTCACAGGTGCCAGTGCAGGATGGAAACGCAGAACGGTACGCATATCACCGCCCTCCAGTTCTTCTTCATCAAAAGCTGCACACAGGAAAGCCAGAACCACACGGTCAGCACCAAGAGAAGGCTCAACTACGTAAGGAATGTATTTCTCCTTCTTCTCATCATCAAAGTAAGACATATCCTCACCGGATACGTTCTGATGCTGGGTCAGGTCATAATCGGTTCTGTCAGCAATACCCCACAGTTCGCCCCAGCCGAACGGGAACAGGAACTCGATATCGGTAGTACCCTTACTGTAGAAGCAAAGCTCTTCAGGGCTGTGGTCACGCAGACGGATCTCTTCCTCTTTCATGCCGAGAGAAAGCAGCCAGTCACGGCAGAATGCTCTCCAGTAATGGAACCAGTCAAGGTCAGTACCGGGTGCGCAGAAGAACTCCAGCTCCATCTGCTCGAACTCTCTGGTACGGAAAGTAAAGTTACCGGGAGTGATCTCGTTACGGAAAGATTTACCGATCTGCCCGATACCGAAAGGAACTTTCTTACGTGAGGTTCTCTGTACGTTTTTAAAGTTAACAAAGATACCCTGAGCAGTCTCAGGTCTCAGATATACCGTATTCTTGGCATCCTCGGTTACACCCTGGAAAGTCTTGAACATCAGGTTGAACTGACGGATATCGGTAAAGTTATGTTTTCCACAGGTAGGACAGGGAATGTTGTGTTCTTCCACAAAATTCTTCATCTGCTCCTGGCTCCATGCATCAACGCTCTCAGTCAGCTCGATGCCGTTCTCTGCGCAGTAATCTTCAATCAGCTTATCTGCACGGAATCTCTCGTGACATTCCTTACAATCCATCAAAGGATCGGAGAAACCGCCCAAATGTCCGCTGGCTACCCATGTCTGGGGATTCATCAGAATCGCACAGTCTACACCTACGTTGTAAGGATTCTCCTGAACGAACTTCTGCCACCATGCTTTCTTTACATTATTCTTCAGTTCTACACCCAGGTTACCGTAATCCCATGTGTTGGCGAGTCCGCCGTAAATCTCAGATCCGGGATATACGAATCCTCTTGCTTTGGCCAGTGCTACGATTTTTTCCATTGTTTTTTCCATAATCCTGCTCCTCTTATTTCATAATAATATAGGTACTATCTTCTGTATCGGAAGGATCTACACTTCCGTCATCATTTAATGTCGCTCCGGTACTGATATACAGTGCCTTACCCGGTCCGTAGATACGAACCTTTTCCCGGGCAATGAGTATCTTCTTGGTTCCCTGCTCATATATGCCCATTTTATCAATGGTCGAGCCATCTTTCACCGCAGTAAGCTCTGTGTCCAGATTACATCCCGCTTCATATGCCTGGGTCACGGTTCCGTAAAACAGTTCCATGCCGGTATATTCCGTGTAAGATGCAATATTCTCAAACTCCAGTACCAGCTGCACCGTCTTGCTGCCGTCTGTCGCCTCGGTCAAAGAGACCATCTTCACCGTATCCTGTCCTTCAGCCGTCTTATGACTGCTGTTGAATTCTGCCAGCTCTTCAGTGACAAGAGCCTGCAGCTCGGCAAGGTTATAATATTCCTTGTCAAAGTCTTCTATCAGATAGGCGGTTACTTTCCCTTTGTTGGTAACAGATATGGCAGGAACGGATAAAGTGTCCGGTACTTTGTTCTGACTGCAGCCACCCAAAAGCAGCATCGCCAGGCACAGAATACTGCACAGGATGACTCCTGCTTTTCTTCTTCCACTCATGCTGTTCGCTCCTTCTAATGATGTGCGTTTAAAATTCGCCCTCTAGGTAGTGTATCAAATCTTTTTATATTTTTCAACATAGAGTTTTCAATATTTCAAGACTTTTGAACTCTTTTTCCATAAAATGGGTGCGATAAAGCTCTGAAAGTGCCTCCAATTCCTCAAGAACCGGTTCTGTCACGGTGAATGTATACAATTTTTCCACAGAGCTTGCCACTATGTATTTCACTGTGTAGGCGGCTGCATCTGTCACGACACGGTCATTCGGCAGCCCCGGGAATTCCCCGTTGACGGCAATGGACTTGATCTCATAGATGCACTTGATCAACCGGTCAGGCAAAGAAGGTGCGCCCAATGCCCGCAGGGATTGGTAGAGAAGCTTCATCATCTCTCTCTCGTCATTGTTCTCTCTGGTATAATAATCAGCGATTTCCGCAAAATACATCCCATAGCATGCACCGATATAATCTGTCCTCAGCTCTTCAAAATAATTCTGAATGTCCGCTTCCGCTACCGTATAAGAGTTCTTACCTTCATAAAGCTTGAAAGTACCAAAGGAAAAAGGGTTGGTACCTGCTGCCATCTTGCTGCCGGGCTTCCTGGCACCTCTGGCAAAAGCTGATATTTTCCCTCTTTCCTTTGTAAGGAGGCAGATGCGTCTGTCGTATTCACCTACAGGCATCTGCTTCAGTATCATTCCTGTTACACATATAAATTCCTGCATCCTGCCGGACTCCTGAATCTTCTTTCTTCGGCTCCTCACACCGTACATTTTCCTGCGCCGCACAGGACGCATAGGATAAGTAGTCATCAATCCTGCCGGTATGAGCAAATTGCTGCCAGTAATTCCATGATTTCATCTGTTTCCCCCGTTTCGTATGAATTAGACTTGGGATACCCCTTCGCCTCATAAGATTAGGGTTCGCATTTTTCATTTTTCTATGCGTTACTGTCAATATCTTTTGGATTGTATCCAAAGTTCTTTAAAAGGAAGTCGCTGTCTCTCCAGTCCTTCTTAACCTTGACCCATAACTGCAGATTCACTTTCTGCTCTAACAGATCCTCGATCTCAGGACGTGCCTTGGAACCGATCTGCTTCAGCATCTGACCGCCTTTTCCGATGATGATGCCCTTGTGGGATTCTCTTTCACAGATGATCGTAGCCTCGATATCGCA
Organism: Acetatifactor sp.; assembly: GCA_045124375.1. GTDB lineage: Bacteria > Bacillota > Clostridia > Lachnospirales > Lachnospiraceae > Acetatifactor. The sequence goes on from JBGVLR010000251.1 coordinate 35,571, forward strand.
GATATTTTTCCTGAAATTCATCTGTTCGATGCTGACTGCGATTCCGTGGGGAATCTCCTCTTCCATAAGTCTCAGCGCTTTCTCACGGATCAGCTCCGCCACGATCTGGCGCATGGGCTGGTCTGTAATGGTATCTTCATCATAAAATGCCGGACCGTAGGGAAGATATTTCAGGATACATTTTATCAGCGTATCCGTATTGTCCCCTTTCAGGGCAGACAACGGAACGATTTCCTGAAAATCCAGTTCTTTCCGGTAAGTGTCTATATAGGGAAGCACCTCGTCACGCTTGATAGTGTCGGTCTTATTGATGACAAGTATTACCGGCGTCTTCACTTTTTTCAGTTGTTCGATAATGTGACGCTCACCTGCCCCGATAAAATTGGTGGGTTCTACCAGCCAGAGGATCACATCCACTTCGTTTAATGTGCGTTCAGCCACATTTACCATATAATCCCCAAGCTTGTTCTTGGCCTTATGAATACCCGGTGTATCCAGGAAAACGATCTGGCCCTCCTCCAGGGTCAGTACCGTCTGGATACGATTTCTGGTGGTCTGGGGCTTATTGGAGGTGATAGCGATCTTCTGACCGATCAGGCGGTTCATCAGTGTGGATTTGCCTACGTTAGGTCTTCCGATCAGTGTCACAAAACCGGATTTATATGCTGGATTTTCATTCATTCTTTTCAATCTCCCTTGTGTTTTCTTCCTTCTTTACTCCCTGAAAAGACATTGCCTTCTTCTTGAAGCGCCTGCGATTCCATTTACGCAGGATCCAAATGGCAGCTGTAATGACAATCGCCCAGATTACCAGGAACGGGCTGTTTACGATCAGCCAGATGCCAAATTCTACGAAACCGTCAGCCACGCTGTGCAGGCTATCTACAAAACCGCCTGAAATCCTCTGCCATACGGTCTCTTCCTCTACCGGTGTCAGCTCCTGCACCTCTTCAATTTCCAGATTCACGGTACTGTAGGTTATCTTATTGTCATATGTACGAAGCTGTGACTCCATGCTTTCGATCTGGTAACGGACATCCGACAGACGTTCTTCTATGGTAATAATATCCTCTACCGATTCCGCTTTCTCAAGCAGTTCCAGAAGCCTGGTCTGCTCCGTCTGCAAAGCTTCCTTGTGACTCTGCAGATCCACGTAGGTCAATGTTACATCTTCTACCTTGTCACTGCGTCTGATCACATTGCTGATACTGGTAACCGTATCCAGAAATGTATCCAGATTCTCCACCGGGATACGTATGGTCATGCTGGCATCTCTGGAAGAACGCCAGCTATTGTAGATGCTGCCGTTATAGGTGTTCATGCTTTCCACATATCCGCCGCAGGCTTTGATCTGCTCATTTAAGCCATCCAGTACCGCATCGAACTCCTTGGTTTCCACAGTCATTTCCACGGTCTTAATCAGCTTTCGGTCGGTCGCCTCTGCCTGCGTAACCTCAGTATCACTATTCAGAGCCCCGTCTTCCGCCACCTCTTCCATCACCTTGTAGTCTGAACTGCCTGAAAACTCCATGGATGATTCGGATTTGATGCCATTCATGTAAGCCGTGTCTAACGAGGATGCCCCGCATCCTGTCAAGCCTACGATCACCGCCATACTGACTGCCAACGTCCATAATTTTCTCCTGCTGATCGTCATGTAACCCTCCCTTTCTCCGGCCCTGCCGTTTAAAACAGATTTTCCGTATACCCAAATACTCCTTCTGCTTCTTTTATCTTATCTGCATTTCCCACAACGCAGAGGAAATCCTCTTCCATAAATGCCCTGATATATGCAGCCAGGCTGCGGATATCCTCCGGTGTTGCAGACAAAAGCTCATCCCTTTCCTTCTGCATGATTTCCTGCGTCAGTCCCGTCATATAAGCACTCAGGGAATTCAGTCCCTTTGCTGCAGGATTCATAGGTGTGTCCAGCTCGCTGATGGCACCGATGATATACTGGGTCATGGTGCGCTCATCTGCATCAAAAGCCTCAATGGCCTCTGCCGCATGCTCATAGATTTCAATGGTCTTCAACAGATTGGGATCTCTGTAGGATACAAAATAACAGTCTCCCGACTTGCCGAAAGTACACATGCAGCCGTAGGCACCGCCTTTTACTCTCACATTTTCCCACAAATAACCGTACCCCATCATTACCTTTAATGCCTTTAAAGCACCCTTGTAAGGCAGACCCTTTCTGCGGAAATTACCGGCGCGGCAGACATACTGCACCTGGCCGGAGGTCTTAAAGCCTTCGTTACGCTTTACAGGCTGCGGTACAAATACTTCTTTGGTAACCGGACAAGTATACAGTCTGCTCTTCAACTTGGCAACCGGCTCTTCCAGCAGCATTAAAGCTTCCCTGTCACCTACAAAGTCTACCATCAGATTCTCCGGACGGAAGATCATCTGCGCAAGCTCAGTAAGCTTCTGTACCAGTTCCCCGCTTTGCTCCCCGAAATGATTTACCAGACCGGTGATCAGCCTGTACAGCGGAACTCCGCCCAGCATCTCACTTACTACACCGGAAGCGCTGCCGTAAGAAAGCGCTCTTCCCGCTGCCACATTATGACCGGAATAAGTCATCTGTGCCTGCATCCTAGACTGTCCCTCTGCCAGGATCTCATGAATACGCTTAGTGTCAGTAAAGTCACTGGTAAGAATGACTTCTTCCATCAGTTCCACTGCTCTTGCAATATTTTCATACAATACTTTGGTCTTTAACTCCAGAGTCACTGTATAGCGGTCCAGATCTTCAATTCTTCCATATACATTATTGACAGCGGCCATGCCTCCTGTCACGATATTCATCTCATTGAACAGATCACTGTAGCCAAAGTGCTCCGTATTCAGAAGTCCCAGACAGCTTTTCAGAATACCCACATAAGGAAAATGACTTTCCGGAATCTGATCCAGTTTGAAGATCAGACGCAGATAACCGATCCCATTCGTAAACAGATCATGATACAGTACTTTCGTATCTCTCAGCGCCGTCTCCTCATTGATGAAGCCTGCCGCTTCTTTCTTCATATCTGCTCTTGTCAGCAAAGGGATCTTCTCAAGATCCTCTTTGGGATCTTCCGTCTCCTGATACTCAGTCAGTGCCTGTGCTTTTTCAATGATTTCCTGAATCTCTTCCTGACTGAGAGATGCCTTTATCTGAGCCATCTTTTCCTTAAATTTACGCTCATTTTCCGCTGTCATTCCCTTCTTGGGATTTAACACAACTACGGAACAATGAGGATTGCCCAACAGATAGTCCTTGATCAGCTGCTCAAAATAACCGTTCTCTGCCTTCTGTCTCATTCCGGCAAAGGTATCATTGGCTTCCACATGAATGAAAGGCTTGGTGTCATCGTAGAGCCAGCTGTCCAATATCTGTAAGCCGTACATCAGTCCCTTCGGATAAGAGCCGAAGTCAGCCTCTCTGTATTTGAATTCATAATAATTGATGCCTGCAAGCAGTGCCTTTTTATCCAGACCTTTTTCTGCCAGCTGTGTCAGCACAGACTGAATGGTATTTAAGAAAGCCTCCTCCTGGCTGCTTTCCGCATTCTTGGCTACCACACTGAAATACGGCTGCAAAATACCGTTCTCATAGATGCTGTATACATCCTTGCCGATGCCCTGGTCGATCAGAGCCTGCTTTAACGGAGCTCCGGGTGCAGAACAAAGGGCATAGTCCAGAATCTGGAAAGCTACATACAGATCTCTGTCCAGGCTGTCCCCAACCGATACATTCCAGGACAGATAGGTATTGGCAGTCTCCTCCTCGTCCTCGCTGATGGGGTAATCCATCACTACACGGTTCACCTTCTCAAAGGCAGGCTGAGGCTTAAGCTCGGAATCCACTTTCTGTTCCTCATAAACAGACAGATAGTGTTCGTCAATAAAGGCAAGCTTCTCTGCCATATCCATATTTCCGTAAAGATAAATATAGCTGTTGGAAGGATGATAATATTTTCTGTGGAAATTCAGGAACTCCTCATACGTAAGCTCAGGAATCACATCCGGATCCCCGCCGGATTCCACACCATAAGAAGTATCCGGGTACAGGGAATTCATCAACTCTCTCTCAAATACATCATCGGGTGAAGAGAACGCCCCTTTCATCTCATTATATACCACACCGTTGATGGTCAGCTCATCCTCAGGGCTTTCCATCTCATAATGCCAGCCCTCCTGCAGGAAGATGTTTTCATTCTTATAAATATTGGGATAAAATACCGCATCCAGATAAATGTGCATCAAATTCTGAAAATCCTGATCATTACAGCTTGCGATCGGATACAAGGTTCTGTCCGGAAATGTCATGGCATTTAAAAAGGTATTCAAGGATCCCTTTGCCAATTCAATAAACGGATCTTTAACCGGAAAATTCTTGGAACCACAAAGTACACTATGCTCTAAAATGTGCGGAACACCGGTAGAATCTGTAGGCGGAGTACGAAAGCCGATATAGAAAACTTTATTTTCATCATCATTGGAAATCACGGCCACTCGTGCACCACTACCTTTGTGCTCCAGGCGGTAAACTACGGAATGCAGG
>JBGVLR010000252.1:0-13093 GCA_045124375.1 Acetatifactor sp.
CATCGTCGATCCTGATATGATGTCCACCATGCCCAAGGGCCTGACCGCTTCCACAGGCATGGATGCACTGACCCACGCTATCGAAGGCTACACCACCAAGGGCGCATGGGCTCTGCCTGACTGCTTGAACCTGGAGGCTATCCGCCTGATCGCAAAGAGCCTGCGGGGTGCTGTTGCCAATGAGGACGAGGGCCGTGAGGGCATGGCTCTGGGCCAGTTCGTTACCGGCATGGCATTCTCCAACGTGGGCCTGGGAATTGCCCATTCCATCGCACATACTCTGGGTGCTGTGTATGATACGCCCCACGGTGTGGCCTGCGCCATGATGCTGCCCGTCGTTATGGCTTACAACGCTGATGTTACCGGCGAGAAGTATAAGGCCATCGCTGAAGCCATGGGCGTTGACACCACCGGCATGGATCAGGAGACCTACCGCAAGGCCGCTGTGGACGCCGTCCGCCAGCTGTCTGTCGATGTTGGCATTCCCACCAAGCTGGAGGCTATCAAGGAAGAAGATCTGGAGTTCCTGGCACAGTCCGCCTATGCCGATGCCTGTGCTCCTGGCAATCCCAAGGAAGCCTCCGTTGAAGATATCATGGATCTGATCCGTCAGCTGATGTAAGTAAAAACGCAGGGCGGTCAATCCGCCCTGCACTGATAGAGGTTTGTTATGAAGAATATTCTGAATGCTCCCTTTGTGGAGGAGATGCGGAAAACCACCGCGAATATGTACCGCCTGGGCTGGGATGAGCGCAACGGCGGCAATATCAGCTATCTGCTGGATGAAAATGAGGTTGCCGAATATCTGGATCTGAACAACGTTATCCGCACCATCCCTCTGGGCTTTGATGCCACTTCTACCATCGGCAAAATCTTTATCGTTACCGGCACCGGTAAGTATTTCAAGAACGTCAATGATGATCCTGAAACCAATCTGGGCATTGTCCGCATTGCATCTGATGGGCAGACCGCTGAGCTGCTCTGGGGTTACAAGGACGGCGGCAAGTTCACTTCCGAATTTCCGGCCCACCTGATGAGCCACATGGCACGGCTGTCCGTTGATCCCGAAAATCGCGTGGTCATGCATTGCCATCCCACTTACACTTTGGCAATGAATTTCGTCCATGAACTGGACGAAAAGAAGTTTACCCACACCCTGTGGGAGATGTGTACCGAGTGCATCGTGGTATTCCCCGACGGAGTGGGTGTTCTGCCCTGGATGCTTTGCGGCACCAATTCCATCGGTGAAGCTACCGCTGAGAAGATGAAAGAATTCCGTCTGCTGGTCTGGGGCATGCACGGTATCTACGGCGCAGGTAAGACCATGGACGAAACCTTCGGCCTGATCGAGACTGTGGAGAAAGCTGCTCAGATCTATATGCTGACTGCCCATCTGCCCAGGATCAACACCATCCGGGATGACCAGATGGTAGAGCTGGCCGATTTCTTTGGCGTTAACTACCGTAAAGATTTTCTGAATCTGTAACAGAATATGAGTTGGTGACTCGCTATACTTGACACTTAAAATGGAATTTAGGTGATTTTATGGAACAAGTTTATCGAAGCGAATATCCTCGACCGCAGTTTGTACGAGCGGACTGGATGAGCTTAAATGGTTTGTGGGATTTCTCTTTTGACAAAGCATGCTTTGATCGTACCATCCGGGTTCCCTTTGCCTATGAGGCACCGTTGTCTGGCATCGGTGAAAAAGCATTTCACAGTACGGTATGGTATCGCCGCCGTTTTGTGATTCCGGAAAGCTGGGCCGGGCGGCGCGTGATTCTATACTTTGGGGCAGTGGATTATCAGGCGGATGTCTGGATCAACGGTGCTCATTGTGCAAGCCATTGTGGCGGGCAGGTGGGTTTCTCGGCGGATATTACGGATCATTTGCAGCAGGGAGAAAATGAGATTCGGGTCTGTGTGAAAGATCTACACACCGCACTGGATATTCCCCGGGGGAAGCAGTACTGGCGGGAAAAATCCACAGGCATTTTTTACACGGCTACAATGGGTATCTGGCAGAGTGTGTGGCTGGAACCAGTGGCCCCGATCTATATAAAGGATGTGCGCATTACACCGCTTCTGGATAAAAAATCGGTACAGTTTGAGTACACCCTTTCAGATTATGCTGCTTGTACACTGGAGACTGTAATCAGCTACAAGGGCAAAACTGCTGCTGATGTCATTGTGCATCCCATGACTGACCGGGGCAGCGTTATGGTACGCCTGGAAGAAGCACAGCTGGGTGTGTGGAATTTGGTGGAAGAACTTGGCTGGACGCCTGAACAGCCGCGGCTGTTTGATGTTTCTTTCCGCCTGACCCGGAATGGGGTGCTCCTCGATGAGGTATCGTCCTATTTTGGCCTGCGCAGTGTCTGTGTTGAGAATGGCCGTTTTTTGCTGAATGGCCGCCCGTACTATCAGCGCCTTTTGCTAGACCAGGGCTATTGGCCCCAGGGACTTCTGACGGCTCCGACGGATGAGGATTTCGTTCGGGATATTCAGACAGTGAAAAATCTGGGATACAACGGTGTTCGGAAGCATCAGAAGGTGGAAGATCCCAGATATTTATACCATGCTGACCGGATGGGACTTCTGGTTTGGGGCGAGATCGGATCCGGCTATACGTTTTCACAGCGCCTGATACAGTCTTTTACCGCAGAGTGGACAGAAGCGGTACAACGTGATTACAATCATCCCTGTATCGTGGTTTGGACACCAATAAACGAATCTTGGGGTGTAACGGAGCTTGCCCATGAAAATGCGCAGTATGCTTTCTGCCGTGCAATATACCATCTGACAAAAGCACTGGATCAAACAAGACCTGTCTCTGAAAACGATGGGTGGGAGCACACGGCAGACCACGAAATAATGACGATCCATGACTATGAGTCGAATCAGGACACTTTAAAAGAACGCTATGCAACATTGAATGGAATTATGTCTTCCCAGCCTGCGGGCAGGCGATTGCTGATTCGGGGAGTGGAATATGATGGTTCACCGATTCTGGTCAGTGAGTGTGGTGGTGTTTCCTTCCAGCCAGAAAATATCGGAGGATGGGGTTATTCTGTTGCAGAATCCGAGAATGATTTCCTTGAACGATATCGCGCTGTACTGCAGCCACTGCTTGCGTCCGCCCTGGTTCAGGGATTCTGCTATACGCAGTTCTGTGATGTGGAGCAGGAGACTAACGGTCTGCTGACCTATGATCGTATTCCGAAAGTAGCTGCGGAGAAGCTCCGGGCGGTGATGGAAACCTGCGGTAAATAATCTTTATGCAGTAAAAGCCCACACAGCAGGACCGAAGCGGTATGTTGTGTGGGTTTTCGCGATGAAAGTGCAAATTATTATAGCAGCGACAATCTACTAAATGACGGTTTGTGGTGCAGAGCATTTGGCATGAATTTGAAAGAAGCATATGCAGCACCTCGTGATAGTGCGTGGACCACATATAGTCATGAAACTGACTGGACTTGTGCGGAGATCTTGATGGGAATGATATTCTTGGATGTTTTGGAAGTGCATAAACCAAAATGATTTACTCGAATAAAGTGGATTGTTTATATAGGAGGAAGAGAAATGTACTTATTACCTACCCCCAAAAAACTTGAAAGAAAAGAAGGAACTTTACAAAAGAAAACAGTATTAATTAAAAACTTATGCAATGATCCTCGTATTGGGAAGGCATTGGAGAAATTACCATGTGATGGCAATGGTATAGAGATGGAGATTCATTGCGGTAAAGGGAAAAAAGAAGGCTATACTCTTAATATCCAGAATGACAAGATTGAGTTGGTTGGTGAAAATGCTGCCGGTGTATTTTATGGAATTCAAACGTTACGTCAGCTTTTAGAACAGGAAATCGTACCGTGTATGGTGATCGAAGATACCCCTGGATTTGAGTATAGAGGTTTTTATCATGATATCACACGAGGGAAAATCCCAACTGTGGAAACAATGAAAAACCTGATTGACCAGATGGCGTACTATAAAATGAATTCTTTGCAATTATACATAGAGCATACATTCCCGTTCAAAGAATTGGGACAACATGCGGAAAAAAATGGTTATTTAACTCCCGAGGAAATCAAAGAGATAGATGACTATTGTTATGAAAATTTTATTGAATTGATTCCATCGATTGCCTCCTTTGGACATTTGTATGAGCTGCTGGAACAGGAACCATATAGAGAGTTACGGGAAATAATAGATTTCCAGGCAGATCAGCTTTATTGGGTTCAGCGAATGCAGCACCATACCATTAATCCCACGGATGAGCGGAGCATAGAGATTGTAAAAAGCATGATTGATCAGGTTACGCCTTTGTTTAGAAGCAACTTGTTTAATATTTGCTGTGATGAAACCTTTGATCTAGAGAATGGAGTACATAAAGGTCAAGATATAGGAAGGATTTATATCGATTTTGTTAAAAAAATCATCGGGCATCTGCAGTCAAAAGGTAAGACAGTAATGATGTGGGCTGATATATTATTAAAGTATCCTGAGGTGATTGAGGAGTTAAAGGAAGATGTAGAATTTCTGAACTGGGATTACTGTGCAGAACCAGCGGAAGATGCATTTAAAAAAATCGGAGATATGATGTACACTCAGATCGTTTGCCCGGGAACTTCAACATGGGCTAGACTGGTAGAAAATGTTGAGGTTGGAGCCAAGAATATCTTGAAATTGGGAGAGTATGGATATAAACACCATGCAAAAGGTATGCTTGTTACAAACTGGGGAGACTTTGGTAATCCTTGTAGCCTCGAACTTTCTATGCATGGTCTTGTACTGGGTGCAGCAAAGTCATGGAATGAGGATACTTGTCTAGATGGCAGCTTCGAAGATAGTATTAATCGTCTGTTATATAAGAATCCTAATGCAGTTTGTGTTTTGAAAAGGCTTTCAGAACTCCAGACGAAGATGGATTGGAGTCTGTTGTCGTTGTGTTATTCAAACTGTATTTATGAAAAGAAATTCGATGTGTGTTATCCTACAAAGGAAATAATCCTTTATGTAAAGGAAAACTGTCTGAAAATAATAAAAGAACTCGAGAATCAACGTTGGGAATGTGATGAGTATCGTCAGGAAATGCTTCTTACTGCAGAAGGCATATTAGTAATGGCGGAGTTGTTTGCGAAGCTTGCAGGGTATAAAATTGAAAGAGAGTCCGATCCTGAAAACTGGCTTAATAGATATAGTGAAAAGTGGATGCAGAAAAATAAAGCAAGTGAATTGTTTAGAATTCAGGATATGTTTCATACATTGATAGTGCAGTAAAAGATGATTCCTATTTTTGTGAGAATACTTTTCTGAAAAATGCTGCAGAATTTCTGCGGCATTTTAATGGTGCCGCCAGGACCAGTCTGTCCGGTGATACAATTGTGTCCATGAATCTGTGGGGCTTAACCAAGGGCTTTATGGAAGAAGAGTGAAACCGTTTCCCGGCATTTTAGGATAATACCCTAAAGGGAAATCCTGAAAAGGGAGAGTAATTCTTTCCCAGTGTCATCAGCAAATTGATACACGAAGGAAAAGCAAGGGATAAGGTGTTAAGCAGTTACGATAAATGGTACGGTGTGACCTACCAGGAAGATAAGCCCAAGGTATGCGCCGCCATTGCAGAAATGACTGCTAAAGGTACTTATCCCGATAATCTATGGGAAGATTAATTTTATAGTCCGAAGTAGTGAATTCGACGGGAGGAAAAGACAATGGAAAATAAGAGTGTATTGCCGCTTTCAATAGATACTGTTCTTGAAGCATATGATTTTCCGAAAACCTTGCTTGGCGTTGTCCGATATGGACAGGGGCACATCAATGATACATACTGTGTGGTATGTCAGCCTCAGGAGGGAGATTGCATCCGGTTTGTTCTTCAGGGCCTGTCCACAGCAGCGTTTCCTCATCCGGAAGAACTGATGGAAAATATGGTTGGTATCACTTCTTACCTTCGTGAGAAGATCGCTGCAAATGGTGGTGATACCAAACGGGAAACCCTTAGCCTTGTCAAGACGAAAGATGGTAAGGATTTCTTCACGGACAGCTTTGGTAAGGTTTGGAGACTAACTCACTTTGTCGAGGGTACGGATTGCTTCCAGTCTGCCACTCCGGAGCTTTTTGAATCATCGGCACGGGCATTTGGGCGGTTTCAGTATATGCTACAGGGATACCCTGCGGAAACTTTGAATGAAACGATTTCAAATTTCCATGATACAGAGGATCGGCTACGTAAACTGAAAGCTGCCATTAACGGAGGATCTTTGACAAGGGTGGCAGAGTGCAAAAGAGAAATCGATTTTGTCCTGGCCCGGGAAAAGGATTGCTCTGTAGCATTACAGGCTTTGCGCGATGGGAAACTGCCCCTCCGTGTTACCCACAATGATACCAAGCTGAACAATATTCTGATTGACCGTACTACCGGCAAGGGAATCTGTGTCATTGATCTGGACACCACAATGCCTGGCCTGTCTATCAACGACTTCGGCGATTCCATCCGTTTCGGTGCAAACCACTCTGCTGAAGATGAGAAGGATTTGAGCAAGGTCAATTTTGACATTGAATTGTATGAAGCATATACCAGAGGATTCCTGGAAGGGGCCCAAGGAAGTCTGACGCCAGAAGAATTGGAATATTTGCCTTGGGGTGCCCGCCTGATGACACTGGAATGCGGGATCCGATTCTTAACAGACTATCTGGAAGGGGACCACTATTTCCGCATTTACTATCCGGAACAGAATCTAGACCGTTGTCGCACGCAGTTCAAGCTGGTTCGGGATATGGAAGAACAGTTCGAGCAGATGGCGGCTATTGTTCAGAAGTATACAAGATAGTTGTCCGAGAAGGTAAACATTGGTATCCCTTTGGCTTTTTCATTGGGGAATTCATTCCCCTCCTCCTTTGGGCGCAGGTCGTTGGAGCTAGACCTGCGCCCATGAGAGAGATCCAAATAAGATAATGAAATCTTGAAATAATAAATAGAAAGCCAGATAGAGAGACGTGGCACGCATAGGAATATGGTTAACGATGTCTCTTGCGATCCTCCACCGTTACGGTGGATATTTAAATGCTTCATTTTTTCTCCTTTCGATAGGGCGCAGTCGGATTTACTTCCGACTGCGCCCTCAATTTTTTCGACACCTTTACTGTGGGTTCGCTATCGGATTTTAGCGAGGTCAGAGGAAAGGTGTCGATGGTTTTTCTATAATTCTTTACTAAAACAGAAAATAATAGAGAAATCTAGAAAAATCTCTATTTTGCACAAGGCATTTACAGCATTTGCATACAGCATACGTGCACCTCCTTCTGAAGTTTGATTTCACTTATCAAATTTCAAATAAGGAGGTCTGCGATATGGCAGATAAAGAAAAGTTTTTCATTCCCATCGAAGGGAAGCTGATTGAAGTGGAGGAAAATGTATACATCGCCTATTACAAGATGGGGCGTAGGGAACGGTATCTGGAGGAACGCGATAAAGATAATGGGGTTTTGTCCTACGATGCTTTGGATCAGAATGGAATGGTCGGACTGGAAATGTTTGAAGATCCAGCTGTCCGTAGTTTAGAGGATATGGCTTTGGCAAAGGAGCTGATTGAACAGTTGCACCGCTGCATTGACATGCTTCCCAGGGCAGAACGAGAGCTGATTCAAGCGATTTATTTTGATGGTCTCAATGATTCGGAGTATGCCAGAAAGAGCAAGGTTTCGCAATCGGGAGTCAGCAGGAGGCATAAAAAGATTCTGTCGAAGCTAAGAATTTTGATGAAGTTTTTGACTAGTTTTTGAGGATTTGTCATAGTTGCATGTGGAAGTTCGGGAGAATAATGAAAAGGGTATCCTTTTCACTTGAACCTTTCCAAGTGCATATCCAGAAACTGAAATACATCCGTTGGTGTGCCTTGTAGAGATAGAGAATGGGCAGCGACATTGGAGGGAGCGCGAAGATCCACCTGTGCAGAGTATCTGCATGAATGCGGCAAGTAAGGTGGGAAGCGGATCCGACCGTCCAGAAAGCAGATCATGGCCGATCTGTCTTGCGATGACAGCACCAGCGTTGGTACTCCTGTCCCGAAAGGGGCAGCTCGGAGAGATCCTCGGAGGGGTGAAATTCCCGTGATGTGCGGCCAGGCACAGTTTCAGTTTCTGCCCTGGATGGCTTTATGCTGTCCACGCCTGGGGAAGTAGTGTCAGGAATACAGGCAAGCAATTCATTAATCAAATTTCAGAAGGAACCGCCCTGCCGTTTTGCGAAAGCATTGGCAGGGCGGTTTTTACATATTGGAGATTATTATGAGTGTAAATGCAAATTACTGTGGTACCATTCTGCTGCTTCGCCAACTGGTGAGGGATGGATACTGCACAAAAAATGAAGCAACCAGGATTGCCGCACTGATTGCAAGGCAGACTGGTGTGAATATAAAATTGCCAATTGGTTGACCATTAGATTGTCCACTATTGTGACTAGCATTGCGAGGAGGTGTGTGATACCATGTGTTGCTAACAGGAGGTGGCAACATTGGCAACGGCACAGGACAATCTCGCAAGAAAGCAAATATACATTCCCGCTTTACAGCCGGAAGCAGTTGTTCTGCGTGTTGCGGCCTATTGCCGTGTCAGTACCGACTCCGATGACCAGCTCAACAGCTTCACAGCCCAGCAGAGCTATTACAATGACTATATCCGCAAGCACGATAACTGGCAGCTTGCTGAAATCTACGCAGACGAGGGTATTACAGGAACCTCCGCTGTCAAGCGGGATGACTTCCAGAGAATGCTGTCGGACTGCCGCAAGGGACGGATCGATAAAGTCCTCGTGAAATCAATCTCCCGGTTCGCCAGAAACACGAAAGAGTGCCTGGAATCCATCCGAGAGCTAAAAGCCTTGGGGATCAGCGTATTCTTCGAGGAACACAACATCGACACCCGAATGGTGACCAGCGAAATGCTGACTGCTGTCCTTGCGTCCTGTGCCCAGGCAGAGAGTGAATCCATTTCGAAAAACATGAAGTGGGGAATTCGTACCAGAATGGAAAAGGGTGTCTATACGGCACCGTCCGTGCCATTCGGATACAGGTGGGAGAAAGGAACATTGGCAATCCATCAGGAAGAATCCGCTTATGTAAGATGGATTTTTTCTGAATACCTCTCCGGAAGAAACACTGAGGACATTGCCAACGAACTGAAGATCAGAAGCATATCCGATCCTGTTCTTACCGCAAGAAAATGGTCTTACCAAACAATCGTGAATATGCTTAAGAACGAAAAGTACATTGGCGATTGCCTGAATCAGAAGACCTATATGACAGAAGAACTCCCAAGACGGTGCCTGCGTAACAGGGGAGAGTACACACAGTACTATGTAGAAGATGCCCATCCGGCAATTATTGACCGGGAAGCATTTGTAGCAGTGCAGGCATTGCTGCAGATGAGAGCAAGAGGGCATGTTCAGCATACCGTGCAGACCTCTCCGATGGCAGCTAAGATCGTATGCGGAAAATGTGGGTCAGGATTCAGGAGAAAGCAAACCAGTGGTCGGTATGTGTATGCTTGCCGGACACGCCTTAACAATATCGATGAGTGCGATATGCTCCAGATTCGTGAGGATGAAATCAAGGATGCATTCCTGCGGCTGTACTTCAACTTGCGTAATAACCGGCAGATTTTTACCTATCTGCTGAAAAACCTCTATACGATCCGCAACCGGCAGATGCTGTGGGGTGCGGATATCATTGAACTGAACAAAAGAATATCGGACATCATCAGTCAGAGTCATAAGTTGACCGTCATGCAAAAGAGCGGCAATGTTGACCCTGACATTTTTATTGCAAAGAGCAATCAATTGGCAGAGCAGCTTCGCCAAGCCAAGCAACAGAAAGAAAGACTCCAGCACCAGGAGGATGATGGCATCATCGAAGCAACAGAGCAGCTTCTGGAAGCCATCAATGCCGGACCAGCCATGCTGGAGAGTTTCGATGAGGAACTGTTCTGCGAACTGATTGACAAAATCATAGTAGAGAGCAATACGAAAATCCGATTCAGACTAAAGAATGGTCTGGAACTGCCTGAAACAATAGAGAGGACGGTCAGGTAAATGGGAACAAACAGAACACAGCCATTCGGATACCGAATGGAACAGGGGAAAGTGTTGATCGACCCGGATGAATCCAGATGGGTCGTTTATATATATGAACGGTACATACAGGGAGAGTCATTCAAAGGTTTATCGGATACCCTGTGCGGTACTGGAATCCGCTACGATGCGGACAAACCCTGGAACAAAAACATGATAGCCAGAATCCTGCAGGATCGCCGGTACATAGGAGACGGAGAATATCCCAAAATCATTGATGACTTCACCTTCCATCGGGCGGATCAGAAGCGAAGCAAGAAAGTATCGGGTGGTCAGGTTACGAAAGCGCAAAAGATCCTAAGAAAGAAAAGCGGGTGTCAGGCGACACCGCAAATGGAACATGAGGTTCTATACCTGCTGAATACACTGGCAGGGAAGCCAGAACTGATTGAGATTCCGGATGCCCCACCGAAAGGCAACAGCAGAGTGGAAACACTGCAATCAGATCTTGAAGATCTGCTGGGGATGCTCCCGGTAGACGAAACGCAGGCCAGACAGAAGCTGATGGAAACCACTGTAGCTATGTATGAGGCTATAGATCCCAGAGAATACGAAACCCAGCGGCTGAAGCGGATCTTCGGCCGGGAGCAGGTGAGGACGGAACTGAAAAGTAGCCTGCTGGAACAGTCGATGGCAGCAGTAACCATGAACAGCATGGGTAAGGTAAGAATCAGACTAAAAAACGATCAGATCATTGAAAGGAGGGACTGCAGTGAGTGAGCTCCAACGGATCGTAACCATAATCCCTGCCAAGCCAATCGCGGAGCAGGAAGCCATGAAACGGAAGCTGCAGGTTGCGGCATACTGCCGAGTATCTACAGATGACGAGGAACAGCAGTCCAGCTATGAAGCTCAGTGCAGCTATTATACAGATAAGATCATGACCAATCCAGAGTGGACGATGGCAGGTATCTTTGCCGATGAGGGTATCACAGGCACCTCCATCGATAAGCGGGATGACTTTAAAAGAATGATCCGGAAATGCAAAAAGCAAAAGATCGACCTGATCCTTACCAAGTCTATTTCAAGATTTGCCCGGAATACACTGGATACCATTCAATATACCCGGATGCTCCGTGCGATGGGAATCGGCATCTACTTTGAAAAGGAAAACATCAATACTCTGGATATGGATAGCGAGATGCTGATCACCATGCTGGGAGCCTTTGCTCAGGCCGAAAGTGAATCAATCTCCAGAAACGTAGCCTGGGGAAAACGCAAAGCAATCAGGGATGGAAAAGTGTCAGTAAACTTTAATCTTCTGTATGGTTACTACCTTCGAGAAGATGGAACACCTGCGTTCCAGTCTGATAAGGCTGCAGTTGTACAATTTATATATCAGCAATTTTTATATGGCGATAGCTTGCGGATGATAAAAGACCGGTTGGACAATGAAGGAATTCCGAACCCCAAGGGCGAACCCGGTTGGCAGGCATCATCAATCAGATCAATACTGACAAATGAGAAATACTGCGGGGATGTGCTGGGGCAGAAAACATTTACAGAATCTGTGATAGGTGGAAAGATTCGTAAGAATACTGGCCAGCTACCGCAGGTGCTGATTCAGAATAATCACCCAGGAATGGTCACTCGCGAGATGTACTATGCGGTGCAAGAAGAAATGAAGCGTAGGACATCTGCAAGAAGTCCGTCTGATAAGTCATCTACCGGCCGTACCTGCTATGCAAGTAAATATGCCCTCTCGGAAAGACTTGTGTGTGGAGAATGCGGTACACTATACCGCAGATGTACATGGACGATCCGAGGGAAGAAGAAAATCGTATGGCGTTGCGTGAGCCGTCTGGACCATGGAACCAAATACTGTAAGCAGTCTCCCACAATGGAAGAAACTGCCCTGCAATCAGCGATCATGGATGCCATCAATTCTACAATAGATGCCAAGGATGGAGTTGTGAAGGGTATTACAGATTCAATCCTCCTCATGCTCAAGCCGCAGGAAAATGCAGAATTCACTTTGGGAGAGGTGAAACGAAGGATCAGGGAGCTGAATGCGGAGTTTAACAGGCTGTTTGATGAAGAAGGATCAGAAAAAACGCATGAGAATCGCTTTTCTGAGATAACCAAGGAATTAGCGGATTTAAAACGACAGCAAGAGGAAATCACTGCACAGCTCCAAAATAATCAGGGAATCCAAACTCGGATTCAAAGAATATCAACAGCTGCGGATAGGATGGAACATCGCATGACTGAATGGGATGAAACAATGATTCGTCAGCTTGTGCAAATAATCGAAGTTATATCGGTAGACCGTATTCGCGTGGTACTGACAGATGGAACAGTGATCATGCAGGAGGTGCATAACCAATAAGGAACACGACGAATTAACAATGGGCAGCTTGTTCGATGGAATAGGAGGCTTTCCTCTGGCGGCATCTAGGCATGGAATAAAACCTGTTTGGGCCAGCGAGATTGAAGCCTTTCCGATAGAAGTAACAAAGCTGCATTTTCCCGGCATGATCCATGTCGGAGATATAACGAAACTAAATGGTGCTGACCTGCCCCCGGTAGATATCATCACCGGGGGATCTCCGTGTCAGGACCTTTCCGTTGCCGGGGCGAGAGCTGGTCTCGCCGGAGATCGTTCCGGCTTGTTTATGGAACAAATCAGAGTGATCAAGGAGATGAGAGCAGCTGATATACGACGAGGAAGATCAACTGAGCATATACGACCTAGATTCGGAGTTTGGGAAAATGTTCCGGGAGCCTTTTCGAGCGGAACCCCGAAAGGCGAGGACTTCCGGATCGTCCTCGAAGAATTCCTCCGAATTAATTTCGATTCCATTTATGTCCCTCGACCTTACACCGGGCGCTGGGAATCTTCTGGACGAATTCTACTGGGAACTTCTTTCTCCCTGGCGTGGCGAGTCTTTGATACTCAATACTGGCCCGGCACCCCACAGCGGCGCCGCCGGATCTACCTTGTGGTCGATTTTGGAGGCA
>JBGVLR010000253.1:0-1677 GCA_045124375.1 Acetatifactor sp.
GATGCCATAAAAGAGCAATAATATTCCCGCGCCTATCCGAACAGCCCCTTTATAGGTTCTCGTCAGGCTGGAGGCCAGAAGCGTGATTGCAAACAAAGTCAACCCTGTCAAAAACAGGCCCAATGTGGTGGTAAAAGCAGCTTCTCTTTGCTCTAAACCGCCCAGCGGTAAAATGGCGGTAAAATAATTACATAACCCGCTGAACACCGCAAGTGCAAGCAAATTACATACACAGGCAACTGCTTTGGCACAGACAACCTTGTTGCGACCCACTGGTTTTGTAAATAGATATTCTGCCGTTCCCTGCGCCTGTTCTTTCGCTACACACGAAACACCGAGATAGACCGCATAGCTGTTGGTTAGCATCGTGACCCAATAATACATACAGCCATACCAGCCCAAAGCAGAAGTCAGATCACCGCTCACACCAAACATAGCTTTCAGAATTTTCGGAAAATTCGATATTAGCCCTGTCAGCTCATTGAGGCTTTCCTTTAGTGACAAATACTCAAAGTAAGCGAAGCCACACAAAATCAAGACAATTCCCATCCAGATCAGCAGTAGTTTTCTTGTTAAGCGTAGCTCGTTTTTCACTAACACCTTCATTCGTTTCCTCCTTTACACAGCCAACGCAACATCCCGCTTCAAGATTTTCCAGTATGCCAGCAGCGCAAACCCAAACAGCAGAAGCAGATACCAGATCATATAATCCCACGAATAAGCCCCGGAGCTGTGGATCTCCGCCGGGCTGAAAAAGGAAAACGGAGATAAAAAGCCAATAGCCCGAATACCGACAGTTCTCGAAAAAGAGGTAATGCAGTATTCCATAAACACGACCAGTCCAGATGTCAGAAGCGGAGAGCGGTTATTGGGCCGGAATACTCCCGCCATTGTCCCCATCAGTGCAAAAAAGAGAGTAAGAAGGACAAAGGAGCCAGCCACCAGCAAAAATTCTCCTGTGGGAAATCCGGGGCGAAACAGCGTCATCGTGAAAAAAGACGCCATCACATAAAAAATTCCTGTTACACATACCCCGGCAAGGGCGCACAATAGTTTCTCTTTGTATATCACTTTCCGCCCACAAGGTTTCGTATACAAATATTCCGCTGTGTTTTCCGTACATTCCTTGGTATGTAAGGACAGACCCAGGTGCATCCCGAAAATGCCTCCAGCAATCATGAAAAATCCTGTGAGAAAGGAATACATTCCCATAGGCTTTGTAAGAAGCTCAATGGAAATGCCAACAGTTTCAAAAAAGCCTCCCTGTGCAAATCCTGCTGGCAGCGTCCCCTCTGTTTCCACCATGCCATAGTAAACCGGCGTCATGAAAAAAATACATACCGCAAGAGCAGTGGCCCAAATCAGAATATATTTTTGTGACCGTTTCCATTCAAATCGAAAAATCTGCATGACGGGCCTCCTATTCGTAGTAGTGGAGGAATACTTCTTCCAATGACGGTTCCTCAATTAAAATATCCTCCAGCTCCAGCCGATGAAGCTGGTTCATAATCATCATAACTGGTCCGCTGAACATAAAGGATACAGAAGTCTTGCTCTTGTCCCACTCTAAATTAGCCGTACCGGGAACAGAAAAGAAATCCTCTGGAATGGCGCTTTTTGCTGTCAGCGAGATTTTCTTGTATCCGTTTTCCCGCAGTTCCTTCATGGATTGAACAC
>JBGVLR010000254.1:0-11780 GCA_045124375.1 Acetatifactor sp.
TTGCATTTAGGACAATACAACGGAAACTTGAATAATACTGTGTCTGCATATACCCGTATTCGTGTTTTGCCTCTACAAAGCGGGCAATGAATGTAGCGGGAATTGTTTTGTTGGTTATTCATGCTAAGAACTCACTCATTCGTAATATTAATGATGGAACCATCTACCGCATTCATAACCAGCAACGTAACATTCTCAGCACAATAGTATACAGTCCCGTTATCTTTTCCATAGTATTCAATGTTTCCGACAAGCGTCAATGCGGGAATATAATAATAACTCTCATCCGAATTGGGAACCTTCACTCTTGTTAAATTCATATCCATATTCATGACATTAACAGTACATCCCACATCTTGATCAAGAGAATCAAGACTTCCAGGGAATCCGTATCCATAATAGTCGCTTAGTTCTAAACAGTTTTTAGCCTTCTCCAACAACGCATCACTGCCATAGACAGCAACGTTATCGTTGACTATATTGCTGACATCGATTGGGGAATACATCCAAAAGCTCACCAAATCCCCATTAGCCGAGAATTCAAATTCCGCGTCAGTTAAGTAATAATTTGACGCATAGGCTTCATCGCTTTTGAGGTTTGCCAATTGGGGACGCCGAAGTGCAGGAATACCATTAAGCACTGGCACAGCCTTAATACAAATTGTGTATTCCGGGACATCGTCGTAGTATTTTGTATCAACATAACATTTGTCAATAAGCCAACTGCCAAGTTGCATTTGATCAAGCATGGACTCCGCCTTTACTTTTACTTCTTCTAGCTGACTCTCCGTAGGTTCCTTCGTTCTGCACAGTTGGGCACGGTAAATTCGTTCATCAATCGAATAAGGACTGTCTCCTGAGCTAAGATATGCACATATGTTGTTTATTTTGAAGTCGTCTTTATCCCGTGTAGAGGCAGAAAACTCATATTTAATATTACCATTTTGGAATGTAGCCTGAATAGCATCATTCTCATTTTCTAGAGGCTGTCCTTCCAAATCCGCTGCGGCTTCCCAGTAATACGATTCTTTCTTGAATTTCCACTGACAGGTTTCGTGCATATAGTTTTCATCAGCTTCTTCGCATAGCGCAGTATAGTTTTCGATATAGTTCTTAATAACGGTTTCAGCATATTCGAGATTTCCACCATAATCTCCATATAATTCACGCAACGACTTCTGATTTGTGTATTGTGACCAGCGTTTAATATTCTCTTGCATTTCCTGCTTAGAGTATACTGGGGCTAATCGTGGTTCCGATTCATAGAAATCAACATTTCCAAACAGTGCAATTGCGACCCGCTGTGCATCATCCTCAGTCAAATAGTGTGGTTTCACCTCGACCACAGGCCAATTTCCATCAAATACATCTGCATCAATATACATACGGAATTCAACTGAACCATCTGTACTGGAAAACTCCTCAGAATATCGAATGCTTTGCGTCGCATCAGGCTTCTTGTCCTCCTTTGCTGACTGAACTAAATTTGCATCAAACGCTCCATCGTTTTTACTAACGACAGGATTTTGCTTTGGGTTTTTTTGGCAGCTGCTCAAGCAAACAGTAATGACCAGCAAACCAGCATATAAAGTACGTTTTAATTTTGACTTCACTTTATTTCCTACCTTTCTATTTGTTAAATTCGCACTGGCCAGACTAGCTGGCTAGTGCCTTTAGACGCTAGATACGCAGGATGCAACTTCTACAATCTCTGCTACAGCATTCTTGCTTGTTCGAAGTTTTCTTTAAATCTATGTAACTATTCTGGTAACTTTGCAAGCCACCTTCGAACTACTTTGTTTCGTGAAAATATGTTTTAGACCAATCACCGGTATCCAGGCAACTAATATATCTGGAAGCCATGCCATAGGCATAACCAAAAATTACATTACCATTGGAGTTGTACCAAGTAGTTCCGCTTGAATCAGCAACAGTAACGCTGAGGGAATTTTCCATTGCAGTCCAAGTGCTTCTGCCAACAATACCATCTTGGGATAAACCGGATTTTTTCTGGAAATTCTTAGTCAATTTAGTTGTTGTATTGCCAAATTTACCATCAGTACCGCCGCTATTCATGATAGCGTCCTTATTTGTAGAGTCAATGCACATCAAGAACCGCTGAAGCGCCCGCGTATAGCCCGGATTCGCGCTGCCATTATTGGCACTTATCGTAAGAAATGCGGCAAACTCGCTTGTTCTCGCTGCTGCAGATACCGGGATTGCCATAATTGACATCACCAGTACAATAGCCAGTGTAAGGGCGTACATTCTTTTTCTTGTTTTCATAAAAATCCTCCTTGTCATAAGGGTTGCCTACTTTGTCACCAACCGCATCCATTCCCACTGGCGACCTGCGGGAAATATATAAATCACAAGGCTGCGCACTTCCTTGGATTTCGGATCTGTCAATGTAATTTGCATATCACCTCTTGTTATTGTAAGTTTAACAAATCTATCTACCCTTTTCATCATAATCGCCGCAACTGCGATTTTTTTAGCGCAAAAAACGAATGGACTATACGATAAGTAGGTAGCTTTCACTATTGCTACTTATTATTGTCTTCCAGAGAATTGCCCCCAGTGTGTTTTATATCCTATACTAGGGATGCCTCGTGCCCAGTTTTAATGGTTCCATTCACGATTCACAACTCTTTTGAGTAATGTATAGGAATTATTCGTCAAATCAACAAACAGATATATTCTGCATTAAGATTACCCACTTAATAGTGTAAGGCACAGATGATTTTCACTATATAAGCACATAGCATGCCTATCCCTGCACCTAATAGTGAAAACTCATCTACACCGACCGCAAGCATAGTAGCACCTAAAAAGCAATACAATTCTGCCATTGCAAGTCGAAAAGGGTAAATTGTTTTTACTTCATTTGAAATCAGGCCGGAAAGTAATAATGCATTTATTTCGGCGCTACTGGCTTTTAATTCTATCCTCCGCTTCTGCCGAATAAGAACAGTTGCACAGACAAGAAGCACCATGCTCAGCAAAGTGGTTTGGTAACACTGCTTTTGTAGAAGCTCCCAAGAGAGGGTGATATTCGGGTCAAAATTTGCGTAAATACTTTGCTTTTCTAGACTAGAAACAACTTTTTCTGCATTACTTTTGTTTTTTAATCGCAGAAGCAATTCTGTATTGCTGCCCTGCCCAAAAGTTTGGCTTGCGGTGTCATAGCTCATGTAAACGGTGGCACTATTGCGGTTATCATCGAAGATACCACAGATAACAGCTTTCCGTTCTGTACCATTGACGTTTAATGTAACGGTATCTTCTGCCGTCACCATCGTTGTCTCCTGCTCCTTAGAGAAAAATGTAGCAGCAGCCTTATTGAGAATGAGGTATGGCATATTAGAACTGTTCGGGTACATGGTTCCCTGGGCGAATTTAAGACTTAGAAAACTGCTGTATACAGCCTTTATCTCGCAATCCAACTTGTACTCCTCCAATGAAAGGCTGGCATTCAGATTCAGAACCGGACTGATTTTCTCCACCCCTTCTATCTGCATGAGGGTATTCAGATCGATATTGCTGTTGTCTGTGGTGGCAGTCAGCTCATAGGGTGTGTTCTTTTCTGCCCGAATCTGCTGAAAGGTTTGACAGGCCGGGAACAGGAAGTAGAATCCCAGACACAGCAGGATAAGGGCTGCGATGCCACAGCGGGGTATGGTCTTGAAGGCGATTTTACAGATATGCGCCCCCACGTTTTTTCGTTTTTCTCTTAACAAGGACAAATCCAATTCCTGCTGCAAGAATCACACCTCCCAAGATAACTATGGAGATCCACCATTGTCCGGTGGTCTTTTCTTCTTCCTCAGCGGCGGTGTCAGTCTGGGGAATCTCTACAATGGGACGGTTCACAGAGGTTTCAAATTGCAATTCCTGTGAGAACTCCTCGCCGCTTTCATCCTCGTATATCAACGTAATAGTTCCCACCGTAGCACCGTACTGTTCTCCGTTTTCGTTGCCCTTGCTGGCATTCAGCGCAATGATATACAGTTCCACCTCCGTTGTGGCAGAGGAACCGGCATCCATGGTGCCGATATAGCCGGTATTGGCCGGGGCAAATCCGTAACCGGATACCACACAGCGGACATTGTACATCTTATCTCTGCCCATGTTCATTACCTGCAGGGACAGAGGGATCGTTTCACCCACAGTCACACTCTGGGTGAACCGGGGCATCACCAGTTCCATGTTGGCAGGCTGCTGAATCTCCACGATTGTTGTGCCAGAGGAGGACAGGCCAAGTGTCTTGCTACTGTCATAATTAAAGGTAAAATTCAGAGTGTACTTACCGGCAGGGATGGAAGCATCCGTGCCGAACCGAAGGGTCAGCGTAGTTTCACCGCCTGCGGCTATTTTATCAATCTGAAAGATATTCGTATCTTCCAGCAGATTGATATGGAGGTTCCCTGTATCCACCTTGACCAGCATATTCTTGACGCTCTTGGTTGTCAGAGAGTTCTTCAAGGTAAGGGTCAGGGTAAATTCCTCGCCTGCCATGGCTTCACCCGGCACCATAACACTACTGGAAATGAAAACAACAGGTTCTGCGGTGGGAGTTTCCGTACAGGTTTGGGTAGGCTCGTTGGACTTGCCATCGGTGATGGTCACATAGAGAGTATAAGTACAGTTGATGGCAGTACCGGAATCGTCATAACCGGATACATTCACCACAACGGGATAGACACCATTGGTTCTGGAACTGGACAGCTTCACATCAAATTCCACAAGGAACAGTTCTACTTTTTCCTCGCTGTTTTTGGGTTTCACCTTTTCCAGCTCAAAGGTTTTCTCATAGTTTGCAATTTCAAAGGGGGAAGATGAGCTTGCGCCAAGATCCAGAGAAACCTTGATTTCATTATCGTGGATCTCTCCGTTACTGAGCAGCGGCAACACAAGATACATGACACCGTTTTGGATTTTCGGCACATATCCGTCCTCATAAGCCTTGTCCATACCCTCATAGATATTCTCCGTATCGATCTCCAGAGAAGTTGGAATGTTGGAACCGGCAGGCTCCGTAGGTACTGTGGGATTGGTGGGCTGTGTGGGATCAGTAGCTTCTGTGCCTTGCGTTGGATCGGTAGCAGCTTCCGTACTCTGCGTCGGATCGGTCTGAGTGGCTGGTTCTGTTGCTTCGGTATGGGCAGAAGGCTCCGTGTTGCCCTCTGTTGCAGTGGTTGCTTCGGTAGCCTTGGCAGCTTCCGTAGCACCTGTGGTTTCGGTGCTGTTTTCTGTTGCGGTGGTTGTTCTCTCTGTTTCCTCTGCGAAAGCAGTAACAGGGAGATTTACAGCCAGCAGGAAAGCAATCGTAAGGGCAAGGATTCTTTTGTGCATTTCCGTTACCTCCTTTTTCATACACGAAGTTGCTGCGTCCACTGCACTTGCTCCGGTGCCGGTGCGCCGCTAAGATAAATAAGGACGCTGTTTTGGGGTCTCATGTTATGGAATGCCTGCCATAAGGCATCCCGGTCAATGTCCGATACATCGTCCAGAAAACCATTGAATACGATGATCTGCGGATTGCGGATCACTGCTCGTATCATGGCTGCATGAGTTTGTTTCCGGGTATTACACTTTCCAGGAATGTTGAACAGGTTATGCAGGGGCATGAGTTCCGACGTCAGCTTGCGGATCTCAGCAATAATTGTTTCATCATCCACCCCGGCCAGCTTCATGGGCAGGGCAATCTGGTCGATCATTCGCAATTCCGGGAACAACCCCAAATCCTGCGGTATAGCTCCGATGGCATCCCGGCGAAAGATAGCAGCTTCATGGGCAGTCATTTCATAAGGATCCCTGCCGCAGATTTTTACTTCGCCCACATCGGGTTTCCGCAGGCCACAAAGAACTTCAAAATGGGTTTCACACCGCTTGGGGGAGCCGTTAATGAAGATGTTGTCCCCGGCCTTAGCGATAATGGACAGCATCTTATCTTTTCTGCCGATACTTTTCAAGTCCGCTATGTAGTTGGCATTTATCAGTTCGTCCATCATCTCACCACCGTTAATACTCCGGCATCCATCTCGCAGACCGTATCACACAGTTCATCAATGTCTACTTGGTTATGGCTGGCTAAGATCACCGTCTTGCCCTCCGCCCGCAGGCCCTTGATGACGTTTCGGATATGGACAACACCGTACTTATCAAGGCCATTAAAAGGCTCGTCCAGGATCAGCAGACTGGGATCTTCCATCAATGCCTGTGCGAATCCTAACCGCTGGCGCATACCCAGAGAATACTTGCCAACAGGCTTTTTCATATCCGGGTCAAGGCCCACCTGTTCCAGGACTGCCCGGATGGTATGGTCATTGGCTTTCTTTTGCAGAGAAGCCAGAATTTTCAGATTTTGAGTTCCAGACAGATGGGGCAGAAATCCTGGAGTTTCGATGATGATGCCAATATCCTCAGGGAAGTCTGTGTCCCTGCCAACCTGCTTGTGATTGACAAAGATTGTGCCGCTGTCGGGCTTCAGAAAGCCGCAGATGCACTTCATCAGAACCGTCTTGCCGGAACCGTTGTTGCCGACGATGCCATGGATCTTGCCGGTTTCAAAGCTGTGGGACACATCCTTGAGGACGTGTTCTTCGCCAAAGGACTTGTTTACATTTTGCACCTCGATCATTGCATCCATGAAATCACCCTTCCGTTCCGGTAAAGTTAAAGTTGTAACGCTTCGCTGCACGAACAGCGGCGAAATAGCAAATTATGATTAAGGCAATAAATATCGTGTAGGACTGCCACAGCCGGGGCAGCTTGTCATAGCCAAAGTTGTGCATATGGAATGTGGCATGGTTTAGCGGTGACAGCCAACCAATGGTAACATTCGCAATATAGTAAGCTTCATCTGGAAGCCGCAGCAGAAGCTGGATGGTGTCAGGCTGCATGAGAATACCGTACAGACTGAACACCAGTACGCTTACCACACCTGCCGCCTGTCCATAACGCAGATTGCACACCAGCATAATCATCACCATAACACCAGCATAGCCAAGCATTAAGGTGAATATAGAAATCATGCTCTGATAGGGCCAGCTCATTTCCAGCGTTTTCACCAGAGCCGGGATTGCCACCCGCTCTCCAGCATTGGTATAGCCGAGAATCGCCGCCGTGGGGCTCCACATATTGGCTGGGAACGCATATTTCATGGAAAGCAGGATGGTGGACACCAGCACAAACAGCATATAGATGGAGGTTGCGGCAATGATGTAAATAACCTGCCCGGTGATCCATGTTCTTCTGTCTGTCCGAACAAGATAGAACGGTGTACCGGAGGACAGGAAGGGCATATCTGCAAAAAGCATTACCAGCAGCACCGAGGACAGCAGAATGGAATTGCTGTCACCAAAGCTCCAGATGAAGGTTTCAACAAGCTGCAAGGTGGTGTTATGCTCCACCGCAAAGCGGACTGCTTTATCGGTCAGCAAAAAGCAGAGAATAAAGGACAGGGCGAAGGTCACAACGATTCGGGGATTGCCCCGCCAGAGCCGGAAGTTGTACCCGGCGATGGAAAAGGCTTGCTTGATTTTCTTCATAGCTGCTGTAACCTCCTCCCGGCCCGGAATGCAAAGAGAAAAGCAAAGATTAGGGTCATTTCCAACAAGAAGATAGCGGCTCCCCAGCATCCAAAGGGCCATGCGGCGGGGTCTGTCCATGTTTTGGGGTAGATGATAAAAAGATTGGAGAAGTACCGCTCATAGAGAATCACCAGAAGATAGTACAACACAAATGGAGTCGCATAGGATATGTACTTACTCTCCATGAGGGTACTCATAGCCATGCCAACCACCGACCAGAAGCCACCGTTCAGGAACAGCAGAAAGCAGATTTCGATTAGTCCGTCAATAGTTGCTGGTTCCATGTCCTCGATCTCTCGTTCCATGGGAATCATTACCGCTGCGGTGGTTCCCCAGGCAATCAGCGCACCGGAGAGGATAGCCATACCGCCAGCCAGAAAGCCGACGATAATACGGCTCACAATATATGTACGGTAGCTGCTGCGGATCAGAAAGAAACGGGCAAATTTGCTTTTCAGATCGTCCACAAAGCAACCCCCAAAGGGCAATGCCGCCAGAATGGGAAGAAACGAGGAAAGCGAATCGGACTGAAAGCCCTGCGTCATCAGCTCAATATGAAAGCCCTCAACAAAAAAGCCATTTTCCCGGTAGACACGAATAACAGGGTCTATGAAGTTCAGCATAATTACGATGGCGGTCAGAGCCGGCACAAAAAACATCCAAAAATTCGCCGCCTGCCGAAAGCCGCTGGAAATTGCATTTCTCATATTTTCCCCCTCTCTGTCAATCGAATTGAAATTGCATAACAATAATCAGCTAATCACGCTTCCATCCACGGCATTTATCCAAAGAAATGGTGTCGTTCGACCCACTTCTGTCTCTACATAGCATTTACCACTGTCTTTACCATAATAGTTTGCACTACCTTTGAAAACCAATGCCGGAACATAATAATACCGTTCTGTCCCTTCTCCCTGTATCTGAACTCGCGCCAAACCATAGGATACATCAGATACGTTAACTTTACAAATCAACTCTTCGCCATACAGGTTCTCTTGTTCGATAATAGTATTAATACTCTCTGCGTCATTAAGTGCAAGCTGATTTTTGACTCGATCCATCAGTTCGTCTAGGGACAGTATAGCCGTCTTTTCGTTTACAACACTTTCCATTTCGATTGGAGATGACATCCGGAAGTCAATTAGGTTCCCATTAGCGGAGTAGAAAATAGATACTTCAGGATTTCCGTACTGAGAAACATATACATCGCTATCCTGGAATCTAACAATTTGATCTTCTAAGATTGGAATGCCATCCTCATTGAGCAATGCCTTTGCATTTACCTCAATTAAATATTCCTCTCCATCAGGATAAGAAGTATTTTTTACTGAAGCAGTTGTTACCAGCCAACTACCAATATCGATCTCATCCAGTAGCTTTTGTGCTGTCTCTTTTACTGACTGAATCTGTTCATCCGTCGGTCTCTCCGTACGGCAAAACATTTTCCGGTAGATTGCCAAATCGATGTTTGTCATATTGTTTCCATCACAAAGTTGTAAATCGATGGTGTTAAGCTTATAGTCCTCCTGGTTCCGAGTGCTTGCATTAAGGGTATATTCTATACCATCTTTCAGTGCGTTTGCGATGATGACATCTAAGTCATCCGCAGGATCTCGTCCTAAAATCTCCATAGGATCATCCCGGTATACCCGCTCTTTCTGAAATGTCCACTGACAAGCTGTGTGTGGACATTCTTCTGGAGCGGTTTCCGCTTTTTGAGTATAGAACACAATACCTTCTTTGATATACTCCAGCATATCAGGAACCAAGTACTGGTCTGTTATATCAAAAAGCGTTTTTGCTTTTTCTTCCGTTGCGTACTCAGTCCAGCGATTGACCTTCTCCAAAAGCTCACTCTTGGAATAAACCAAATTTGAGCTGGAAGGAAGTTCATAAAACTCTGCGTCCGGCACCAGTGCTTGAGCTGCCCGATGCACATCCTCCCCGGTTAAGAACCGGGGTACAACCTTCAGTGTGGGTAGAGGCTTGTATTCGATATCGGTATCCAAATCAATGGTGTACTCGATACTGCCATCGGTGCTTACAAAACTCTCATGCCAGGCAATTTGCTTCACTTCACCCTCCGAAGCTGCCGAAATGGTCAGCTTCTTTTCTAATGCACCGTCGTTCTTACTGATAACCACGTTTTGCTCAGGGTTGGCCTGACAGCCGCATAATATGACAACAGCTGCTGTTGCCGCCGCTATCCATCTCACTCTCCGATTCATTGATAACCACTCCTTCGTTGTGAAACACCGACTCTGCGCCTGCATTGCACAGGCGCAGAGTCTTGATTGGATAACTTATTTAGTTTTCGTTGTTTGCTTAACGGGTCACTTACAGCATTATGCAATCAATAGACATATGCCGAGAAAGTAATCGTTCCGCCGCTCACATATCCGGCCCCCGCAATATTTTTGATATATCCAAAATGCGCTTCATTCCGATACGTTCCCAACATTTTGTCTATCGCCACACCGAAATTGATGGGATCTCCACTGGCGTATTCTCTGTAATCAATTGGAAGATATTTCTTTAACGTCTTATCCCAGCGGCAAACTCCTGTACGGATAGATGTTCCGGTTGCAGTGTGAGTGAGCTTTCCTTTTACCAGCACACTGTCAAACTCCTTGTAGTTGTTCGGAACAAAGTACTTGTCTCCGCTAGTCGCAGATTGACTGCATAGAAAGTCTGTGACATGTGCGGCAGTCAAAGGAAAAAGTGTTTGTGAAGTTCCAGACGGAATTGCCGCAGGTGCAATGGATGTGCCTTCGCCTAGATCAATGCTAGCCGCGCTTACAGGCAGTAGCATCGAAAAGCAAAGAACACACGCAAACAGGGCTGCTCCAACACGGCTCATAGTTTTTTTCATACTAATCCCTCTTTCTTTATGTATATGGAGTCTCGAAGCCACCACCCATCGCCCATTACCATTGATGGCCTATGGTAAGCGTTTGCAAGTTTCTAGGCTACGCATATCCCAAAAACTTTGGGCAATAATCAACTGCTGATCAGGCAGTATGATACATTAATGCAAAAATTCAATTCTCCCGTGTTTCTATCACTGCGATAGTTATGCCTCCAAGCTGTACACTCTGCTTCATTTATGTCCAGATTGTAGCAGGTCAAAATGCGCATTTCAATTTTTCCTGCGCAACTGCGAAAATTCTGTCGCGTACTCTAAAAAGAAAACCACACACAGACGTTTACCTGTGTGTGATCTTCTTACCTTCGCTATTGTAGTGGTCTTAAGAACGTTTGTGCTTCAATTCTGTCTCCCCAATTTCACTTTCGGCAGAGAGTCTGGTAACCGGACGCTTGGGCTGATACAAAAAACCAAGACATACAGGAGGCCACTCCCTTGCCTCTTTATCAGCAAGCGCAGAAACCATTTTCTTAATAATCTGCTTTTTTCCTTCTGGCTTTTTCATTTGGTTCTCTCCTTTGGTTTTATATATGCTAATGCCAGTGAGAATGCTGTCATTAGTATCCCGTATGTAATGCCATCAGCCGCTTGTAGGAAGCCTGCTCTACTGAGCAGAAACCATATAACAAAAAGAACAGCTGTGCGTATCTTTACACCTACTGCACTTGCGTTGGCCTCTTCGTCAGTAAATTGTATGTATGAACACCGAAATGGCGCGAATATAAATATATAGCCAACGGATAATAGCGCAAAAGCCGATGTATATTCTCTACTCATTACCCTTGGCAATATGCCTAAGAATAAAAATTCTAGTACCAACGAAGTAATCAAGCAAACCCACACACTGCTAGTATGGAGTCCGCTTGTTCGTTCTCTCAAAAAGTAGAAACTGAACAGGAACGCAGTCGTAGTGCTTATTGGAGATAGGCTACAGCCGAGTAGGCAAAACGGAACTGCGACAAGAAGAATCGTCGTTCTTTTTTCTAGTGCGTAATGAAGCCACGGAGCTTGTTCCTCTGTAATATAATTTTTTTGCAAACTAACCGTAACTATTTTATCAATCCACCGTCTCACAGATTTCACCTCAATTTAAATTTATCATCATGGATAGCTTTTTTCGTAAGCGCTCAATAATCACCCGCCTAGCATTTCACCCATCAATATGAGATAATATCCCAAAACTTGAAAAACTCACGGTGAGTTTTTCAAGAAGATTAGAGGGGTGTTATCAAATGGCAGATGTATTAGCAGTGCGGGAC
>JBGVLR010000255.1:0-3016 GCA_045124375.1 Acetatifactor sp.
TTATGCAGGAAAAGTTAACCGAAAATGACTGAGTTTTTAAAAAAATAGTTTATATGTGCAGATAGCCACCTTTAGTGGCCGATGAGGCCATATTCGACGGCCAGGCAGGGCCGTATTAAACGGTCAGTCAATTTGATGACATGGAACACTACGGGATAAGAGTTATCCCATAGGTTCCAAATCGGTTAGTGTAGTTACAGTTTATTCTGCTTTTTCGATGAGAACAGTGAAACCAGTGGTAAGCCGACGGCGGATGCCATCCAGTTTACCGTAGCACTCCTTCTCATCACTTAGATATTTTCCCCATTCATCGGGGCTGTACTGGCTGGTGAATAATGTTGAGGTTCCAAGATCAGCCTTCATCTTTATTAGATGATATAAGATCTTCATTCCCTCCTCAGAGTATCGACTAATTGCAAAATCATCGATGAACAGAAGCTGTATCTTAGCATAATACTTGATGCGTTTTCGATATCTGGTTAAGTCTTCCTGACGGTTCAGGATAATCAGTTCATCCAAAAGATCTGAATAATCGATGTACTTGCAACGATAGTTTCGTCTGCAGGCTTCTACACAGCAAGCCGACAGGAAGTAGGACTTTCCTGCGCCGGTGATGCCGTAGATGCCAACATTTAATCGATCCTCGGCAAAGCTGAAGCTACGGATCTGGTCTACAACAGAATCATTATAAAGTCGTCCATTTCCAGTTCTGAGATTCTCCATCAAGGCACCTTTGTTAATCAGGCTGCTAAGGCGAAGGTTGGTTTCGAACTTGGTAGCAACTCGGTCAAGGTATTGAGTTTCAAGTACATCACGTAAGAACTGTATTGAATTATAGTTTCCTAAATCAGGGCTTCTCAATAACTCAGCAAAGCGACCGGAAGCAATCGGAAGATTTAAGAAATCAAGCATTTCAATGATGTCAGCATGATCAGTCTTCACGGTGCACCTCCTGTTCCTGGCGCATCAGAAGATTCTTTAGGGAATAGCGGCTGTCGTCATCTTTATATCGTCCGGTTACGCTTTCTTGTGCCTGAGTAACACTTGCCGTTTCTTCGGATTTCTTTTCTGTGTGATAAGTAGATACGGTGTTAGTAACATAAGAGTAGTTGCATTTGCCGAGATTCACAGCATCCCTGCAGCATTTTTCCAATGCTTCCGGGCTGTACTTCTCCGCATGACGAAGGATGCCGAAGCAACTGCGGAATGCTTGTACCGGATATGGATATTTACTGATCACAACATCAATCAGTGTTCTGGTACTTGGTCCGATCTTTGAAGCCTTCTGCTGGAAGTACGGAACGTTCCAGTAACCGTAATCACCGTATTCAGCAGGCATATCTGAAGGAATAATTACCCACTCTTTAGGGGTATAGCTGCGTTTATGAGTACGGATGTAGTCTCCGTTCTTATTATAGACCAGGATTTCTCTTTCTCCGACACGGAGCTCAAGTTCCTTCTTTAAATACTTGCGTGGCATGCTATAATGAACCTTGTCGAAGGTGAAGGAGAAGTCTTGTGCTACTTTAACGGTCTTTCGTTCAAGGTACTCGAATTTATTGAGCGGAAGAGGCAGAAGAGTCTCCTTCTCTTCTTGTCTAAAGAGATCAGCACGAGAATAAGATAATCCTTCAAAGTTTCGATGGTTCTCTTCAGCAACTTTCTGCTGAAGAACCCGGTTAAGTTCTTCCAGAGAATAGAAGGTCATTTCTTCCATCTCGACTAAGATGTGCATTGTTACGATCTTTACATGTCCTTCAACCACTGGTTTCCAGCGTGGAGATTTCACCTTCGCAGGCGTAATAACCGTGTCGTTATGTTCAGCCCATGCCTGATAGTCTTTATTTAGTTCAGGGCTGATCCAGTCTTTGTTCTTGTTAACAGCTACCTTGCAGTTATCCGGAGTGACTGTAGGAGTGATGCCTCCGAAGTAATCAAGCGCATTATTGTTGACTCTGATCCAGTTTCGGATATCACAGTCGATCATTCCCTCAGCATAGAAGTAATCACTGTAGGTAAGAGCTGCGATAAATACGGTTACCTTTGTTGTTTCATTTGGATATCGGCGATTGCGGATTTGAAGCTGTTTTCCGGCATAATCCAGCTCAAGATTGACACCGGGATATCTCTGGATGTGAAAGGTAATCTGCTTTGATGAAGACCATTCCGAGTATCGTCTGCAATACTGGCGATAGCTATATGGCTTCCTGCCATCAACTTCTCCGACAGCATTATATTTCTGCCAGAGGTGTTTTAAAGTTTCACCCTTGCGAGCCAGTGATTTGTACACAGCTTCTTTGTCAAAGTCTCTGTAAAACTGCTGATCAGCTGCAATACCCGACTTTTTATAGAGCAGCGACTCTATATATTCATTTGTAACTTCCTCTTTTAGAGGATAAGAGAGTTCCTGGCAGTTTCTAAACCTCCTGAGGAATTCATTCACTGCTGATTTGCCGCAGTCACCGCAGCTTTCAGCAATCTCACGCCCACTGAGTTTGTTCACGAAGTGAAGTCTAAGTACTTTCTTGTAATCCATTTCGGACCTCCTAAAATAGTATTTCTTCCGTATCGGAAGATACCACTATTATATCGGAGATAGATGGCCGGTTAATATGGCTCAAGCTGACCGTCGATTATGGCTAGGCGTGACCGTCAAATATGGCACAGGTGACCGTTTCAAGAGACAATCTGCAAATTATTGCAAAACGGATTTTCGCACATAAATTTTGATTTTAAAGGGCCCTTTTATCCTCAAAACCGCCGTGACTTTTGGCATTTTTCTGTAGGACAAAAATCACTGAACCCCTGATATCTACTGGTTTTTTCCTGACTTGACAATATAATAACTCACTCCCCCGAATCCAGGATTGCTGCCGTAACGCCTTTTCCCGTAATCTTTTTTTGATGTGCTTCCTCTGCATGAAGCTGCTTTCTGATCCGTTCCATACCGCTCGCCTCCCGCTATCAGAATATGCAGTTTTTTCCAAATGGATACCGGAACCTTCCCGTCTCCCCT
>JBGVLR010000256.1:0-18142 GCA_045124375.1 Acetatifactor sp.
ATCAGTTTTTTCCTTCTTTGCAGGCACGATTTCAACCCACTCTCCCAGCAAAGGGAGAGACCCCTCAAAGCTACCAATATCGAGATATTCCGGATTATTTCAACCCACTCTCCCAGCAAAGGGAGAGACCAAGGCACACCAACAGCAAACATATCAAGCACAGATTTCAACCCACTCTCCCAGCAAAGGGAGAGACAGTTCTCCTTCACAATACACATTTTTTCTTCTGTATTTCAACCCACTCTCCCAGCAAAGGGAGAGACAGCAAAAGTAGCTAATAATCCCCTACTACTTTTGTACATTTTACTCAAATAACCCTCCTCAATACATCTACTGAAGACGATTATCTAATTTATTTATCATATTACAGAAAAATTCAACACAACAATTCGCATTTTCCAGGTGCGAACCTCCCGGGGATTCTCTGCACGCTTCACCTTCGCACCATCAGATCATCAGAAGCCCTTCTGGTTCATACGTTGCTTTTGCACCAAAATGTTCCACTTTCGTCTGATACTTATTTCCTAAATAATAGAATCTCAGACTATCCTTATTTTCATCCATAATACTGCATAACTCATGTTTCAACATCGTACATTGGGCAGCATCGACCAGACATTCAAATACAGAATTTTGCACACGCTGACCATAATTGACACACTTCTTTGCAATCTGCCGCAACCGTCTTCTTCCTGCAGCGTCTTCCGTGTTGACATCATACGTAATCAATACCAGCATATTTCACCTCACTTCCACAGAAACGGAGGATACTCATCCAGATCATTACGCAAATATCTTGCCAGAAGCAAAGCCTGTATATAGGGAACAAGCCCCCATGGAATCTTTTCTTCTAAATAGGGGTGGGTAATCAGCTCCTGTTTCTTTTCCTGCCATCCTTTCAAGAATTTCTTTCTGGCTCCATCCTTCATTCGTATTGCTCCACTCTCTGATGTTTCAAAATCTCCAGGAGCAACCATCCGATTATTAACCATCGTGAGTACAAACCGATCTGCCATACACGGCCGCAATTCCTCCATAAGGTCCAATGCCAGAGAAGTCCTTCCCGGTCTATCTCTATGTAAAAAACCGACATAAGAGTCCAGGCCGACACTCTCCAGCGCGGAGGCACAATCATTCCCCAGAAGACTATACGCAAATGACAACATAGCATTGATCTTATCGAGGGGCGGTCGCCTGTTACGCTCTCGGAAAAAGAACTCTTCTTTATCACGCAAAATCATATCATCAAAGACACCGAAATAGGCAGTTGCACCCACACCTTCCAAGCCACGCAAGCTGTCAAGAGACTCTTCTTTCAAAACATCTGACATCAATTTTTTGATTGATTCGGATGCCCTGATGAACTTCTCCTCGTCTATCCGCATCTTATGGTCTCTTTTGGTCCTTTCTATGCTCCATCTACAGTTATATAACTTTCCGAAAATCATATTTCTGGCTATCTTACAGCTTTCCGTTGCATCATCCGCTATGCGATATTGCTTTCTTCTCAGCAACACATTACCGTTACTTACTCCTGTAGTTCTTGCCAGGAATTTCCCTCTTGGCGTACAAAAGACCAGATTGATTTCTTTTGATGCACAGGCTCCCATTAAAGCCGGAGAAGCCCCTGCATATGAGAAAGAAAATATGGCGTTCAGATTATGCAGCGGGAATCGTCCTATTTCCTGCTTGTCTCGATTTACAACTACATTTTCTCCATCTAAACTTAAGTAAGCATCTTCCGATGTTACAAATAAGGTATTTAATAAATGCCTCATGAATCTTCCTCCATTTTCTTCTGAAGGTAAGCTTTTACAGATTTTGCTTTTGACAGCTTTGGCACACAAATTTCTTTCAAAGAACATGCATTGCATGATTTTCCTGTTTTCACCTTGGGTGTATATTCTCTTTTATAATAATCATGCATTTCTTTTAAGTAATCTTTTACCCGCTGACGTAATTCTTCTGTAAATTGTACATTGTCGCGCCTTCTTATCTCTCCGTAAAACAAAGCTCCATCCTTAATTTCACAGCAAAGCATTTCTTCCAGACACATAGCCTGTGCGCACAGCTGAAGCGCATTTCCTTCGCCTGTTGCAGGTGTCCCCCGCTTATACTCTACAGGATACGGCTGCCATAATCCTTCATATCCCTGAAGTGAAATACCATTATCTGACTTATGGAATTCCAGCACATCACACTCACCGGATATCCCCAATTCAGCGGAGAAAACTCTTATACCTCTGGTAATCATCAATTCTCCCCGCTTTTCTCTTAAATCAGGATTATGTGCTTTCTCATGAAGAATGGCTCCATCAACGGTTCTGCTGTTCTCTGCCCATTGCTGTTCAATATGAATCAGTGCCCATTGCCTTCGGCAAAATGCGAAATGTTCCAGCCCGGAAATCATAAGATAGTCTTCTTCCTGATACATACTTACATCCTCACACAGGTAACGCCATCAGGTATTTCTCCTACCGAAATATCATAATCAGAGTATCCTCTTGGGAAATCTACTCCATCTTTCTTATTAATTTTAACTGCTTCGAAGAGTTTATATGCAGGAGCATTTCCCAGCTCACTGTCATGGCGAAATACGATCAGCTCCCTGACAGCCATCTTTCCTCTGGCCGCAGAATGATCATGCTCGAACATATTCAAAATTGCTTCCCAGAGAAGCTTCAGATCATCTTCAGAAAATCCTGTCACCTTTCGAGCCAGATTAGCCGAAACATATCCTTCACATCTGTAGAGCCCGTAAGGAATGATGTATTTTCTGCCAAACTCGGTTTCTTTTTGCACTGCATCATCCTCTGTGGTAATAGCCACACGGGTAATGGTGACCTCCTGAGGAACTACAGGATCCACACTTTTGGCAAAACCAAACTGTACCGGCCCACGCACCTGCCCACAGTTGAGATGTGCCTTCACAAATGTGGTCATAACTGCACCGAAGGTTCTGATATCAAAGAAATTCAAACACATCCAGTCGCGTATTTTCCGGTCAATATCGGGATCTGCCTTCTTTTTTTCCTTAATATCCTTCTCTGTTACCTCAAGCTCTGCATATGCCTCTGCATCACTGCGGTTCAGAGGAACACCATCTTTAATATAAATACGATAACCTGTTGCATCTTCCTTTACAGTTTCTACGTAGTTCCTGATTTTTCGCTTCAGACATACGTCTGTTACGATTCCATATCCGGTCTCCGGATCTACTCTTGGCATGTTACCGGCATCAGGATCTCCATTGGGATTTCCATTTTCCACATCAAATAATACCACAAATTCATAACGATTCTTAATAGGTTCCATATTTATTCTTCCTCCTTCTCTTTACGCTCAGACCATGCTGTTGTCTGATGATAATATCCCAGCTGAAAAGAACCCTGCTGCGGCAGATTCAATCTTGCAGGAAACTCCTCTCCGATTTTATCGAGGATCTCCCCTAATTGTCTATTAAGTGTTTTACTATTATTTATTTTCTTTAAATGCTTCTGTGCCAGGTTAATTAATCCCGGAAATACTACCGCCGGTGTTGATGATGCAGAATTAAAATATTTATCCTTAATCGTAGTGCTAATGCCGGGATTCGCTATCGCCTGTATTGCCTCCAATGTAGCAAACAATCTTCCCAACTGGTATGGTATATTCGTACTTTCTTTATTCAATGACACTTTCAAAACCTCCTCTGGTACATCCGGATTAGTATTTTTCGAATAATATGCTTTTATAATGGCCGCCCGCCCTCTGTTCACCTTATGCTCTGCCCGGATACGCAGAATCACTCCGTTAAGTAATGTAACCGGATAGCGGCTGCCCGTAAGCACTGCCCTTAAAACTTCTCCTGCCAGTTCCGGGGCAGGAGCTTTGTCTCTGGCCGCCTGATTCACTGTTTCTCCCAAAAGTTTCCACATCGGCAGATTTTCAACTGAATCATAAGCCGGTCTTTGTATCCTCAGTCTCTCATAATGCTCATTCACGTTACGAAGAACATTGCCAAAAGAATTCTTCAGAAAGAAACGTACCGATAACCTGGCTGCATTCGGAGAAATACCCAGGATGTAAAATGGTTTCCGGGGATCCAATCTACCTTCATCGAACTCTACACAATTTCCTTCCAGCAGACCATTAACCTTGTTTGACAGCTCCTTCTCAGAATATTGTGACGTCGCTCCAAATAAAAAGGTTCCAAGCAATCCCGGATATTCTTTTTCACCACCGTCAGCCCAGCAAAGCACTGTTGTATCGCCGATTCGATAAGAATGTCCTTCCTCCGAAATCAGGTAATTTAATGCGGCACCATAGGCAAAAGCTGCATATTCGCTTGTAGATGCATTAAATCCCTGTTCTTGTCCATAAGAGCAGAAAGAAGGTGCATTGAAAGAAACTAATGATGCCCCGCTGGACTGTGCCCCCACAATCCCTTTAATTGAAGGGTGCAGAACTGCTACGGGGCCCCTTTCACCTGTCACAAGGCAGATTCCCTCTGCTTTTCCATCCGTCTTCCGGTAATACCTCGTCCACGCTTCCCGAATCAAAGCATTTTCATGAAGATATTTTCCCTCAAATCGAAAAACAAGATTTGACGAAGCGATGATATCTTCATAATATTCGGTAAGCGCAGGATGATCTTTTGCAAAGTCCGGATTCCATTTTTCAAAAAAGCGAAGCAGAACTTTGGCCTCCGGAACATCCACATCCTGTAACAGCCTTTTATGCAGCTCTTTGCACGCTTCAAAACAGTTCTTCGCGCGCTCTGCATTTCCTTTTGCGTCAATCCCCAATATGTATGCCGAATTATCCCAAAGAAAATTAGGTGCAACTCCTGAACTTCTTTTTACTGCTGCCGGAAGTATGATATTTTGAGGTACCAGTGCTTTCTTTTTTTCGTTCTTGGACTCTTCTTTTACTGAAATGACCTGAAGTAAATCACCTTCTTCATCAAGCTCCAGGGCATAAGAGATTTTCGCAGGTCCCCATCCATATTCTGCAATTTTACCTTTTGCAGCCATATCTTGATAATATTTTACAAGCGCCTGTAAGATCATCCCTTCACCTCCTGGCTATCCCGTGAAGGAACCTCAATCATTCCATCTTTCATAACTGCTCTGAAAAACATAGGCCGGATATTCTCCGTATCAGAATAATCCATATCATAAAGCATATACCCTAAGTCTTCCTCTCCTTTTAACTCCGATGGACATGGCGGTATCGTATCACATAACGAGAAATTTACCGGAAACTCCCTGCACCCGAAATAAGGCTGATGAAAGAACTGTCCCTTGTTTATCCTACGCTTTAAGATATCCTGGAACTTACCCGGATTATCACCTTCTGCTGCTTTATCTGTCATGTCAAAATGGGCTTCAATCACATAGCGGACATTCTTCAGGATCATCGCTGCCCTTTGCTGAATATCCTCCGAGGTTGCTATCCAGAGTTCACCTCTTCCTTTCTCCATGGCAGCCTTGGCCGCCCGGGCATTTACTACCGATTTCACTTCATTACGCCTGATATTGGTAAACTGAATCGGCGACCGGACATAGATCCGATCAATCCTGTACACCAATCCGGGATGCCAATAAATTGCCTCCAGAATACCTCTGGCAGCCGATGGTGTCATTACATCGTAGGACACCCTCTCTGTTTTCATTTCCGGTCTGGTAAAGAGCGCATAATCCCCCCAGACTTCCAAACGAATCGACATCGAAATCTTCCCCCTTTCTTGTTAAACGATTGACTTATCCTTTATTTAAATAATTATATCTGTTATATCCTAAATAAACAATGCTTTTCCGAAATCTGCTTCCAAAGACAGCCCTGTTTCTTCTGAATACATCTTATCATTCACCAGGATTGCCGCCCCTTCATCCAAAACAACAATGTCGTTTGCATGAAGTAAAGCCTCATAGTGCTGTTCATAAACTGAAACTCCATACTGTCCAAGCTCTCTGAAAAGTTCCCTGGACCGCTCACCATTTTTCAACCGTGAAATGAAAGCTTCATTCTGCTCTCTGGGAATATAAATTGTCTTCACATCATTTTCAATCAATTTAAAATCATCCGCGATACTCTTAAACGGGAAATCTCCGCTTTCCATTCTTTTTATGATCTGCTTTCTGTCCTGAGCATCCTCGCCTTTCAGATCCAACAATTCTACAAAGTAATCATGAATCGCCTCCTCCGATGCAATATCCTCCCTGCGCATCAGAACACTGCGAGCCGCACCTATCGATGTTGCAAATAATTGGGGTGGCTTATTTTCCGCCTGAAAAATGGTAACAACACTTTCTGTACTGGACCACTTGCCTTCTCGATTACACCTGCCTGCAGCCTGCAATATGGAATCCAAGCCCGCTTCTTCCCGGAAGACTGCCGGAAAGCTCACATCTACTCCGGCTTCTATCAATGAGGTAGCAACCACTCTGCAAATTTTTCCCTCTTTTAATCGTTTTTTTATCTGATCCAATATCTGTCTTCGATGCTCAGGATACATCAATGTTGATAAATGAAACCTTCCCTCACCCTCCAGCATTTGGAATATTTCATTAGCATTCTGACGACTGTTTACAATACAAAGTACCTGCCGCTGATCATTGAGTGCTTTCCCTAATGCTTCCCAGGTAAGCTTCCCCACCTTTCGAAACGTCACACGCCGAAAAATATCGTTCTTCCTAAAATGTTCCGGGCACAATTCAATAGCAGGATGATCAGGCAGATATTTTTTGAAAATATTTTCTAATGCCGGCTGCGTAGCGGTGCAAAGTACCGCTGAAACCTTGTATTTCTCTACCAATTGTGAGATTCCGTGAACGCAGGGTCTCAGGTAAGGAATCGGAAGCATTTGCGCTTCATCAAAAATAATGACACTATCGGCAATATTATGAAGCTTTCTGCATTTGGATGGTTTGTTGCTGTATAGACTTTCAAAAAACTGTACAGCCGTTGTAACAATCACCGGCATGTCCCAATTTTCGGTAGCTTTGATCTTCCGCATAGTTTCTTCCGATATTCCGCCTTCATCCTCATATACCACACCACTGTGATGCTCTAATACATTTTCCGGCCCAAGAACTTTTCTGAATACATCTGCAGTCTGTTCAATAATAGAGGTATAAGGGATCACATAGATAATTCTCTTCTTCCCATGTTTTCTGGCATGGCGGATTGCAAACGCCAGCGAAGCAACTGTTTTGCCTCCACCGGTAGGTACCGTCAGGCTGAATAAACCGGGCTTTTCTTCTTCTCCCTTTGTAATGCATGTCTCTAAAATACCGCATTGCAGCCTGTTTAGCTCACTTTTGGGCGGAAACCATTGAGAAATGTATTTCTGCAATCTTCTATCCAGTTCCTCCATATCTGCCGGATTGGACCATCCACTTTGATTCTGAGCATTTTCCTCTGTTTTCGCATCCATAAATCGCTCAGTATCCAGATAATCCGCATCTACAAGGCAGGAGAAAAGCATCCTGATGAGAAAACAGTATGCTGATGCATCATTTCCCATTTCCTGTCGTAAATGCACTCCCGATAATTTGATTTCCCTCTGAAATGCAGAATAATCCTCAATACCACCTGACTGCACTTTTGCCAGTCTTCCCATCAGTGTACCCTGATCTGCACTGTCTCCTCCGTCAGGTAAGCCACCGTGGTGTCCGGCAATACAGAATGATGCCGGGAACATCTGCATCTTCATAGCCTCAAATGCGCCGGCAGACGAATGATCCACTTTGGACCCGCCATTTAACCTTTTTTGAAACCCGGGCGTGTATTTTCCGATATCATGTGCCAGTCCTATAAGCTGCCCCATCTGCTCTTCTCCAAAAACCTCAGCAAACTCGGCTGCCAGTCTTGCTGTACCCTCCAGGTGTTCCAAAACAGTCTGCTTTCTTCCGTCCTCTGATATATGTGCGTAATATATTTCGTTCATTTGTATCCTCCCACCATAATCAGTTATAGGGTCACAGTTAAAATACCTCTAATTTAATTATGTGGCAAGCGTATTTTTCGTTACATAAAATAACAAATAATCTAACAAAAAAGGCGCTATTACACCGCTTAACTTCATTCACCAAGCAATGCAATAGCACCTTTTTCTTTTATTTACTGTCTGCTCTTAATCAATTCTTCCACTTCTTCCACAGTAGGCATCACTCTCAGTGCACCCTTCCTGGTGGTAATAATAGAAGCTGCCGCATTTGCAAATGTCAGCATTTCTTTTAACTTGTCTTCATCCAGATTATCCAGACCATATTTCAGCACATAATGGATACAGCTTCCGCCGAAGGTATCTCCGGCACCGGTGGTCTCGATGGTGTTTTCCTGCAGGAAAGGCGCCACTTCCACTCTGAGATCCTTATAATAAGCACGGCTTCCGTCTCTTCCCATAGAAAGCAGAACCAGCGGAATATTATACTGTTCTCTCAGCTTCGCGATACCTGCATCATAATCCTCTTCACCGGTGAACCACTGAATCTCATTATCTGAAATCTTCAGCACATCACACTGCGTCAGGCCATAAGCCACCTGTTCTTTCGCATCATCCAGGGATTTCCACAAAGGAGGACGAAGGTTAGGGTCAAAGGAAACGATAGCGCCATTTTCTTTTGCAATGGCAATAGCCTTTTTGGTAGCTTCCCTTACCTCATCATGGGTCATAGACAATGTGCCGAAATGGAACACTGCCGTATCTTTCAGAATCTCTTCCTTCAGTTCATCCTCCTTGAGCATCATATCTGCACCGGGATTACGATAGAAAGAGAAATCTCTGTCACCGCCCGCAAGCGTCTGCACAAATGCAAGCGTTGTTCTTACATCTTCATCCATAATCAGATTACTGGTGTCGATACCGACTTCGTCCAGTACCCCTTTCAGCTTATTTCCGAAAATGTCCTGGCCTACCTTGCCAATGA
This sequence comes from Acetatifactor sp., assembly GCA_045124375.1. Lineage (GTDB taxonomy): Bacteria > Bacillota > Clostridia > Lachnospirales > Lachnospiraceae > Acetatifactor. The sequence goes on from JBGVLR010000256.1 coordinate 8,916, forward strand.
AAGCAGTTTTATGTCCTGCTTTATTTAACATAGCCAGCACATTACAGGGAGCCCCTCCGGGATTGGCCTCGAAGAGAGTGTTGCCCTGACCGCTCAGACCATTATCTGTGAAATCAATCAGCAATTCTCCCAATGCTGTCACATCATATTTCTTTGTCATTTTTAATCCTCCTATTTTTAAACGGGACTGTTGACAGCCCCGATTATTTCGTACAGTGTTATAACTTTCCCTCTTTTCTAAGTGATAAAGCCTTCGCAGCGGTTTCTTCCGTAATATCAGCTATCGCGATTGCATCCTCATGGGATAATCCTCTGGCCAACGCGTTTAGATAACAGTGCATGCTCCCTGTTTCAATTCCGGTTTGGATTCCGGTCTGAATTCCTTCCTTAAAAATCGTTTTCGCCTTATACTCAAGAATTTTTCCACCCATGATCTCATTCACTTCCTTTCTGACTCTATCTGATTCCATTTTAGCAAAACAATGTTCAAATGTAAACAGATAAAAAGGATTTAAAACAAACTCAACTGCTCATACCCTCCCCGCTCTTCAAACTCGTGTAAATACGCAAAACATTCTTCCGTCCCGCACATTATCCCATGCTCTTTGCACGTACTGCGAAGCAAATCCATTAACTCCCTGTTATTGGGACTTGGCAGTTCATAATCATTGCCATAGACACGAATATATCGCTCCTTCATCCCCGGAAAATACCTGTCCAGCTTCCTGTAAAAATACTCTCTGTCTCCCTGCCTCAATGTGACGCCCATGCCAAAGGTAAGAATTCCCTTCGTCTGCACACGGACACACTGCTTAAGCAATCCCTCGACATTTTCTCTGGTATCATTGATAAAAGGCAAAATAGGAGTCATCCACACCACTGTCGGAATCCCTTCCTGCCTCATGATATCAAGGACCTCCACTCTTCTGGCCGTGGTGCACACATTTGGCTCCAAAATACGGCAAAGATCTTCATCATAAGTGGTCAAAGTCATCTGCACGACACATTTTGCTTTCCTGTTAATCTCTTTTAATAAGTCCAAATCTCGCAGGATTCTGTCCGACTTGGTCTGGATGGATAAACCAAAACCGTACTCTGCTATCAGTTCCAGGCATCTTCTTGTCAGCTGCAATTCTTCTTCCAAAGGAATATAGGGATCTGACATAGCGCCTGTCCCGATCATACAGCGCTTTCTCTTGCTGCGGAGGGCCTGTTCCAATAAGACGGGCGCATTCTCTTTTACCTCGATATCCTCAAACTCATGCTTCATCTGATAACAGGCGCTTCGGGCATCACAATAAATGCAGCCGTGCTGACAGCCGCGATAAATATTCATTCCATTATGAGCTGATAAAATGCCTTTCGCCTGTACCTTATGCATTTCTTATCCTCACATTCCCAGGTCATCTTTTGCCCGTAAAAGACGCTTTCTGAACTGCTCGTAGAAATCACTTTCCGCCTCATAAGGCCTGATAAAGAAAAGATTCAACAGGTACAGATTCAAATTTTTCTTAAAAGCATCATCTTCGCTTTCTGAAAGCAGTTCCTCGCAGTCATTGAGGAAATAATGCCAGTCTGTAATAAACGCCCTGTTTTCCTTAAGATCCGGCGTATCTATCCATTTGCTGACTTTCACTTTGGTACGATTGGTCTTCTCACATTCCCTGTTCTGCAAAAAATAGCGAAAGCTTCCGTTCTCATAATACCTTCCCAGAGGAAAAAGTCGGCAGATACCCGGGCGATACGGATGAATACTGCATCGTCCTTCTTTATTCAGAAAGGCACACTTTTCTTCCTCCCCTGTCATCTTTAAATGAGGCAGAATAACTCCATCCACTACCCCTAACTCCACATACGCTTCCAACAGCTCCTGAAATGTTTTTCCAAGAGCGGCTGTCAGCCGAAAAATGTCTAACGGGTCTAAAATAATGGAATCTCCCATTCCACGGCAACAGGAAGAACAGCCCTTGCAGTCATTACACCCTGCCTTCACCATATCATTCTCATCATATAATTTTCCATCGGATATTTCATCCAGACTGACATTTCTCTTCATGTGATTATCCCTCTCAATATCCAAAATAAGCATCTACACCATTGGCAATTCCCTGAACAATCTTCTCCTGATAAGAACCATCCTGCATCAGCTTGTCCTCCTCAGGATTACTCATATAGCCCATCTCAATAATGGTAACAGGTATGGTACACCAGTTGATGCCGCTCATAGTATCTGTCTCCCAGACGCCGCGGTTCTTAGAGCCCATGGCTGCCACCATCTGATCAAGCACATTTTCCGAAAGTCGTTTGCTGTCCTCATAAATATCTGCATTATAAGGGCTGGCTGCCGTATTGCAGATGGTCATAGTTCCCTGCACTTCGCTGTTTTCGGATCCGTTGGCATGAATCCGCAGAAAAATTTCCGCGCCGGAGGTATTGGCAATCTCCGCCCTTTCCTTATTACTGATATCAATATCATGGGTATCACGAATCATAACGATCTGATAGCCCCTGTTTTCCAGCTCCGCCTTAAGCGCCTGCGCAATTACCAGGTTCAGCTCATATTCATAGACACCGGTAGCCACTCCTTTTGTACCGGAAGAAACCTTCGCCTTTAGTTCAGAACTCCCCGGCCCCACCGGTTCCTTCTCCTTGTTGCCCTTGGCCTGATGCCCGGCATCTATGGCTACGATGTGACCGTTCTGCGCTTGGGCTGACGCATTTTCCTGCGTAGCAGTTGTTTCCTGCAAGGCAGTCGTTTCCTTGGAAACTTCCGTGGTCTGTTGGCTTACGCCCCCTGTTTCCTCCGGCATTTCACTATCTTCACCTGTGTCCGCTATTTCGCTGCTCTGCTTCTGTATCTCACTCTCGCTGCTCTCCGGCGTCTGCTCACTATTTCCCGGTTCCACTGCATCACTTTCCTGCACGATTGGCTCCGGTTCCACCAGCATAGCCACATCAGCTGCACTTTCCCCCGATTGTCCACATCCTGTCATCATACAAAATAACATGATCCACGCCAAAATCCCTGCTGTCTTTCTTTTCCACATATATACTCCTATTCACTATATCACTGGCAAGCTCATGATCGATATTCGCCCTTCACGATGAACAGGCTCTCCTATTCCCGCTCGCTGACGATCACTATATCATGAACAAACTTGTGCTCAACATTCGCCACTTTCCATATACAGACTTCGCCTGCGTATCATTACAGTTACACCAAAGCAAAGCTGCACTATAACTCTACCACACTTTCCCCTTCCCGTCACCCGAAACTTGCAAAACTATTGCCTGTCAACCGACAGTTGCGTAAATTTTCCTATTTTTTCAACCGCACTTGGTAGTTGTCAACCTCGTTTTCTGCTATACTACAAGCAGATACAGAGGAAACGTGTACACATCCTATCATAAAAAATGAGCCGATTTGCTGGCATGCAGCACATTCCGGCTCAGAAAGAGGTATATATGATTTTAGCAGACAAAATAGCTTCCTTACGCAAGCAAAACGGATGGTCCCAAGAGGAACTTGCCGAACAGTGCAATGTTTCCCGTCAGTCCGTCTCCAAATGGGAAAGCGCCGCTTCCATCCCGGATCTGGATAAAATTTTGAAACTCAGTGAAATTTTCGGTGTAAGTACAGACTACCTGTTAAAGGACTCTCTGGAAACGAACTCTATCGAATTCACCAATGATCCTGAAAGCTCCGATATTCGAAGAGTATCTTTGCAGGAAGCCAACGAATACTTGACCGTCACCGAATCACAGACGAACAAAATAGGACTGGGAGTCGCTTTGTGCATCCTGTCTCCTACGCTACTGCTGCTTTTGGCCGGTATCTCCGAATACTATCCAGAGAAGCTCTCCGAAAACGTAGCCTGTGCCATCGGACTTCTCTTCCTTTTAACACTGGTGGTCATCGCGGTTCCCATGTTCATCACCACAGGAATTCGTCTGGATAAATATAAATTTATCACAGAGGAGGTTTTTGAACCGGAATATGGTGTCACCGGCCTGGCGGAGGCAAAACTAAAGGCTTATGAAAAAACATTTACACTACATATAACAGTGGGTGTCGCCCTATGTATCCTGGGTGTCATTCCTCTTGTAGTCTCTTCTATCCTTGTAGCAGATTCCATCCTTCTCTTACTGTTTACTGACTTGCTGTTGGTTCTGGTGGCCGTGGCTGTCATTCTTTTTATCAAAGCAGGAATGATACAGGACAGCTATAAGCATCTGCTTCAGCAGGAGGACTTCTCTCCGGAGGCTAAGGAATTGAACCGCCGCATGGACCCTGTTTCCGGTATCTACTGGTGCCTGGTCACTGCTGTTTACCTGGGAATCAGTTTCTATACCGGCCGTTGGGATTTTACCTGGATCATCTGGCCGGTAACAGGCGTACTGTATGCTGCAGTAGATATTTTAGGAAAAGCAATCCTCCGGCGAAAGAGGAATTAAATTTCAAGGAACACAATGGGGATGCACGCTACATCCCCATTATTGTGATCACTCTTTTCCAAAGATACTTATTATTCTTTGCTGAAGCGCTCTGCCACCTTCCTGCAGGCATTTCTGCACTTGCATCCGATACCTCGTTTTACGACACGGAAGATTCCCCACATACCGGACTCCACATCCCATCTCAGGCTGCCGGAACGATACAGATAATCTCCCAGACAGGACGCACCTCCTTCCAACTCCATATCAAAGCGGCTGCCGATGCTGATGGCCCCCTGCAAAGGTATAACTCTGGAAAAAGGATCTGCCGGCTGTTCTTTCCACGTGTGTCCGTGAATGGCAAAGCCTACGTTTCTCGGTTTGTCTGCCGGCATCATGGTACGCAGGATCACCCTGTCACCGGGATAAGCACGCAGCACCGGAGTCGCAGGATCTCCATGCACCTTACTGCTGAATACTTTGTGCTTTCTCCTATCTGTAGTGAGGCGGTTGGCAAAACGCTCCGAACGATAGTTGTAACCTTTTTCTCCCGTATCTTCCGCATCCAGCGGTTCTCCCTCATCCTGAACAGCCGTCTGTATTACCATCCCCTGACGATCCAGCATTCTGATGCCATTCTGGATAAATAATACATATTCCCGGAAGGCTTCTGTGCCGGGAGCCGTAATGACCGCCTGTTCTTCATAAACGCTTTTTTTCATGGTAAAGTTGCGGTACCACTGCGCACCCGCCGGTTCAATGATGATTGCTCCGAACAGGCCATGGTATCTGTGGTTGCGAAGATCTCCAAAAGAATGGATGATACAGGTACCATATTCCCGGTCCGCATGCCAGAGATACTTTTTGCTTTCACCCACGCCTACTGTCTGCTCCGGCTGATTGTATCCCACATTGATACCGGAATCATTTACCGGATCATACTGCAGAAACTGCGGATTGATGGATACCCTCATAGAAGGCTCGTGCTCCTTATCCAGCGGTACCCTGGGATACGGAAAATACGGAACCGGTGTCTGTGCATTCCACGCATTGTGCAGCGTCACTTCAATCCAGTCTCCTGCATTGGCCCGCAAAATCAGGGGTTTGGGATTGCATTTTCCATTCAGCACATTATCCGCTTCCTCCAAAGGTACAAAAACAAGCCCATTGGGATCATGGTCTCCATATTTGTTGTACTGAATGTTGGTCTGGACAGCTGCTATCTCATATTTGCGCACTACATCATGCATGCCCGGACAAGGCGGCAGCGGTCGCACCTTTCTTTGTCTGTGGCACAACGGTTTCAGGCACGCCTGACACTGATCGTAGACTCTGATAATCCCCCAGAGTCCCAGCCAGATATCATCGATTCCTCCTGCATAGTACAGATAGATATCATGAAACAGATAGACACCTTCTCTGTTAGCATACCAGGTATAATTGATCTCCTGCCGTGTAGTACTGTCCTGATTGTACCCTACGCTGGCGCCATCTGAAGTGTTTACATCATAGGCAAGTCCCTGCACGTGAATGGACAGCGGCCTGTTGAGTGAATGGTAAAATGAACTCTGACCTCGTCTCCCAGATTTGCCCTGATAATGAGGGGCCTCACTTCTTCATATGGCTGCGGGATCTCCTGTTCAAACATCTTCCGTGCGCCTTCTCTGATTCTGTCTGCATCCTGTTCCAATACATAGAGCAGGCCATCCGGATCATGGTCTCCGTATTTATTGTACACAATCGGTATCTGAATGGCTTCTATCCGAAACTGCCGTACTTTGTTCATACGTGGATACTGACAAAGTTCTACTGCATAATTGTTCATAACACTGCATACCTTTATAGTTTAGATTATACTATAACATATGCAGACTTCCCTCACCAGGCTATCACATCTTTTGCCGGGAGCAGCATATTAATAAATTCCTCCGCCGCTACACTTAACGTCCGCTGCACCTGAGTTACCAGACATATATTCCGGTCCGGCACCCCTTCTTTGACAGGAATCTCTACTGCTTCCCCCTTATCTATGGCTTCTTTAGCAAAAGCATATGGCAAGAAGCCGATTCCCAGATTATTTATGATCATAGGCATGATCAAATCAGTAGTAGCCACTTCAATATCCGGCTCATATACCAGCCCATGTTCCCAGAACAGCCGTCTATAATACTCAAAGGTCTTCGTGCTTTGAGAAAGGCTGACAAGAGGATAACGGGTTAAATCTTTCAGGCACACTCCTTTCTCTGCCATCTGTGCAAACTGAGAACCACCGGCCAGGATCACCTGATATGGTTTTAATATAATTTCCCGAAAATCAGCACCGCCATCTACCGGCGTAGTGACCACTGCAAAATCTATCTGATGATTCTTCAAAGCGCTCAATGCCTCCGGTGTGGTAAAATTAAAAATTTTCAGCCGTATGTCCGGGTACTTCCGGTGAAATGCACCCAGCTGCTCCAACAGATATCCATGAAGCGCAGTTTCACTGGTCCCGATATAAATTGCGCCTTTCTCCAATTTCAGCGCCTGTTCCAGTTCCTGCTCTCCCATTTGAATCTGCTCAAAAGCCGAGGACACATGGGCATAGAGCTGTTGCCCCTCTGCAGTCAGGGTTATACCGCGATTGGATCTGACAATGAGCCGACAGCCTAACTGCGCTTCCAACAGATTCATGACTCTGGTCACGTTGGGCTGATTACTCATGAGCGCTGCCGCTGCCTTGGTCATGTTCTTATATTTTGCTACATAATAAAAGACCTTGTAATATTCCAGATTTGCTGCCATATTTCCTCCTTTTGTCGTTCAGCCCGCGCCTAATGATCAGAAAGAACTGATAATAACCCCTTAAAGGTTGACCTTCTACTAGCTTTTTTCCTTTCTTACCATGAATATAAAATATCATCGAGTGGGATGAATTTCTAACCCATATTCCTTATATTGCCGAAGTTATTCTTACCATGAACGACAATATATCATCTATGGGCAGACGTTTGATTACATTTTTCTGATTTTCTCTTACCACAAGCCGGATTATATCCCGCTATGGGTAGAACTTCAGTTGCAATCCCTCAGATTTTCTCTTACCACAAACCGGATTATATCCCCTATGGGTAGAACTGTAATATCATATTAATTTTATATGTCTGGTATGTCAACTATACATTTTCTTTTTTTTTGAAAACGAGTATAATACTACAGTAAAGTGCTTTTTATCACAAAGGAAACGAGGATATATTATGAATAAGGATTTGACTATAGGCAAGCCTTCCACTGTGCTTTGGCGGTTTTGTCTTCCACTTTTCGGAAGTGTTATCTTTCAGCAGCTTTATAACATAGCAGACAGTCTGGTGGCCGGGAAATTTATCGGCGAGAATGCACTGGCTGCCGTAGGAAACAGTTATGAAATTACTTTAATTTTTATTGCTTTTGCCTTTGGGTGTAACATCGGAAGCTCTGTTATTGTGTCACAGCTTTTCGGAGCAAAGCAGTATAAGGAAATGAAGACGTCTGTATATACCACCCTGATTGCCTGCGGTGTTCTCTGTGGTACATTAATGATTCTGGGCTTTATGCTCTGCGGCTGGCTGCTTGAGTTGATACAGACACCGCAGGAACTCATGGCAGATTCCCTGCTGTATTTAAGAATCTATATTGGCGGACTGCCTTTCCTGTTCTTCTATAATGTAGCTACCGGTATCTTTTCTGCACTGGGAGACTCCAAAACGCCCTTCCTGTTCCTGGCGTTCTCCTCTACTGCCAACATCGCCGTAGATATTCTGTTCGTAACCGCATTTGATATGGGAGTGGCCGGCGTAGCCTGGGCTACCTTCCTCTGTCAGGGTATCAGCTGTATCCTTGCCATATGGGTGGTTCTGAAACGGTTAACTACCATTGAAGTAGAAGGTCACGTACCTGTTTTCTCCTGGAGCCTGCTTCGTAAGATTACCGTAATTGCAGTTCCCAGTATTCTACAGCAGAGTTTTATCTCCATCGGAAACATTATCCTTCAGGGTGTCATAAATGGCTTCGGTTCCAGTGTCATTGCCGGATATTCTGCTTCTGTCAAGCTGAACAACCTGGTGATCACCTCCTTTACCACACTGGGAAACGGTATTTCCAACTATACTGCCCAGAATCTTGGAGCCGGAAAACTTCCGCGCATCAAAGAAGGATTCCGCGCCTGTCTGAAAATGGTATGGCTCATCTGTGTACCGTTCTTCCTGTTGTACTTCTTTGCCGGACATTTTGCGCTTACCTTATTTATGGAAGATACCACCGGTGAAGCCATGAATACAGGTATCATTTTTCTGCGCATTCTTTCGCCTTTCTACTTTGTCGTCTCCATGAAGCTTGCGGCTGACGGCGTACTGCGTGGTTCGGGGTTGATGAAGCAGTTTATGATATCCACTTTTACAGATTTGATCCTGCGTGTTGCAGTTGCTATGATGTTGTCACAAGTTCTGGGTTCCGTGGGCATCTGGATGGCATGGCCCATTGGATGGGTACTCGGAACAGGGCTTTCACTACTGTTTTATAAAAAAGGGCCCTGGAATCAGAAGCCAGAATAGAAACGTAACTAAACAATAGCCGTACACTGTCAGGTGGTTGTACGCTGCCAGGTAGTCTTATACTACCAGGTAGTTATACACTACCTTGTGTACTGATAAGAAATATCCATCGGAACCAATTTCTTTCTCGGCTCCGATGGATATTTATTTTTACATTCATTCTCTATTTCACCTGCTTTTGTTACAGATAAAATCTCCCCTCCAGTGCAATAAACTGATCCAGCA
>JBGVLR010000257.1:0-3943 GCA_045124375.1 Acetatifactor sp.
CTCCGTTTAAACTAATTACGTTACGCAAATATCATTCTCCTTTCTGCGCTCCTGGTTGTTTCATTTCTGTCATAAGCTTCACCGAATTTGCTTCCTGCGAATTCAAAGTTGCTGACATTTTAGTCCACAAAAAAACAGGAATCAATAGAGTTTCCTGTTTTTTCGGAATGTTTATAGATTCTTAATAAAAGGATATCCAGAAATTGGTACTGAAATACAAACATGCTATCCTTCATTACTTACTTATATTCTTTCATGTTTTTTATTTTCTTCATATTCTACTTTTTTGCCTTTTATTCTCTTTACAAGTCTGGTAATTGCCCAAATTCCCCAACCCATACCGCATATAAGCAACATGAATCCTGTAAAAAAAGCAAGCACTATATACCCGAGTCCAGTCCATCCATTAGCCGCATCAGCTTTCACGGTAAGAATAATTGTCGTTATGAACAGGAAAACAACAGGCAACAAGCGAATTGTTTTTCTCTTGACTTTAAAGCAAAGCAAAAGCTGAACTGGTAAAAGCACAATCATGGAGAAAATCAGAACAACCATAGTAAGATCTATATCGTCCATCCAAATATCAAACATATAGTCAGCCTCCTATTGTAAACGCTCCAACGCAAGTACCTTTTATCGATAGCCTCCATTTGAGATAATAGTCTCATACTATACGTAGTCAAAAAAGTTCAGTACTTCACTTTTTTGACCAGGTCAGGAGGTTAGACTATGAATACTCAAACAAGTTTAGTTGCAGAGCAGGTGCGTTTGCAGCAGTGGGCAGAACAGATAAAGGAATGCCAGAATCGCCCTTCCGATATGAAGGTTGATGCATGGTGCTCTGCGCATGGAATCACAAAGGCTAATTATTATTATCGCTTACGGCGTGTCCGCGAAGCCTGCCTGGAAGTCTGTGAACCGGCCCCTTCTTTTGTGGAACTTGCCAAACCGACAGCGCCGGTTTCCGGCGAAGTCCAGAGCCAGCGAACTGCTGCGGTGTTGCGGTGTCCGGGTGGGGTTACCGTTGAAATCTATAACAATGCTTCAACTGAACTTATCAGAAGCATTGTAGGAGCCATCGCTTATGCTCAATGATGCAACCGGTTTCAAAAAGGTCTATCTGGCTGCAGGTTATACGGATTTGCGCAGAGGAATGGAAGGCCTGGCTACCATTGTACGCTTCCGTTTTCATCTGGATCCGTATGATAAAAATACACTTTTTCTGTTCTGCGGTAAGAGAACCGATCGTATCAAAGGGCTTCTGTGGGAAGGAGATGGTTTCCTGCTTCTTTATAAGCGTCTGGATAACGGTGCCTTTCGCTGGCCGCGTACTGTGGGAGAAGCTATGGAAATCACACCGGAACAGTACGCAATGCTCATGCAGGGGCTGGAGATCATTGCCAGACATCCCATCGAGCAAGTGACTAATCCCAGGCGCCTTATGTGATATTTGTGCATTACGTAGAAATTTTTTCGGGATATATCATTTGTGCAGCTGGGGGGCAGATACATATCTTGTGTTTATCCACAGTTCTTGTAATCTGTGAGGATTACGGAGTCGTTTCGGATGAAATGTATTCCTGACCTGTGGATAGCAGTACTGAAAACCCGAGATTTCAGCAAAATATTTCGGATTTTCAGTACTGTTATCCACCGTCAAAATGACGGAAGGAAAACAGCCGCCAACTGGCGGAAATACGCTGTGTCTGCTATAATGGACTCATTAAAAAAAGGAGTTCCTGTTATGGCAGTCAGATATACAGAAGAACAACTGAATACAATCGACAAGTCACTTCTGATACAGATGTTTCTGAACCAACAGGAGCAGCTGGAGACCCTTACCACAGAGGCCCGGTCTCTCAATGAGAAGATGCAGCTGGTGATGGAGCAGCTGGTTCTGGCGAATAAAAACCGCTTCGGACGTTCTTCCGAAAAGATGACAGACCTGCAGCAGATCAGCTTCATGGAAGTAGATGGCAACATTGTTTTTTTCAATGAAGCAGAGGCTGTATGTGATCTGGATGCTCCGGAAGCCGAAGATCTGGATGCCGCCCATGTCCGTCAGAAGAAAACGAAGGGCAAAAAGGAACAGGATATGGCGGGCCTTCCGACGAAAAGGATTGACCACTACATGACGGTGGACGAGCTGACTGCGGAGTTCGGTGAAAACGGCTGGAAACAGCTTCCGGATGCCATTTCACGCAGATACCGTTTTGTACCCGCGAAAGTGGAAGTAGAGGAACACCACATCGGTGTATATGCAGGCAAAGCAGATGGGCACATGGTCAAAGCAAAGCATCCTAGGGGACTGCTGCATGGAAGTCCGGTGTCACCTACGCTTGCTGCCGCTATCATGAACGGAAAGTATGTCAATGCAATTCCGTTGTACCGTCTGGAACAGGAATTTCTGCGGTATGGCCTTGCCATTACAAGACAGAACATGGCAAACTGGATGATCCGTCTTGGAGAAGAATATCTCTCCGTGCTGTATGATTATCTCCACAGGAAGCTGTACGAGTATCATGTCATACAGGCAGATGAAACTCCTGTGCTGGTAAACCGGGACGGAAGGAAGGCGGGATCCAAAAGCTATATGTGGGTGTATCGTTCCGGCCATATGTATCCGGAGAAACAGGTTGTCCTTTATGAATACCAGAGGACAAGGAATGCATCCCATCCCAGGGAATTCCTGAAGGATTATTCCGGGATCTGTGTGACGGACGGCTATCAGGTCTACCACACGTTGGAAAAAGAGCGTGAAGATCTGACGATTGCCGGATGCTGGGTACATGGCAGAAGACGGTTTGATGAAGCACTCGCTGCCGTACCGGCGGAAGGGAAAAAAGAATCCGCCGCCTGGCTGATTATGAAACAGATTCAGGCGATATACCGTGAGGAAAAGAAACTGAAGGAGTTGTCTTCCTCAGAACGACTTGTGCAGCGCCAGCTGGTCATCCGGCCTCTGGTAGATGCTTTATTTGTGTACCTGAAACAGCATAAGGACGAAGTTGCCAACAAAGGAAAACTTGCCGATGCATTCGGATATATGCTGAACCAGGAGAAATACCTGCGAGTATTTCTTAGCGACGGAGATGTTCCCATGGACAACAATGCCTCGGAACGTGCCATTCGCGGATTCTGCGTTGGTAAGAAGAACTGGCAAGTCATCGACACCATAAACGGAGCGAAGACATCTGCCATCATCTATAGTATTGCTGAAACAGCAAAGGCTAACAACTTAAAACCATATGAGTACTTTGAATATCTTCTGACCGAGATACCGAAACACATGGATGACACAGACCAGAGATTTTTAGAAGATCTGCTACCATGGTCACCGGAGTTGCCGGCAAACATACGAAAATAGAAAAAACTACAGCGAGCCGCGAAAGCGGCTTTCAGCTGTCAAGGTACTTGCTTTGGAACGTTTACGGTGGAAGTTAAATTTTATGATGAAGTATCGGATGAATTGTTAGAGTTTGCCGTCATTATTGCCAAAACAAATGGTAAATGGGTATTTTGCAAACATAAAGAAAGGGATACATATGAACTGCCGGGTGGTCATAGAGAGGCAGGAGAAACGATAATAGAAGCCGCAAAAAGAGAGCTTCGGGAAGAAACCGGAGCGATTGACTTCACAATTGATCCGGTGTGCGCGTATTCGGTGAAAGAAAAAACTGGAGCCAATCAAACTGAAAGCGATGAGAAGTTCGGTATGCTGTTTGCTGCAGACATTACATCATTTGAGAACGAACTCCATTGCGAAATTGAGAAAACCATGATTATGGATCAGCTAATCGATAATTGGACGTATCCGCTGATTATGCCCAGATTGCTTGAAGAAGCTGAGCGGAGAGGGATCTTATAGGAGATAACTATGAATTATGTAATAAGGAAATGTACATCAGAGGATGCGGATCAAATATACGAATTGAACCGGAAC
>JBGVLR010000258.1:0-28308 GCA_045124375.1 Acetatifactor sp.
GGGCGGAAATAGCCCTCTGTCTGGGGTCAAGAACGGCTTCCTGATGCACTTTTGAAAAAATCTACAGCAATATATTCAATTTTCAAGGATCATATCGAAAAAGGGCGTTAAGCTTTTACCCTTTTGTCGCTCAAATCATAAGATAGGATTGATATAATTAATATTAGTATTATTATTCTCAGTATTATTCGGGTTTACGTTATAAACTTCTAGAGGTTTACATTCGGGACTTCTAGAAGTTTGCGTTGTAAACTCCTTGAGGTTTACGGTGCAAACCCCTGAATCTTTTTCCACAGATTCTTCCACTTCTTCAATGGCAAAATTCTTCACATAAATCATATCCGGGCGACCTTGTCCCTGCTTTTTACGCTCGATAAGGCGCACATCCTCCTCTAATTCCTTGAGACATTTCAAAATCTTATTCTTGCCACAACCGGTATCAGCCATAATATCTGCTACGCTATAGTGTATGTAGGTTTTTCCATCTTCATCCAGCCACCCATTTTTTATGGACAGACTCACGCGGTCTATCATCATACCATAGATTGCCTTTGCCTCAAACGAGATACTGCGAAAATATTCTCCCGTGTACAAAGCCTTTGGCACACGATAAAACTGCGACATTTCTACGTCCTGTCCCCAAAAATAATTGGTCGTTACAATTTCCTTCAATTCAAATTCCTCCTTTCTCTGATTCTTGAAGTTTGATTTCTAAACCACACACATATAACTAAGCTTCTTTAAATACAACTTACATGGTCTTCCCGGCGCACTCTGTACACGCTCCAACAATTTGGCATCCTCTAATTCTGACAAATACTTGCTTACACTGGCTTCACTTCGGTTCATATCCTCCATAATTTCCTTTACCGGATAAAGTACATATACTCTGCCCTGCTCATCCTGCCATTTATTCTTCCGATACATTCCCATTCGTTCCATGATAAGTCCATACAGCATCTTTGCCTCCAAGGAGACATTCGAAAATGCCTCCTCGTGAATCAATGCCTTTGGGATATTTACATAGGCGAATTGCTCTGCCTGCTTTCCATACAAATAATTAAATTCCATCTGCGACTCCTTTCTGCCCCTTACTCCATTGCTCCAGTAATGCTTCTATCACTCGCTCCATTTGTCCGCTTGTATATTCCTCTGGAAAATACTTACAAAGCTTCTTCTCATTCATAACCACCTTCTTGGCAGGTGCTCTAGCCGGAAGGGCATTATGTAAAATCATAATCATCTTCTCTTGGTCAATATTTTCTTTATCTGCTCGCTCACGGAGTGCCGCTATCTGAATCGGCTTAATAACTACATTCTCACGGATATATTCGTTGAGCCACTGCTGAATCGTTTTATCAAAATAGGAAATATCGACTGCACAAGTAAATTGCAGACGCTTTTTGTCTACGAGATCAAGAAGTTCTGGGATGAGTTCTGTGAGGCGTATGTAACGCTTAATCTGACGGCTACTATCTCCTGACTGCTCACTTATCACATCCACTGTTAGCTTTGGGCCATTTTGGCCCGAGGTCTGACGCACACCCTGATGTTTCATTGCATCCATCTTCATTTTGTATGCAAATGCCTTCTCACTTGGCAGTAATTCCTCCCTCTGAATATTGCTATCCACCATTACAATAGTCGCCTCATCATCCGACAGTTCTCTCACAAACGCCGGAATCTTCTTAAGCCCAGCCAACTTACTTGCATGTAATCTTCTGTGACCAGATATCATTTCATATCCATCACCATCGTTTCCACGCACTACCACTGGCGTCAGCACGCCATTGGTTTTAATACTCTCCACCAAGTCCGCCATCTTATCATCGTCAACCACCTTAAACGGATGGTCCTTAAAGCTTCTAATCCTATCAATTCCTATCTCGATACTGCTTTCTGCATTTTCTAATCCAAACAATTCATCCACACTGGTCAGATGAATCTTTTCTCTTAAATCATTTTTCTTCACGGTTCATTACCTCCTTTGTCAATGCTGTGTAAGCAAACGCCACCTTTCCTTTAGGATCATGCTCGTAAATACTGTTTCCCTTATAACTCGTCTCACTGGCTCGTACCGAAGACGGTATCTCGATATCAAACACCTTGACTCGGGATGCATAGGTGTCGTACACCAAAAGCGATATTTCCTTTGCCAGATTGGTTCTGCTATCCACCATCGTCAGCAGAATGCCCTCAATCTCTAATTTGTGGTTGATACGACGTTTTACACTCATTACCGTTTTAATCAGCTCCTGCAAGCCCTTTACCGGCAAATACGCCGCCTGTACCGGTATCAAAACCGAATCCGCACAAGTAAGCGCATTGATAGTTAACATTCCAAGAGACGGCATACAGTCAATCAACACAAAATCATAATTGTCCTTTACCTTATCCACATAACCTTTCATAACTCGTTCCCTACTCATCACATGGACCATCGTATTTTCCATACCGGACAGTTCAATATTGGCTGCCACTAGGTCCACATTCTCCTTGTGACGAATAATGCAAGCCTCCACATCATAATCCTCATCATTGATTTCATTTATCAGTGCATTTGTGATTGTCTGCTCCAACGCATCCGGTTCATGATATCCAAGGCTGATAGTAAGACTGCCTTGCGGGTCTGCATCTATCAGAAGCACCTTCTTACCTTCTGCCACTAAACCCATACCTAAATTCACTGTTGTGGTGGTCTTTCCTACACCACCCTTTTGATTTGCTATTGCTATTACTTTTCCCATGTCAAAAATCCTCCCTAAACAATTCTAAATATTCTTCAAAAATTTCAATGTTCACCAGCACGATACCCTTGATGCGGACTGTTGCCTTTGCGTCCCTAGCAACCTCACGGAATGTATTCACTCCCATGGAATATAGCTCCGCTCCCTCTTGATACCGTACATACTTCTTTTTCCTCTCAATTACCCTTTGGTCCAAATCTGTTACTGTTTTTCGCTTGTGCGCCATTTCTTTGTCCTCCTTTTCTAAAACCATATGACTTTGTAAAACGCAAAAAGAGAGACACTTCACACCAGTATTTCTACTGATAGCGAAATGTCTCTCTATCGTTCGAGGGTTGTTCCTCGAGATTATTCTATTAACTTTTGCTTTGCATATGATTCCAAACGAATCCGAAAAAAATCCATATTCCTTCGTATTCCGTTAACACACTCCAATTTCTCGAAGGATGTCGGAATACATTCTAAGGTTTCGGAATTCTTACTTATCAAGCGATTTCATCGTTGGGAACAACAAAACATCCCTAATCGCCGGTGAATCTGTCAACAGCATCACCAGTCTGTCAATACCATATCCAATACCGCCGGTAGGAGGCATACCAATCTCCAGTGCATTCATAAAGTCCTCATCCGTGGTATTTGCTTCTTCATCGCCCTTAGCCAAAGCAGCTTCCTGTGCCTTGAAACGCTCTCTCTGGTCGATGGGATCGTTCAGCTCGGAGTAAGCGTTACACATTTCCCAACCGTTGATAAACAGTTCAAAACGCTCTACATAATCAGGCTTATCCGGCTTTCTCTTGGTCAGAGGAGAAATTTCAACCGGATGATCCATAATAAAGGTAGGCTGAATCAGATGCTCTTCTACGTATTCTTCGAAGAAGAGATTCAGGATATCACCTTTCTCATGACGGTCTTCAAATTCGATGTGACGTTCTTTAGCCAGAGCCTTTGCAGCTTCTGTATCAGCCACTTCATCGAAGTCAACGCCGGCATATTTCTTAACTGCTTCTATCATGGTAAGTCTTTCAAAAGGCTTGCCAAGGTCGATGGTATGAGGGCCGTAAGTGATAGTGGTTGAGCCACATACTTCCTCAGCCAGATAACGGAACATATTCTCGGTCAGGTCCATCATTCCGTAGTAATCAGTATATGCCTGATACAGCTCCATGAGCGTAAATTCGGGGTTATGTCTGGTATCAACACCTTCGTTACGGAATACACGGCCGATTTCATATACTCTCTCCAGACCGCCT
This sequence comes from Acetatifactor sp., assembly GCA_045124375.1. Classification (GTDB taxonomy): domain Bacteria; phylum Bacillota; class Clostridia; order Lachnospirales; family Lachnospiraceae; genus Acetatifactor. The sequence continues at coordinate 3,998 of JBGVLR010000258.1, forward strand.
ACGATCAGCCTCTTTAAATACAGTTCCAGAGAAATACGGAGCTTTACATCCTCATCCAGTGCATTGTAATGAGTATTGAAAGGTCTTGCGGAAGCACCGCCTGCATTGGCAACAAGCATAGGAGTCTCCACCTCCATGAAGCCCTGTGCATCCAGATAGCTACGGATAGATTTTAAAATCTTGGAACGCTTGATGAAGGTTTCCTTAACATCCGCATTCATGATAAGGTCTGTGTATCTCTGACGATAGCGCAGATCAGTGTTGGTCAGACCATGATATTTTTCAGGCAGAATCTGCAGGCTCTTGGTAAGCAGTGTCACCTTGGCAGCATGCACGGAAATTTCTCCGGTCTTGGTCTTGAAGACTTCACCTTCGATACCTACGATATCACCCACATCATATTTCTTGAAATCGGCATAAGATTCTTCGCCAATACTGTCTCTTGCAACATAAGACTGAATATTGCCGGGTAAATCCTGAATGTTGCAGAAAGATGCCTTACCCATGACACGTTTGGACATGATACGTCCTGCGATCCTAACAACCTGTCCTTCCAGAGTCTCAAAATTGTCCTTGATATCTGTGCTGTGATGTGTTACATCGTATTTGGTAATCTGAAAAGGATCCTTGCCTGCTTCCTGTAAAGCAGCCAGCTTCTCTCTTCTGACTTTTAACAGTTGATTGATGTCCTGTTCCTGGACATTGTTATTCTGTGCTCCTGCCACTTCTTCCACTCCTTCATTTTCCTGCTGCATGGTGCGTTGCCATATTCAGGCAGATGGCGCAGCCATTACAGTTGTTCTCTTAATTAGTTACTTCTCTGAATCTCCAGAACCTTGTAACCAAATGTGCCTGCAGGTGTCTCTACTTCTACGGTATCTCCCACCTTGCAGCCGATCAATGCCTTACCTACAGGGCTTTCGTTGGAAATCTTACCCTTTAAGCTGTTAGCCTCGGTAGAACCTACGATCTTGTAATCCAGCTCTTCGCTGAACTCGATATCCAGAATCTTTACCTTACAACCGATGTTGATCTTGTCCAAATCTACTTCGTCTTCTACAACTACTTCTGCATTCTTCAGAATCTTCTCCAGCTCTTCGATTCTGGCTTCGATATCACGCTGCTCATCCTTAGCTGCATCGTATTCAGCATTTTCAGACAAGTCACCCTGTTCTCTCGCTTCTTTGATCTTCTGTGCTACTTCCTGACGTTTGATTACTTTCAGTTCATGAAGCTCGTCTTCATACTTTCTCAAGCCTTCATAGGTCAAAATGTTTTTCTTTTCCTGCATAGTCCTGTACCCTTCCATTTCCATTTATTTTGCAACGCACCGCCCGGTGCCGATAAATACCCTAATTAACTTACGTATTATAACCATTTTTGCCCGCAGTGTCAAGTCTCCGCCACTCCTCTTTCATAGAAAAATAGGCAGTTTCTGCACTTACCGACTCTATCTTACGCCTTTTTGGCTCCTGAGCATCCATATCCACCCAAAAAACATCCCGCCCGCTGCCATCCGGCAGTAACTTTTCCTCGCCGGACAAGTCTAAAACAAGGGCCGGTGTAAAGCACTGAAGCCGCAGCCCTTTGTATCCCCTGGTTTCCTCCAATATCCGCAGACCGGCTGCCAGTCCCTCTTCCTCACATAGCATTTCCCGATATTCCTCCAGCCCACATTCTTCCCATGTTCTTCGGGGTAAAAGAAAGGTCAATGCCCTGATTTGATTTAAATACGGTGCAATGACCTCCGGCACAAAAGATTCATAACCCAGTACATACAAATGCATCTGCAAAAGCTCCTGTCCCTGTGCCCCTGCACACATACCTTTTACTGCCCGGTTCAGCAGATAAGCAGCATATTCCATGCGGTGATAATCTTTATACTGTGGGAAACACCACTCTTGCTCCCACTTCTCTTTCAGCTTTTTCTCTTCCATCCAACGTATCACGGAACGGTCCGCCACCGATTCGATGGATGCGCTGTAACCAAAAAAAGGCTGAAGATAGGCTGTCAGTTCCTCCGGCCAGCTATGATACTGCAGATCTGCCTGCCGGGGGATCGTCACGAAAAGAAGCTGTCTGCCCTCTCCGATGCCCCACTTTTCCCTGCACTGCCTGATATGAAATACTGCCGGCTCCTTAAGCTGCCTGTCTGTTTCTGACCTCTTTGCCATTTTCAGATAAATTATCGTGTCCATGGTAACATTGTATGACCGTTTAGTTAAATTATGCCTGGGCTGCTTTATGCTTCTGAGAAAATCATCTCCACCGCCGCGGTCAGTTCTTCCATACTTTCCAGTGTGTTGATCGTCTGACGGAATTTGGCAGAATGAGGCATACCAACAGTATACCACGACAGATGCTTGCGCATCTCTCTCACTGCAGTGTACTCACCTTTTACCTTGGTCAAAAGTGCGGCATGGCGCAGTATCATTTCTCTTTTTTCACAAGCCTGTGGCTTAGGCAGATACTCTCCCGTTTCCAGGAAATGTACCACCTCCCTGAAAATCCAGGGATTTCCCTGAGCCGCCCTTCCGATCATCACACCGTCACAGCCTGTATGAGCCAGCATGGCAGCTGCCGCATCCGGCCCGTCCACATCACCGTTGCCGATGACGGGAATCTTCACCGCATCCTTTACCGCTGCAATAATGTCCCAGTCGGCTTTGCCGCTGTAATACTGCTGTCTGGTACGCCCGTGGACTGCCACTGCAGCCACACCACAGCTTTCAGCGATTTTGGCAATCTCCACCGCGTTTACATGCTCCTCGTCAAAGCCCTTGCGGATTTTCACTGTGACAGGCTTGTTGACAGCTTTTACCAGCTTGGTCAGGATCTCTTCCACCAGCTTAGGTTCTTTCATGAGAGCAGAACCCTCATGATTATTTACCACCTTAGGCACGGGACACCCCATGTTGAGATCCAGGATATCGAAAGGCCTGTCTTCGATCTTCTTTGCCATCTCACTGATAATGTCCGGATCCGAGCCAAACAGCTGCAGCGATACCGGTTTTTCATCTGGGTGAATCTCCATCAGTTCCTCGGTATTTTTGTTATGATAAAAAATGGCCTTGGCGCTGACCATTTCCATACAGATCAGTCCCGCTCCCTGTTCCCTGCATAAGAGACGAAAAGGCGGGTCTGTTACGCCTGCCATGGGAGCCAGTATGACACGATTGTCCAGCACCACGTTGCCGATTGTCAAATTGCTCATTTTCTGTCCTTGCTATTTATCTTTTCTACTTATCTTTCCGGTTCTTCTCATAGATGATCCGCAGTCCGTCCAGTGTCAGCGCACTGTCGTACACATCAATGGTCTCCGTTTCATCAGAAATCAGCCTGCCGAGACCACCGGTAGCTACTACCTTTAAGTCTGCCAGTCCGCTTTCTTCCTTTACCTTGCGGATAATATATTCGGTCTGCCCTATCTGCCCATATACAAGACCCGCCTGCATGCTGGAAATGGTCTCCTGAGCCAGAATGGACTTTGGCTTCTGGATTTCGATCTTAGGCAATTTAGCTGCCTGAGACCACAATGCCTCGGAACTGATACGAATACCGGGTGCCGTGATACCGGCTGCAAAATGCCCTTCTACCGTCACCAGATCATACGTTGTAGCCGTACCAAAGTCAATGACCAATACCGGTCCGCCGTATTTTTCATAGGCAGCTACCGCATCCACGATTCGGTCTGCACCGATGGCACGGGGATTTTCTGTCACAATTTTAATACCGGTCTTCAGTCCCGGACCTACGATCAAAGGCTTCGTTCCGATATAACGGAGGATTCCCCCTGTCAGAGAATGCATGACATCCGGTACCACGCTTGCCACGATACAGCCCTCGATCATGTCAGTAGTGATTCCTCTGTTAGCCAGCAGTGTCGTCAGCATAACACCATATTCGTCTGAGGTTCTGGGTGTTTTGGTCATCATGCGGAAAGTAGCTTTCAGATTTTCTCCCTCATAGACACCCAGCGTCATATTTGTATTTCCTACATCAACTACAAAAATCATGCATCTTCCTCCAATAACTGAGAAACATCCTCTTTCAGGATAAACACTCTGTAATAAAGGCTTAAAGATTCCAGCAGTTCCTGTCTCTTCCTGCGGATTTCTCCTACCAAAAGTCCGCTTGAGATTTCGTCATAATAGATATCATCTTCCTCTGCATTAGTCTCCAATGATAACGTTCCGTCCTCTTCAAACACAATGGTGAAGATACCACCTACCTCTTCCGTAAACAGCACACAGATGATATGAAGTTCATCCTTGATAGAATCGGGAATCCCATTAAACTGCTCATTAAAATAATATTTCTGTTCATAGGCATTGGCCCCGCAGAGCACTACCCTCTTATCATCCATAATCTATCCTCCCGGTCAAAATACGCTTTCCTGCGTTTTCTGCCGTCATTTTATATATAACCATAGATACCGCGTACAGACACTTCTCCTGCATACACTTCTACAATCTCACCTGTAAGCGTCTCCACAAGCAGTTCCCCTGTCTCAGTAATGCCCAACGCCTTTCCCTCATATTCACCTTGGGGATCCAGCACGCGCACGCCGGCATTGCGATTTACCAATACCTGATTATAACTTTCCAGAAGGCCACGCAAATTGCCCCGTTCCACAAAGGTCCCGTAGTCTTCTTCAAATGCTTTCATAATCCGGGCCAACAGACTGCTTCTTGATACCTTTCCATCACACTCCCGGTCCAGACAGGTGGCTTTCTCAGAAAGCTCTGCCGCAAACTCCTGCTTTCCCACATTGATACCCGCTCCGATGATCACATGGCAGATCCTGCCCTGTACGACTTTCATCTCCGTCAGAATGCCGCAGACTTTCCGTCCGTTCACCACAATGTCATTGGGCCATTTGATAGCGCAGGCAAGTCCTGTCTCCTGTCGAATGGCTCTGTTCACGGAATGAGCCATGACAAGGGTCAGCATAGACGCACGGTCCGGTGCAAAATCCGGTTTTAAAATTAGGGTAAAATAAATATTGGTACCTGCCGGGCTCTCCCAGCCGCGTCCTCGCCTGCCTCTGCCGGCCGTCTGTCTGTCAGCCACAAGCAATGTTCCGTGCGATGCACCATTTTCTGCCTCTTTCACGGCCTGTATATTAGTGGAATCGGTCTCCTCATAGAATGTAATCGTCCGCCCTGCCCATTTCGTTGTCAGCAGAGATTCTATTTTCTCCGGTCCATACATCATATCGCTTCCTACAGTGTTGCCGCCATAACTGCCTTAATGGTGTGCATACGGTTCTCTGCTTCCTCGAATACCAGAGACTGGGGAGACTCAAAAACTTCATCTGTCACTTCCATCTCCGTGATACCGAACTTCTCAGCAATCTGTGCACCGATCTTAGTATTCAGATCGTGGAAAGCAGGCAGACAATGCATGAAAATAGCATTCTCCCCGGCGTTCTCCATAGCAGCTTTATTCACCTGATAAGGCTTCAGCTCAGAAATACGCTCTGTCCATACTTCGTCCGGCTCTCCCATAGATACCCATACATCTGTATAAATAACATCGGCTCCCTTGGTTCCTTCCGTTACGTCTTCTGTCAAAGTAATGGTAGCACCCGTCTCGGCTGCAATGGCACGACAGGTTTCCACCAGTTCACTGTCCGGAAAATATTTAGCTGCGGTACATGCAGTAAAATGCATACCCATCTTAGCACAGACTACCATCAGGGAATTTCCCGTGTTGTAACGGGCATCTCCCATGTAAGTCAGTTTAATGCCTTTTACATGTCCAAAATGCTCTTTTATCGTCAAAAGGTCAGCCAGCATCTGAGTGGGATGGAATTCATTGGTCAGCCCGTTCCATACCGGCACCTTAGAATACTTTGCCAGTTCTTCTACGATATCCTGACCGTATCCCCTGTATTCGATACCTTCAAACATGCTGCCAAGTACCCTGGCTGTATCTGCGATACTCTCTTTCTTGCCAATCTGAGAGCCTGAAGGATCCAGATATGTAGTGCCCATACCCAAATCATGTGCTGCTACTTCAAAGGCACATCTGGTACGCGTACTGGTCTTCTCAAAAATCAGTGCCACATTTTTGCCTCTATGTGTATCCACGGGAATCCCCTGTTTCTTCTTCGCCTTCAAATCTGCTGCCAGGTCGAGCAAATATGTAATCTCTTCCGGAGTAAAATCAAGAAGTTTTAAAAAATCGCGTCCTTTCAAATCCATAATCTGTGCCTCCTCACTATGTAGATGTTAATAATATACTGCATTCCCCCCATAAATGCAAGTAAAATTCGTGTGCATTTAAGGGCCCAGACATCAACCTTTCAGGCAGCTTGGCTGCAGGTTTGATATTTGGGCCCTTACTCTTTTCAAAAATTCATTCAATTGTAGATATCGTCACTGATTACTTAGTTGATTACTTAGCAGTTTCCTTAAGTGTTGCTGCCATGCTTGCGATGCCCTGCAGTTCTGAAGGGATCAGGATGGTAGTTGCCTTGCCGTCTGCCACCTTTTCAAATGCCTCCAGACTCTTAATCTTTAACACTGCCTCGTCTGCGCCGGCTTCTTTCAGCATACGGATACCGTCTGCCTGAGCCTGTTTTACCTTCATGATTGCTTCTGCTTCACCTTCTGCCTCGCGGATCATCTTCTCCTTCTCAGCTTCCGCGCGCAGGATTGCAGACTGCTTCTCAGCCTCGGCACGTAAGATTGCAGATTCCTTTTCACCTTCTGCCACCAGGATTTTGGCTTTCTTTTCACCTTCTGCTCTGGTAACGGCTTCACGTCTTTCACGCTCTGCCTTCATCTGTCTCTCCATGGCATTCTGAATCTCTGCGGGAGGAATGATGTTCTTAAGTTCTACACGGTTAACTTTGATACCCCAGGGATCCGTTGCAATATCAAGGGCTGCACGCATCTTGGTATTGATGGTCTCACGGGAGGTCAGTGTCTGATCCAGTTCCAGATCACCGATAATGTTACGAAGTGTGGTAGCTGTCAGATTTTCAATCGCCATCATAGGGTTCTCCACGCCGTAAGTAAACAGCTTGGGATCGGTAATCTGATAAAATACTACCGTATCGATTCTCATAGTAACGTTATCCTTGGTAATTACAGGCTGAGGCGGGAAATCTGCCACCTGCTCTTTTAAATTAACTCTTCTGGCAATTTTATCCAGGAAAGGCATTTTTACATGAAAACCTACTGACCAGGTACCCTGATATGCACCCAGACGTTCCACTACATAAGCTTGTGCCTGAGGAACGATCTTGACGCAGGATATTGCGATCCATACTAACAAAACAACAATAATGATTAAAATAACTTCCATACTCTTCTCCTATCCGGTGTTCTTCACACCTGTGCGGTTCCTATTCGGATACCGGATTCTGCGGAGGTTTTACCACTTCCGCTGCTTCTTCTACAATCAGTTTGACGCCGCTGATCGATACGACCGTTACGACAGCACCATCCGGAATGATTTTCCCATCTATGGCACTTCTGGCGCTCCATTCCTGACCGCCTACCGTTACCTGGCCCCGGCCCTGCAGATTATTGATCTCACCTGTAACAATCGCCTGCCTTCCAACAATACTTTCCACATTGGTTCTGACCCTGTCTTTGTTAAAATACTTTACCGCCACCGGTCTTGTGAAAATCAACAGTACAAGTGCCACAAGGAAGAAAAGTATTATCTGCACCCAGATCGGCGCATTCAGGAGTGCCGCCAGTATCGCAATCAGTGCTCCGCCTGCAAACCAGATGGTCGTAAGTCCCAAGGTAGCCATCTCGATACCAAGAAGTACGATCAGAAGTACCAGCCAAAACATAATCTGTTCAATCATGCTTTCTCCCCCTTTCTTTTCGTATCGCGTTTTATATACTAATAGTTTACTACAGTTTCATCATTTCAGCAATGGAAGATTTTGCACGTTAAATTATTTCATTGTGCAGAGACCGATGTACTTTGCCGGTGCATGAACTATAATTCGTAAATAACAAAACCCCATGCTCTCATAAAGAGAACACAGGGTCTATTTGCACATCCGACTGTCATCGACGGAATGTACCTTGGATTCTTTTAGTAAAATACATGGTTACCGATCACAAGACCTTCACGGCCATTGTTACGTCTGAAGTGTGTCAGGTCTCCTACATTGGATACTCCGGAAAGTGCCTCTTCGGCAGCCTTGATACAACTGTCACTGATCTTGCCGGACTCCAGTACTCTGTTCAGCTTTCCGCTCATGGCAGGTGTGAACTGACCTGATGCATAAATAACACTGTGAATTGTATCAGGATAAGCAGAACTCCTTACACGGTTCATAACAACCGCACCGACTGCCACCTTACCTTCATAGCTTTCTCCACCTGCTTCACACTGAATCAGTGCTGCCAGCAGCATAGTCGTATCTGCATCGGTGGTATACTCACCATAATTTACATGACGCTTGGCTTCTTTCTCAGCCTCTTCTCTGACCTTGATTTCTTCCATCGTCTCTCCGGTATCGATCAGGAAGTCCAGTGTAACATACTCTTCCATCACATATCCGTCAGTTCCTTCAAAATCGATGCATACCCAGCCGTCATCGCCGTCAGATATTACTTCGACCATTTCACCTTTGGGAAGGATTCCCAATACTTCAGCACTCTTATCCGGCTCCTTGCGGACACGCAGTGCATCGTTCATGTAGGCAACCATCTTGCCCACGCTGTTGGCAAGTGCCTCTGCATCATCACCAAACAGAAGATATTCATCTTTTGCCCAGCCGATGACATTTCCGGACTGTAATCTGGTCCATCCATCTTTTCTTTCCAGAATGGTACCGCCGCAGTCCTTATATAACTTTCCTACTTTTTCAGCATTCTCATTTGCTTCACTTCTGAGGTTCAATGCTTTTTTTACATTGGCCATGACTCTTGTAGATTCCGGCTCCTCTTCTGTGATACTGTACTTTCTGACTGTAGCTTTTGCGGTCTCAGTGGTATTGGTTGCACTGGGATCCAGGATGGCTGCTACACCGCCATTTAAAGAATCCAGGTAATTCCTGTTGCTGCCAGCTTGTGCGGTCATGCCTGTCTGCGCTGCCAGGGATACACTTAAAACAAGTCCTGTCAGAGCTACAAGCAGCCTTCTGCTTCTTGCCATTTTCTTTACCTCCAAATTGATAACAATTTGTGTTACAAATTCTCTTAAAATATATCACTTTTATAACCAAATTGTTACACATTTGTTACATTCGTTACGCATGACATGATAACAGAAGACTTTTTGTTTGTCAACCCCATATTTTACCAAAGTTTTACCTCAGCTTTTCGAATGGCGCGGCTGAACTGTTACTTCGAATGTGCACGGCTGAACCGCCCCCAAGCAAACTGAACCACGCAAACCGAACTACATACTTCTGGACTTATCAATGCACGCTTCCATAGCGTCCATCACAGCGGCGCGCATTCCTTTCTCCTCCAGGACTTTCACAGCCTGTATAGTAGTTCCGCCCGGAGAGCAGACCATATCTTTGAGCTCACCGGGATGCTTTCTGGTCTCCAGTACCATTTTAGCGCTGCCGAGAACCGATTGAGCCGCAAACTGATAAGCCTGAGCCCGTGGCATGCCTGCTGCCACTGCCTCATCTGCCATTGCCTCAATGAACATAAATACATAAGCCGGTGAACTTCCGCTGACACCTACTACCACATCCATCAGACGTTCGGGAACTACACTGGCTACACCGAAAGAGCGAAGTAAGATAAGTACCTGATCAAGCTCCTCTTCTGTCACATTTTCTCCGGCACATACACCGGTACATCCCTCCAGAACAAGAGCCGGTGTGTTAGGCATACAGCGGACAATCTTCAATTCTTTTCTGCCAAATGCCCCATAAAGATAATCCAGATTTCTTCCGGCAGCAATGCTGACGATTATCTGGTCTTCCCTTACCACATCCTTGATCTGTTCAATAACCTCCGGGAAAAATATAGGCTTTACTGCCAGGAATAGAATATCTGATTCTCCAGCGACCTCTGCATTGTCCAAAGTGACACGAATGTCATATTGTTCAGCCGCCTTTTGCAGCGTCTTTTCTGTCTTGGCAGAGCCTATAACTTCCTCCGGTTTTGCCACACCTTTCTGCAGCATACCTCCTATCATAGCTGATGCCATATTACCCAAACCGATAAAACCGATTTTCATCTTCTCTTTTTCTCCTTTTCTCGCTTTATTGTCTCTGTCTGTGTGCCTCGTACATCAGAAGTGCCGCAGCTATTGCTGCATTCAACGACTCTACCTTGCCTTCCATCGGAATCTTAAGGTAAAACTCTGCCATGTCCGCCGTCTCTTTTTTGAGGCCATTTCCCTCATTGCCAATCAGAAATGCTGTTGGCTCCCGAAAAGAAAAACTGTCATAATATTTTTCTCCTTTCAGGTGTGCAGCATAGGTATGAATACCGGATTCTTGCATATCTTTTATTGTTTCAACGATATTTTCAACATAGACAAAAGGCACACGGTAAATCGAACCCATAGTAGCTCTGATGACCTTAGGATTAAAGATATCAACCGTCTGGGCAGACATAATCACACCCGTAATTCCTGCCCCTTCTCCCGTTCGTACTATCGTTCCCAGATTGCCGGGATCCTGTAAATCTTCCAGCACTGCAAACAGTGGTTTTTCCTGTTTTAAAAGTTCGTCCAAACGGTATTCCGGTCGTCTCAGTACTGTTAGAACGCCCTGTGGTGTCTGTGTATCCGACATCTTGCGAAACACTTCTTCAGAGACCGTTTCATAACCTTTCTGAAGGAGTTTCTTCCATATTAGTGTGTTTTCCTTCGCTTTGTCCAGACAGTCCTGAGACAGATATATCTCCCGGATCCAATCTTCAGGTGCTTCTTCAAGCATCTTAAATCCCTCTGCCAGGAAAATTCCCGCCTTTTTGCGTTCTTTCGCCTTATTCTGCCACTGCACCACCTGTCTGACTTTCTGGTTGGATGTACTGGTAATCATATTTTCTCCTTTTAATCAAAAAGCTGCAATGCCCACTCTATTGTGAAAGCACTGCAGCTTACATACTTTATTTACTGTAATAAATGAGCTACTTCCCACTGATATTCATCAATACCCTTCTGCATATTCAGGGCCTCTTCGATATCAAAGTCCACGAAGTCACCATGCTGGTGTCCTACGACTCTGTTGGTCTTACCTTTCAGCATAATATCAACTGCATAAGCTCCCATGATAGATGCGTAGTAACGATCCTTACAGGTAGGATTACCGCCTCGCTGCATGTAACCAAGAATAGTTGCACGTGTCTCAATACCGGTAGCAGCTTCAATTCTTCTTGCCATAGAAGTGGAATGTCCGATTCCCTCTGCATTGATAATGATGTGGTGGGTCTTACCACGTCTTCTGTTGGTAATAATATTGTTGATGATCTCCTGCTCGTTGTAGTCATACTTCTCAGGAAGCAGGATATCCTCCGCGCCGTTTGCCACGCCGCACCATAATGCAATATATCCTGCATTTCTTCCCATAACTTCAATAATACTGCAACGCTCGTGAGAAGAAGATGTATCCTTTACCTTATCGATAGCTGTCATTGCTGTATTGATTGCTGTATCAAATCCGATAGTGTAATCAGTACATGCAATATCAAGGTCGATGGTTCCGGGAAGTCCGATAGTATTGATTCCCAGTCTGGAAAGTGCCTGAGCACCACGATAGGAACCGTCACCACCGATAACTATGATACCGTCAATACCATGCTTACGGCAGATCTCAGCACCTTTCTGCTGGCCTTCCTTGGTCTTAAACTCCAGACATCTTGCAGTACCCAGAATGGTACCACCTTTCTGGATGATTTCGGAAACGCTGCGCGATTCCATATCTATGATTTCTTCATTCAACAGGCCCATGTAGCCCTTCTTGATACCCTTTACCTTCAGTCCTCTTGCAATAGCAGTTCTTACTACCGCACGGATGGCAGCGTTCATTCCGGGTGCATCTCCGCCGCTTGTTAATACGCCAATTGTTTTCAATTCTTTTGCCATGACGTTACCTCCTATAGTAACAAACTTGTGTAGTACTCTCCGACTTCTTATTTTAATCCATTTTTTCCTGCTTTTCAATAGGTTTTGTTACAAATTTAACATTTTCCTTACCAAAAATTCCAAATAATCTTTGTGCAAGAATTTCATCGGCTTTTACACAAAGGTTTTGAGGCAGAATTTTCAGGGTTCTGGGGTTTTTAATATATATCACTACATTATCAGGCCCGTCTGAATCAGCAATGGCCTCCAGCAGAGTCTTCTGAGATGCCTGATAGCTTTCCACATCCGGAAACTGTATCCAGACACCTTGTGGTACTTTCACAATAGAATTCCCCACCGGCCGGCTGGCAGTACCTGACGCGGCATTGCCGGATGACTGTGCCCCGCCCCGATAGGCGCTGTTATTATAACCACCATTAAATTTTCTTCTGAAAGGGTTCCCGCCCTGAGAAGCTTCCTCAAAGCTGACGATCTGTTCACACAATACCTTACCGTCTTTATCTTCTTCCAGAGATGCCCTTCCTTTCACAAATATCTTGGCATCTTCCAAAAGCAACGCGGAGTACTTTTCATAATCCCTGGGAAATACTACTACTTCTACACTGCCCACCAGATCCTCTACCGTCAGGAATGCCATAACCTTATCATTTCTGGTGTACTTAATGTTCTTATCGGTGATCATGCCTCCTATGATAACGGTAGACTGGTCTTCTACCAGTGCCTTGCCGGTATCCTCATCCAGCATGAAATCTGTAGTCGTATTGGTCCGAACGCGCTCCCACAATGCCTGATACTCTTCCATGGGATGACCGCTGACATAAATACCGAGCACTTCCTTTTCAAACCCCAGGAGCATTTCCTTGGAATACTCGCCCACTTCAGGCATCTTAATATCAAAGTCTTCCTTATCTTCCTCAGAAGCAATATCAAACAGGGACAGCTGTCCCGCCATATTATTCTTTTTGTCCTTCACAATGCGGTCCAAGATCTGGACATATACGCTCATGAACTGCTTTCTGGTGCCACCAAGACTGTCCAGAGCCCCAGCCTTGATAAAGTTCTCAATGGCCTTCTTATTCATATCCTTGTCTGACATTCTTGTAATGAAGTCTTTCAAGTTGGTAAAAACACCTCTTGCTCTTCTTTCTTCTACAATACTGTCAATCACAGGCCGCCCCACACTCTTGATAGCCGTAAGAGCGTAACGGATGCTGTTTCCGGATACGGAAAAACCGGCTTCGCCCTCATTGATATCCGGCGGCAGCATGGTAATGCCCATACTGCGGCAGGTCAGGATGTACTCGGACACCTTCTTGGGATTATCAATGACAGATGTTAAAAGTGCCGCCATAAATTCCACGGGATAATAGTATTTCAACCATGCAGTCTGATAAGCTACTACCGCATAGCAGGCCGCATGAGACTTGTTGAAAGCATATTTAGCAAAGTCCATCATCTCGTCATAAATATGCCCTGCTACTGCCTCATCGATGCCGTTGGCCACACATCCCGGTACCCCTTCCTCCGGGTTGCCGTAGATAAAGTTCGCCCGCTCCTTCTCCATTACGGACTGTTTCTTCTTACTCATGGCACGGCGCACCAGGTCACTTCTTCCCAGCGTATAACCACCCAGGTCACGCACGATCTGCATTACCTGCTCCTGATAAACGATACAGCCGTAAGTAGGCTCCAGTATAGGCTCCAGCTGTGGGCAGGAATATGTCACCTCTTCACCGGAGTTCTTTCCTTTTATATATTTCGGAATAAAATCCATTGGCCCCGGACGATACAGGGAAATCCCCGCAATGATATCCTCCAGATTCTGAGGGCGAAGTTCCTTCATGAAGTTCTTCATACCGCCGCTTTCAAGCTGGAAGATACCGTCCGTTTTACCCGTTCCGATGGATGCCAAAACCTTAGAATCATTATAGTCGAGATGATCTACATCAATATGTTTTCCCGTACTCTTTTCAATAAAATCAACTGCATCATGGATTACCGTCAGGGTTCTTAAGCCCAGGAAATCCATTTTCAGAAGGCCCAGTTCTTCCAGCGTTGTCATGGTAAACTGGGTTGTAATAGAACCATCGGAGCCTCTGGAAAGGGGAACAAACTCATCTGCTGCTTTGGGACAGATCACAACACCTGCCGCATGCATGGAAGTATGTCTGGGCAGTCCCTCCAGCCGCTTACTCATATCGATCAGATGATGTACCTGCTCATCCGTTTCATACAGCTTGCGCAGCTCCGGATTCATTTCCAATGCCTTATTGATCGTGATATTCAGTTCTGTAGGAATCATCTTGGAAATAGAGTCCACAAAAGCATAGGGCAGATCCATAACACGGCCCACGTCCCGGATCACACCCTTGGCAGCCAGAGTACCGAAGGTTACAATCTGGACCACCTTATCAGAACCATATTTGCGTCCCACATAGTCGATAACCTCCTGCCTTCTTTCGAAGCAGAAGTCAATATCAATATCGGGCATGGATACACGCTCCGGGTTCAGGAAACGTTCGAACAGCAGGTTATATCTTATAGGGTCAATGTTAGTTATTTTCAGGCAGTAAGATACAATACTCCCCGCCGCCGAACCTCGTCCCGGTCCAACCGGGATTCCGTTTTCCCTGGCATAATTGATAAAGTCCCATACGATCAGGAAGTAATCCACATAGCCCATGGTACGGATGACACCCAGCTCATAATCCAGACGTTCCTTCAATGTCTGCCCCGTATCTCCTGCCGGCTGACTGCCGTCACCATATCGTTCAGACAGTCCGTCATCACATAATTTATTCAGATAAGACCAGGAATCATACCCCTCGGGCACATCATAATGAGGCAGTTTGGTCACGCCGAATTCGATTTCCACGTGACAGCGGTCAGCGATTCTCTGGGTATTCTCCACAGCCTCCCAGGCATAGGGGAACAACCCTTTCATCTCTTCCTCGCTCTTTACGTAATACTGACCGCCCTCGTAGCGCATGCGGTCCTCGTCTGCCAACTTTTTCCCTGTCTGCAGGCATAGCAAAATATCGTGAGGATCCGCATCCTCAGCATAGGTATAGTGCACATCGTTGGTGGCTACCAGGGGAATGTCCAGTTCTCTGCTCATCTGCAAAAGTATGGTATTGACCTGCTTCTGTTCCGGCAGGCCATGGTCCTGAAGTTCCAGGAAAAAATTGCCCTTTCCGAAGCAATTCTCATATTTTCTGGCAGCCTTTTTAGCCTCGTCCAGCAGTCCCTTCATAATGTATCGCTGCACTTCTCCTGCCAGGCAGGCAGACAGCGCAATAATACCCTCGTGATACCGGTTCAGCACCTCCATGTCCACCCTGGGTTTATAATAATAGCCTTCCGTAAAACCGCGGCTGACAATTTTGGTCAGATTGGCGTATCCCACATTATTTTCCGCAAGCAGCACCAGATGATAATACCTGTCCTCACCGCCTGTCAGTTCCTTGTCAAAACGGGAGTTAGGTGCCACATAGACCTCACAGCCTAAGATCGGCTTGATTCCGGCTTCTCTGGCAGCCCTGTAGAAGTCAATGACACCGTACATGACACCATGATCTGTAATGGCGGCACTGTCCATTCCGAGAGCCTTCACCCGTGCAACATATTCTTTTATTTTATTTGATCCGTCCAGCAGGGAATACTCCGTATGAACATGTAAATGCGCAAATGCCATGGTTCTATCGTTCCTCCATCTTTGTTCTAAGTGCATCGTCTTCACAGTCTCACCGTAATCGGCTTACACTGCTCATATTAAGGAATATTATAATACACAGGCGGTTCTGTTCGCAAGCTTTTCCTTAGATAACATTACAGCTTACCAGCCTCTGGACTTATCCACAAGATAGTGTTACACTTTATGTATTCTCTCTGAAAACTAATAAGCTGCCGACTTAGCATCAGAAAGCAATTGCAGAAATTGCTCCTAAAATGCACCAACCATGCTGATGTAAGGCGAATGAAAGGATGCATGTTATAATGAAAGATACATTTGCAAGAATCATGGATATTTTAGTTGAAACCGTCAATTTCATCGTTTTGAGCTATTTGCTGTGCAGCGCGGCGCTTTCTTTTAATCAGAGTGTGCTTTACATCCTGTTCTTCGCTTCGGCTGTATGGCTCACCAGTAAATACTGGGACCGTTTAAAATCTTTGATCACGAACAAGGGGATGCGCGCATGTGTTCTTATGGGAAGTTTTCTGGTTTTGACCCTGATCATGTATTTTGGAGGGTATCTGTCATCTACGGTGGCCTCATTCAGATAATAGCACTTTAGCCCCTAAAACAATCCGGGAGACTGTGACTCGGATGATCACAATCTCCCCCATCTATTCCAGTGGGCATGATATTTTTACCCAATTAATACCTTTTTCCCTTCAAAAGCAAATCCGTACTTCCGGATTCTTTCTGCTGAATTATAATCCGATGTTTCTTCTCCAAACCATAAGCGGATCATATTCTGAAACTTTTAATATAGCACACTTATCTTTTGCACTCAAGTCAAAATCAGATCTCTAACCCTGCAGCTTCCAACACGAAAATACTGCCAGCATTCGTATTGCACAGCAGTTTCCCCTGATAAACTTCGCAGCACTCAATTTCTTCAAAGCCAAATGCTTCGTCCATGTTATCAAACTGCGCAATCACTTTCTTTTGCTGCAGATCAAATACCATGATCCGGATCGGGTACTCACGCTGTGGGTTACCGAATGTATAATAAATCTTATTCTGATATAACGTGCCACCCTGAGTAAAAAGCACATCCGATTCCACAGTAAACTGATCCAGAATATCTTTCGGCGTCAATTGAATTTTGCTTTCTTTTCCATCAGCTTCTCTTCCCACCTCCGGCAGCCGGAATTTTGTGATAATGTATCTGTTCTTCTCTCCCTCCGGCACATTGCCCCTTGTTGTCCGGTAGCGGGCTGAGAAAATATAAAGGTAACCGGCTTCACTATCGATCAAAAAGGAAGGACAGCCCCAGCAGGGAGCTTCAAATGGTACTTCCTCGATTCCATCCGGTTTGTAGGAGATGACCTGAAGGACCTCAGATCGATATACTTCCTTTCCGTCCGGCATAACTTCACAGATAATATTTTCAACGGCACAGCGATAATAGAATCCATCCTCATCTTTTCCAATACCGCTCCCGATAGTTACATATAAAAGAGGAATGGGATTATCATTCACATGAATATTGCTGAACATACAGGAATTTGCGTGGTTTTTATAATCCATAGTAGGAATCCCCGGATTATAGGAACCCAACTGAAAGGATGCAAGAGGCCCCGGATTACGGCTCTTTAAATCATACACGCAGCAGCAGCCGGTATCATAAAGTATAAACGCACGATCGTTCCGAATGCTCATTCCCTGGGCAGACGGCAGTTCTTTTTGAAATTTCATATATATGGTACTTTGGCTTCCATCCGGGAATTCCCCATTCCCTCTCGCACCATTCATCAAATCTTCCATCATCATCTTCCCTCCATAAGTAATTATTTTTCCCGCTATTTTTTCATGATATGTCGCTGATTTCTTTGGATTGGAGCGTTCCAAATCCAGTTTAAAAAACAATGGATGCCTTGCGGATCATCCTAATCTTACTGGTGCTTATAAATAAACATGATTTTCCTTTAAAACAGCTTGCAGTTGTGCTACATTTACCTGTCTGGCGTTACAACCTTCCTTTACTGCTAAAGCTGCTGCCGTTCCTGCTGCCTGACCCATGCCCATACAGGGAGGCATGACTCTGATTGCCCCGGCGGCTGTCGAATCTGCACTGACACAGCGGCCTGCTATCAGCAATTGCTCCACACCCTTAGGAAGTAAACTGCGGTAAGGTACCCCGTAATAGTCACCCTGAATCGGAACATATTCGTTACTGGTAGGGCCGAATCTTCCATGCACATCTACAGAATTTGCCGCCAACAGAATGCTGTCTTGTGGCACCTTTGCCCGGATCAGATCTTCTCCGGTCAGACGATAATCTCCCTGAATATGACGACTTTCCCTGATTCCGATGTAAGAAGCCGTTGCTTTTAGTCGAGCATCCTGACAGCCAGGCACATATTTGCGGAAAAACTTCAAAATCGTATCTGCCTGTCTGCGTCCTTCTATCTCTGCATCTGTCAGGCTTTCATTATCTGTGGAGTTGACCCCCATGATTCTTGAGGTGTTGATGCACCATTCATCGGGCTTCGGCATACGGAACAGTCCGATGCTGACCCGCTTTAAGTCCCAGTCACCATTTGCTCTTGCCTCTGACACTCTCCAGTGCAGGGAACGGTAGTTGACTCCGTCTTTTCTGTAAAAATTATTGATGTTGGCCTGAATATCTGCCTCTACAGCTTCTGAATCCACATTACTGATCTGGAAAAACATGGTGGCAGGCTGCACCAGCTTACACTCTTCATTTCCATATTCAAAAGGGACATTGCAGCGTGCGGCCACGTCACCGTCACCGGTACAGTCGATCACTACTTTTCCCTTCAATACTTCCAGACCACGTTTTGAGCTTACCAATACACCTGTTATGGTTTGGTCATCGAGAATCGGACGAAGGAAATCTGTATGATACAAAATCTTCACACCGGCCTCCGTTAACATTTCATCCATTACAAGCTTCAGCCCTTCCGGTTCAAAAGGTGTCACATGCTCGTGGCCGACTATGATCCAGGAAGTAAAAGCTGTTCCCGCATGAACCTGGGAGGGATGAATCGCTGCCCCTTTTTCTGCCATGCGATTTACGATTTCTTCAAATAGGCCCTTAATGATCATGTTCTCACCATTACTGTCATAACAAGTCATAAAGGGGCCCACCAGACCACGGGTAGCCATGCCACCGCAAAAACCGCCCTGTTCCACAAGGATGACACTGACACCTTCTCTGGCGGCAGCAATTGCGGCACACATGCCTGCCGGTCCCGCACCGACAACGATCACATCCGCCTGTAATCCTTCTCTGATCTCACCCAAATCAAATTCCATCTGTTTTCTCCTCTCTCTTTCTGACGCTGTTTCTTCGTACCAGGTACGGACTGAGCGTCTTTAATTCCACTTCTTTCTTCGGATTCTTGAGCCGTGCGATCAGGCATTGTGCGGCTCCAAATCCCAGCTCCTCTTTTCTGATGTTCACACCGGTGAGTGCGGGCGTGGCATAGCCACAGATAGAAGAATCCTCATATGCAATAATGGAAATATCCTCCGGAATGCGTATACCTTTTTGATACAGATACGCCATAGCCCCTGATGCTCCCTGCCCATTGGCTGTCACAATCGCATCCGGACGGTGTCCTGCCTCCCAAAATGCCTGAAAGGCTTCATAGGCACTGACACCATTATTGCTGCCCACCTTAATGTTCCACGCTTCCTCGTATTTCAGACCGAAAGCCTCCAATGTCCTGCGATACCCTCTCTGCCTTGCAGCGTGAGAACGAAGCTCCGGGGAACAGTTCAGGAGACAAATCCTTCTATGGCCTGTCTCCAGCAATTCTTTCACTGCCAATGCAGTTCCTTCTTCCGGATCTGCATAAACAGAGTCCACATCCTCCTCGTAACTGCCTACACCTACTACAACAAAGGGTAAGCCGGTTTTCCTCACATGATCAATAAATTGTTCCGAGTAAGGCTGCCCTACAATGAAAACTCCGTCAACGCGTTTCTCACGGATTACTCTGGGCAGCTGATCGGGAGCTGCAACGGAGCAGAATCTCTCCGTGATCACACCGTAATCTGTACCGGCAAGGCCGGCCATAATACCATTACTGATATTGAAAGAACAAAGACCTATATGCTGATCGTTATCATAGGATATCTGTGTCGTATCAGGCAGATAGTCCTGCATAAAAATAACACCCAGATTATTGGTAACTCTTCCGCTCAGGCCACGGGCATTGTTGTTCGGCACATAATTCATCTGTACGATCACTTCTTCCACCATCAGGCGCGTAGACTCTTTTACCAGCGGACTCTTGTTCAAAACAAGGGAAACCGTACTGCGTGATACGCCGGCGCGTTTTGCTACGTCTTCGATTGTTGCCATATATATGTACACCTCTTTTGTTTTTTTGGATCGCTCCAAATTTGTAAAAATAAATTAAGCGATGTATTCGCTTTCTAAAGTGTACCTTTAAGTGTATCCGTTGTCAAGTACCATTTCAGAAAAAAATGGGGTTGTATAAAAAACAGTGGATCGTCATATAGGAACGCTCCACTGTTTTTCTAATCTGATATCTGAACAATATTTTCTCTAAATTTCAATTGTCATTCCATCATAGGCTACAATGATACCCATTTCTTCACGCACTCTATCCGCATTGCCATCATAGCCAAGTTTACTCATGTGGCTGCTGATCAAGGTAACATTTTCTTTCAGCATATTGTTTTCTGCAAGGGCTGCCAGCAAAAGCCGAAGCATGGGGAAGGTGTTATGGGTTCCTATCCGGAAATTACCGGGGCACTCGCCTACCGTTGCTTCCAGGATCATGGCATCAAACACTGCATTTTTTCGCATGTATTCCCAGGTCCTTGCCTGGAACCAGCCGCCATCACAGCCGTAGAAAAGGGTCTTTCCATCCTTTTCAAAAATAAAATGCAGCGGTTGTTCTTCATAATTGGCCTCCACAAGATGATTTGCCGGTAAGGCTGTCACTGTCATTCCTGCGGTCTCCCATTTCTCCATGATTTCAACGGGGCAAACATGAATGAGCTCAGCCTCTTCTTCTGTAAGCTGAAGCTGCGGCACCGCACCTTTGTGACACCAGAAATTGATCTTTGTGTCTGCTGCTGCCGCATAGGCCAGAAGCGCTTCCTTTTTATAGTGATCCTCATGTGTATGGGACAGGAAAATATCGGTAATCCTATTTGTTTTAGCCCCCAATTTTGTGGCATAGTCAAAGGACTGAAGTGCCACATCCACCACCACATTATCATCGATCAGCAAGGATGTGCAGCGGCGTTTCCCCTCCTGCATTTCACTTTCCGGTGTATTCATTGAGCCTGCTGCTCCGGTTCCGAGAAATATCAGTTTCATTTTATTTTTCCCCATATTTTTTATCTTATAAATACTTCTTCAGAATTTCAACCTTATCTATCTGCTCCCAGGGCAGATTCAGCTCTGTACGTCCGAAGTGACCGTAAGCAGCAGTCTGACGATAAATAGGACGGCGCAGATCCAGCATCTTGATGATTCCTGCCGGGCGCAGGTCAAAGTTCTCACGAACGATTTCTACCAGCTTCTCATCGGAAAGCTTACCGGTTCCGAAGGTATCTACCATAACGGAAGTAGGCTGTGCAACACCGATTGCATAAGAGAGCTGAATTTCGCACTTCTCAGCCAGTCCTGCTGCCACGATGTTCTTGGCAACATATCTTGCTGCATAAGCTGCGCTTCTGTCTACCTTGGTGCAGTCCTTACCGGAGAAAGCTCCGCCGCCGTGACGGGCATATCCGCCGTAGGTATCTACGATGATCTTACGACCGGTCAGACCGCTGTCACCGTTAGGTCCGCCGATTACGAAACGTCCGGTGGGGTTGATGAAGAACTTGGTATTTTCATCAATCATCTCTGCAGGCAGAACAGGCTCGAAGACAAATTTTTTGATATCCTTGTGAATCTGCTCCTGAGATACCTCTTCGTCATGCTGTGTGGACAGTACAACCGCTTCCAGACGGAAAGGCTTACCGTTCTCATCATATTCTACAGATACCTGGCTCTTGCCATCGGGTCTTAAATAATTCAGGGTACCGTCTTTACGTACCTTGGTCAGCTGTCTGGTCAGCTTGTGTGCCAGGGAAATGGGATAAGGCATCAGCTCTTCGGTCTCATTTGTAGCATAACCGAACATCATACCCTGGTCTCCTGCGCCGATTGCTTCCAGCTGCTCATCTGTCATCTGATTCTCTTTCGCTTCCAGTGCTTTATCTACACCCATAGCGATATCGGCAGACTGCTTGTCCAGAGATACCATAACGGCACAAGTGTTGCCGTCAAAGCCTTTCCTGGAATCATCATATCCAATCTCTGTTACAGTCTTACGAACGATAGCAGGAATATCAATATTAGCCTTGGTGGTAATCTCACCCATTACCAGAACAAATCCTGTATTGGTGCAGGTCTCGCAGGCCACGCGGCTGAACGGATCCTGTTCCATCAGGGCATCTAATACGGCATCGGATACGGCATCACAGATTTTATCAGGATGGCCTTCAGTTACGGATTCAGATGTGAATAAACGTTTTTCCATGTTTTTCCTCCTTTGAAAAGTTAATAAAAAAGTCCGCTCACAAAAGCGGACCTGAATCTAACGATAATCAAATCCTCTTATTGTTCGATCTGTTGCTCGCTCAGGTAGGCACCTTCCTTAAAAGGGGTTGCCGTGGCTTCACCGGTCCTATGTACCTCCACCACTCTGAATAAGAGAAATCATTGCTTACGCAAATACAATATGAAGTTGAATATCTGTATATAACATACACTGAAAAGAATATATTGTCAACAGTGAATTTTAAAAATCACAGACGTTTACCTGTGTTCTGTCGACCATGCAGGAATCCAAATCATCAGCCTGTCTTTAATTTAAACTTCTGCAGCTCTCTTTCAGAATTCACAATCTCAATCTGTGCACCCAAAGACTGCAGTTTCAGATGAAAGTCCTCGTATCCTCTTTCGATGTAATGGATATCATCCACTACAGTGATACCTTCCGCAGCCAGACCTGCCAACACAAGTGCTGCTCCTGCACGAAGATCCGGTGATGAGACACTTGCTCCTGTATATTTAGGAACACCATTGATGATGGCTGTGTTTCCTTCCACCTTGATATTGGCACCCATCCTGGTCAGCTCGTCTACATATTTAAAACGATTTTCAAAAATACTCTCTGTTACAATGCTGGTTCCTCCGGCCAACGCCAAAGCTACCGTAATCTGAGGCTGCATATCTGTCGGGAAACCGGGATACGGCAGTGTCTTCACATGGGTATGATTCAACGGTTTGGAAGATACCACGCGCAAAGCGTCATCTGCCTCCTCAATCTCACAGCCGATTTCCAGAAGCTTGGAGCTTATGGACTCCAGATGCTTGGGGATAACATTCTTGACCGTTACATCACCCTTTGTTACCGCAGCAGCAAACATAAACGTACCTGCTTCAATCTGATCCGGAATAATCGTATATTCCGTACCATGGAACTTCTTCACACCTTTGATACGGATGACATCCGTACCGGCACCCTTGATATTGGCACCCATGCTGTTCAGGAAATTCGCCAGATCTACTACATGAGGTTCCTTAGCTGCATTTTCGATAGTAGTCTGACCTTCTGCCATGGAAGCTGCCATCATGACATTGATGGTAGCGCCTACACTTACTACGTCCATGTAAATATTACAGCCCACAAGTCGCTCTGCCCTTGTTTTGATCAAGCCATGCTCAATCCACACTTCTGCGCCCAGAGCCTTAAATCCTTTGATATGCTGATCAATTGCCCTGCATCCGATATCGCATCCACCGGGGAGTGCTACTTCTGCTCTCTTATATTTTCCTAAAAGTGCACCCAGAAGATAATAGGACGCTCTGATTTTCTTGATATACTCATCTTCGACTACCAGATCATGAATCTGGGATGCATTAATTACCACACGATGACGACCATCATGCTTTACCATAACACCTATGTTCTGCATGGCTTTCGTCAGGACCTTTGTGTCTCTTACATCGGGAATATTATCTATATATACGGTTTCATCCGTCATAACGGAAGCAGCAAGAATAGGAAGTGCAGCATTCTTTGCACCCCCTATTTCAACTTCTCCCACTAATGGATTTCCGCCTTTGATTGCGTATTGTTCCATCAAAAATTACCTCGTTCAATTTTCTGCCTGCTTGCGCAGGGGTTATAATATATATCATCGTGCTGCCTGGTCTGCTCAGAGGCAGCTGTTTATCGTTTCATTTGCAAAATTCAAAATTGCGGCACAGGTTCTCGCAGTCGCATTCGCTCGTCAAATGGATAAAAGAGCATCTGCTCGAGCCAGCTCAGCGATGTTCTTTTATTTGTTTGCCGATAGTGCCGATAGTGACGGGCAGAGCTGCGAGAAACCTGCGGTTTCTCGCAGTCGCTTCGCTCGTCAAATGGATAAAAGAGCATCTGCTCGAGCCAGCTCGGCAGATGTTCTTTTATTTGTTTGCCGATAGTGCCGATAGTGACGGGCAGAGCTGCGAGAAACCAGCGGGGTCTCGCCCTCGCCTGGGGCG
>JBGVLR010000259.1:0-2656 GCA_045124375.1 Acetatifactor sp.
GCCCATGCATCTGCACATCTGGGATGAACCGATGAACTATATCGATGTGATTTCACGGATGCAAATCGAGGAGCTGTTACTGGAATATCAGCCAACCATCCTGTTCGTGGAACATGACAAAGCATTTTGTGACAATGTCGCTACAAAAGTTGTAAAGCTGTAAAAGAAAGAGAGGCCATCCATGGATAACGAAAAGGTATTCGCAATGTCCTTCGCGAAGGTCTACCCCATGCTCATCGCCAAGGCAGAGCGCAAGGGCAGAACCAGGGAGGATGTTCTGGAAGTAACTACCTGGCTCACAGGTTACACCCACGAGCAGATTGAAGCATTGCTGAATAGTGATACCACCTACGGTGATTTCTTCCGCAAGGCACCTGCGCTGAACCCAAACCGCAAGCTGATCAAAGGCAGCATCTGCGGTATTAAGGTGGAGCTGATTGAAGATCCCCTGATGCAGGAAATTAGGTATCTGGACAAGCTGGTGGATGAACTTGCCAAGGGTAAGGCAATGGAAAAAATCTTGAGAAAGTAAGGTGTATCCATATATGAAGAAAACAGTGATCATCACCGGTGCAACAGATGGAATCGGCAAAGCATTGGCGATTCTTTTATCCAGGGAGTATAACCTTGCCCTTTGCGGCAGAAGCGAAGACAAGATGACGCAGCTGATCCGGGAATTGGGCGATTGCCATTTTTATACAGAGTGCTTCGATATTACAGATGGAGAAAAGCGTCATAGCTTCTGTGAACACGTGAAGCAGAAATTCGGCACTGTAGATGTATTGGTTAACAATGCCGGAGCCAACACGAAGAAAGATAAGATCACAGATATTAACCTGGATGATCTTCGGTATATGTTTGAATTGAACTGTGTGAGTTCCTTAGGAATGATCCAGGAAGTTTATCCCCTGATGGCAGAAAGAAAAAGCGGTCTGTTTGTCAACATCCTCAGCAGCTGCTGTCTCTTTAACAATCCTATGACCGGAAGCTACAGCGCCACCAAGGATGCAATGGAAGGCATCAGCAAGATCCTTACCAAAGAAGCCAAGATAGATAATATCGGCGTCTGCAATGTGTATCCCGGTGGTGTGGATACGAATTTCAGAGCAAAGTCAAACCCCAACTACTTAAGACCGGAAACTGTGGCAAAGATGATTAAAAACTGCATTGAAGTCGAAGATGGCTGCGTCCACGACATTGTCCTCAGACCTTTTATTGAGGATAATATCCCATAACAGCCGTTGGCATTGGAGGCATGAAGCATGTGGCTTGCAGAAGTAAGCGCAAAGGCAAAGCGACATAATCAGATTCTTTTCTCCAAAGACAGCTTGCTGGTTGACAACCTGCGACATCTGATAGACCAGGCAAATCGACGTGCGCTGATCCTCTGGGCGTTGGAACTGGCCGAAGAAACTGTTCTTCTATTGGCAGAAAGATACCCGGAAGACCTCCGACCTAGGGAAGCAATCGCCGCATCAAGGGCATGGGCTGCCGGTGAGATCAAAATGCCCTTTGCCAAGCGGGCAATCCTGAACTGTCACGCCATGGCAAAGGAACTGATCGACTTTGCCGACATCGCCCGGTGTCATGCAGTGGGACAGGCCTGCAGTGTGGTCCATACGGCCGGACACGCACTGGGGTATCCCATGTATGAGCTGACTGCCATTGTCCTGGAACAGGGATTGGACAACTGTAGAGATGCCGTGGAGCGGCGCGTAATGTATTACGAGAAACGGCTTCGTTACTGGACGGAATATGAAAAGACCTGCCAACTAAACTGAGCAGGCTTTCTGAAGTAATAAGCAATCAACCCCTCCCAAACCAATGGGAGGGGTTCTGTAATGTTACGGAGTCAGGGAATGGATATATGGCTGTTCGATATATTGGAATTTGACTGTTCGTTATTCTGCTTCTATTTTTATTCCAAGCAACCTTTTTTCGTCCGAACACTGTACTTCAAAGTATATGTGGCAATCCCTTTAACGATTGCATCGTGAATTTCCATGATTTCTTTCGAAATATCCTTTTCGTTCGCATACCAGCCTAAAAATGTGGTTGGCTCTTCACCGAAAAATCCGCTTCCTTCACTTTTGCCGAAAAGCGCATACTGCGGCGATGATTTTCCACCAGACATTTTTTGAGAAGACTCAACCTTATGACAAGTAGCAATTACGCGTTCAATCGGTGATGTTATCGTGATTGTTCCTGTTACGTTCTGCTTTTGGGTGCTGGACTCTTGTGTAATCCCCGTTTCCATTAAGCTATCCAGGGAAACATTCAATTTTCTTGAAAGTAACAGCAGCTTTTCCACTTCCGGGTATCCAATTCCTTGTTCCCATTTTGAGACAGCTTGACGACTCACATCAAGGATCTCCGCTAACTCCTCCTGCGATAATTGTTTCTCTTTTCTTAGTTGTTTCAGATTCTCTGCAAAGCTCATACAGTTTACCTCCTTTACACAACTAATTATAAACACAGGCAAAGCAAAATCCACCAACTGCTATTTGCATTTACGCAAAGTACAGTTTACAAGGGACTACACAGGGTAGGTATCTGACGGGAGGGGTGCCGCCAGTCAGATTTTCCATGTGATGTTCAAGCTGTCGCTTGTGGCGGCTATGGTGGTGATCATCAAATCCACCACACGCCGCTTGTC
>JBGVLR010000260.1:0-1566 GCA_045124375.1 Acetatifactor sp.
AGTCTTATACACAGTACCTGTGGAAGACCGCAGATGCGACTGGTGTAATGCCGAGATGATCTCTCTTAATGCACCTGCATTTGTAAGAGAGGAACTCCGCATCACACCTGCCAAGGTGGAAAGGATCCGTTACATGCAGGAAGTGTTAATCTGCCCGGAATGCAAAAAAGATAAGGACGGTTCCTTCAAAAAGGCAACGGTTCCTTCTGCACTGATTCCGCATAGTCCGGCATCTGCATCTTCCGTTGCATATACCATGTTCCATAAATGTTTCATGGGACTTCCATACTACAGACAGGAATCGCTCTTTGATCAGTTAGGGGCAAAAATCCTGAGGGAAACCCTGGCAAACTGGTGCATTATCGCCAGCAGAGACTATCTGTACCCTGTTTATGAACTGCTTCACAATGAGTTGATCCATCGTGATATCATCCATGCAGATGAAACGATATGTCAGGTGTTGCGTGAAGACGGTAAAACCGCACAATCTACTTCCTATATGTGGATTTACAGATCAGGATCTGACGGTCTGCCCGGAATCGTGATGTACGAGTATCAGCCGGGAAGAAGCGGGAATTATCCAAAAAATTTCCTGGAAGGGTTCCACGGACTTCTCCAGTGTGACTGCTATCAGGGCTATAACAAGGTGGAAGATGTCCTTCTTATCTGCTGCATGGCTCACTGTAGAAGAAAGTTTTATGAAGCACTTCCGGCAGAAAGGAAGAAAAGCATAAAACTTCTGGATATCAACTCATCGGAGGCTCTAAAAGAGCCGGTAATCCCGGAAACAGATCTAGATAAATACATTCCTGCAGAAATAGGTGTTGCATACTGTAACAAACTATTTTATCTGGAACGAACCTTTAAGGATCTGGCACCTGATGAGCGAAAGGCAAACAGATTAGAACAGGAAACTCCTGTCTGGGATGCATTCCTGACCTGGCTTTCCGGATTAAATCCAACCAAAGGAAGTAAGCTGGAAAAAGCGGTGAACTATGCCAAAAATCATAAGGATAGTTTACAGGCATACTTACAAGATGGCCGCTGCGAACTTTCTAATAATGCAGCGGAGCGCTGCGCAAAAAGCTACGCTATCGGAAGAAAGAATTCTCTTTTCCATACATCTGTTGATGGCGCCAATGCAAGTGCCATCATCTATAGTCTCGTAGAGACAGCAAAAGCAAACAACCTGAATGTGTTCCAATATATCTACACGTTATTGCTGTACATGCCGGGCTGTAAGGATAAGTCCGCAGGCATGGAACATCTTTTACCGTGGAGTGATTTTATAAAAGAACACTGTACCAGGTTAATAGATGTAGAGACTGTGACCGTGGAGAAGCATCCACAGTTGCCGGTTTAGCATGCAATCAAAAAGACATAAGGCGATGGATAATTCTATACGGTGTCTTATTCATCGCTTACAATAGATGGGACGAAGGAAGTTGGGACAAGATCCCTTTAGGCACGGAAGGTTCATCATCATAGTTGATCAGAGGGAAAATAGCCTTTATAAAACAGAAAAAGAGGATGCTTTTAAAGCTATACTCTAAAATCATCTATTCG
>JBGVLR010000261.1:0-21733 GCA_045124375.1 Acetatifactor sp.
GTTCTTCAAAAAGAACTTCTGTCTGATCTTCGGAAATCCGGCGCACGATTGCCTTCTGGCCCGGATGATTATAACGGATTTTCGCAACCACCGGCGTATCCTCTGTAATATCTTCCATGCTCATAAAATTCAGATTGCTGCATACCAGCCTGTCCGTAAACACATCACCTGCGTCTCCGATCACGACTTCATTTGTTTCCGGGCGGATTTCCGTGACAAATACAGGGTGTCCCATGGAAAGATTCAATCCCTTGCGCTGCCCTACCGTATAATGGGTAATTCCCTTATGCCGGCCAATCACTGTTCCGTCCGCTGTCACAAAATTCCCCTCCGGAATCCTGCAGCCGCTGTTTTCCTCTATGAATTTCGCATAATCCTGATCCGGTACAAAACAGATTTCCATGCTGTCAGGCTTGTGCGCCACATTCAGTCCGATTTTCTGTGCAATTTCCCGAATCTCGCCCTTCTCGTAATCACCTACAGGCATCAGTGTATGGGAAAGCTGTTTCTGTGTCAGATTGTACAGTGCATATGTCTGATCCTTGGCGGCAGTTGCTGACCGACAGATGGCGTATCTTCCGTTTTCCAGCCTTGCAATCCTTGCATAATGACCCGTCGCAATATAGTCTGCCCCGATCTGGAGACTCCTCTGAAGCAGAGATTCCCACTTTACATAACGGTTGCAGGCAATGCACGGATTCGGCGTGCGTCCGGCCAGATATTCCTTCATAAAATACTGAATCACCTTCTGCTCAAATTCATCACGGAAATTCATAACATAATGAGGAATTTCAAGCATCTGGGCCACCCGTGCCGCATCCTCCACCGCGCTTAACCCGCAGCAGCCGCCGTTTTCACTGACCGTTTCGTCCGGCTCCTTCTGCCAGATCTGCATGGTCACACCGATCACCTCATACCCCTGTTCTTTTAACAGATAGGCTGCCACAGAGGAATCTACTCCTCCGGACATGCCGACTACAACCTTTTTTTTCATATCTTTAGTACTCTTCCTCTTCTTCTCCGTCATGTATATCAGATTTGGGCTGAGACAGTCCTTCAATGGTAATACCGTTCTTCTGGGCATAATCCCAGAGCGCCGCATGGATTGCTTCTTCTGCAAGCAAAGAGCAGTGCACCTTCACAGGCGGAAGTCCATCCAATGCCTCCATTACCGCTTTATTGGTCACCTGCATAGCTTCTTTCACAGTCTTACCCTTTACAAGCTCCGTTGCCATGGAACTGGTAGCAACGGCAGCACCACAGCCAAAGGTCTTAAACTTCACGTCCCGAATGATCTGATTTTCATCAATGTCCAAAAAAATCCTCATGATATCGCCGCACTTGGCATTTCCTACCGTTCCCACACCGCTGGCATTATCTATCTCGCCCACATTACGGGGATTCTGAAAATGATCCATTACCTTTTCACTATACATATCTTCATCCTTTCCTTATTTTTTCTTTAAAAAATCTTCATACAGAGGAGACATGCTCCGCAGTCTCTCGATAATCGTCTTCAGACTGTCTACTACATAATCCAGTTCTTCTTTCGTATTTTCCTCCGAAAGAGTCATCCTCAAGGAGCCATGTGCCTCTTCATGCTTCATGCCGATAGCAAGCAGCACATGGGACGGATCCAGGGAACCGGAGGTACATGCAGAGCCGCTGGAAGCACAGATTCCTTTCATGTCCAGCATGATGAGCACAGACTCTCCTTCCACGAACTGAAAGCTGATATTCACATTGTTGGGAAGCCTTTTGGTCCTGTGTCCGTTCAGCTTACAATAAGGGATTTCGCTTTCAATTCTGTTTATCAGATAATCCCTGAGTTCGATTTCCCTGGCCGTTTTCTCTTCCATGATTCGAAAAGCACG
The DNA here is from genome assembly GCA_045124375.1 of Acetatifactor sp. Taxonomy (GTDB): domain Bacteria; phylum Bacillota; class Clostridia; order Lachnospirales; family Lachnospiraceae; genus Acetatifactor. The sequence continues at coordinate 1,875 of JBGVLR010000261.1, forward strand.
TTCCACAGCAGTTCCCAGCCCTACGATACCGGGTACATTTTCCGTACCGGCCCTTCTGCTTCTCTCCTGGGCGCCTCCGTGGACAAAAGAGCGAATCTTGACGCCTGTCCGGATATATAAAAAACCGATTCCTTTCGGTCCGTTCAGCTTATGGCCGCTGGCACTGAGCATATCAATTTTCAGTTCATTGACATCAATAGGCACCTGGCCGAACGCCTGAACCGCATCTGTATGAAACAGTGCTCCGTGGGCTTTGGTAATCTCCGCTAATTCCTTTATGGGTTCTATGGTTCCGATCTCGTTATTGGCAAACATGATGCTGACCAGAATCGTATCAGGTCTGATGGCAGCCTCCAGAGTCTCAGGATGTACCAGCCCATCGGCATCCACATCCAGATAAGTGATTTCAAATCCTCTTTTCTCCAGATACTGGCAGGTATGCAGGATTGCATGATGCTCGATTTTCGTGGTGATAATATGATTTCCTTTCGAAGCATAGGCTTCTGCCGCAGCTTTCAGTGCCCAGTTATCAGCCTCAGAGCCTCCGGCCGTAAAATAAATCTCTTCCTGTCCGGCTCCCAGCTTGTCCGCAATGGTCTTCCTGGCATCGGTGATGGCTTTCTTACTTGCAGAACCGAGCCCATAGATAGAACTGGGGTTTCCATACTGTTCCGTAAAATATGGGATCATGGCATCCACGACTTCAGGCGCAGTCTTCGTGGTTGCCGCATTATCTAAATATATCATAAAAGCCTCCTTTTTAATTCCTACCTTTTTACTAAGAATTGACAATTTCACTATATCACCAGACTCCTGTTCTGTCAACATCCTCTTTTGAATATATTTATCCAAAGCACTCCTGGTAGGGTAACTGCATGCAGAAAATCAAGCAACATCCATTGATCACAGGAACGATTATCCTGACCTTGACCGGTCTGGTCAGCCGACTTATCGGCTTCTTTTATAGAATATACCTCTCCCGATTATTCGGGGAAGAAGGAATGGGCATCTATCAGCTGATCAGCCCTGTGCTGTCATTGTCCTTTTCGCTGACGGCAGCCGGATACCAGACTGCCGTTTCCAAGCTTGTGGCAGAGAAAACAGCCAGACAGGAAAAACACACTTTCCGGCCTCTGTTTGCTGCGCTCAGTATTTCCCTGCCGCTGTCTCTCCTATGCAACTTTATTGTATACTATTTTTCGGAAGGGATTGCATCCGGCCTGCTTCTTGAGACACGTACTGCACCTATGCTGCGTATCCTCTCCTTCTCCATCCCGGCAGCAGCTGTCCACTCCTGTATCAACGGTTATTTTTACGGCATCAAAAAAACCGGTGTGCCTGCTGCCACACAGCTGATAGAGCAGTGTATCAGAGTAGGCAGTGTTTATCTTCTTTCCTGCTATGCCCTGGCAAAAGGCGCAGACCTTACCATTAACGTTGCCGTCCTCGGGCTTGTGGTGGGAGAGGTCGGTTCCATGCTGGTTTCGTTATTTTCCATGTACGTGGTACTTTATCGTGCCGGTCACGGCCATTCCCAGGGTACTTCCAAAACTGCTTCTTTCACCCGTCCGATGAAAAATACCGCACAGTCCGGAATCTATGGTCCTCTGATGAGTATGGTCCTGCCCCTTACCGCCAACCGTATTGTCCTGAATCTGCTGCAGAGCCTGGAGTCCGTGTCCATTCCCGCCAAGCTTCGCCTTTATGGCTATGATACCGCAACCGCGCTGAGCGTATACGGTGTTCTTACCGGTATGGCTATGCCCCTGATTTTCTTTCCCAATGCATTGACCAACTCGGTCTCTGTTCTTTTACTTCCTATGATATCGGAAGCCTATGCTCTGGGTGATATGGGAAAAGTAAAAAAATACACCCTGCAGACCGTCAGATTTTGTATTCTGCTGGGCTTTGCCTGCATGAGTGTATTTCTATTGACCGGTCGTTTTATCGGCGGCAAATTATTTAACAGTGAACTGGCAGGACATTTTATCCTGAACTTAAGCTTCCTCTGCCCATTTCTCTATCTGGACACTACGCTGTCCAGCATTCTGCAGGGGCTTGGCATGGCAGGTCATATCTTCGTGATGAATGTCATCAGCCTGCTGCTTCGGCTGGCATTCGTCTTCTATGCCATCCCCAGATTCGGCATCACCGGCTATCTCTGGGGCATCCTGGCCAGCCAGATTTTGCTGAGCATCCTGTATCTGTCCTGCCTCTTTTTCAGCAGGAAACGACTGGGCAACGTCAGATCAGCCGCTGGTCGTTAATCACAAGCCAGAACTGCAGTCCCAGCTTTTCTGCCGCTTTGCGGCAGAGAATCATGCGGTTCAGAAAGATTTCAAAATAATCCATGACAGCACACATTTCCGTATCAATTTTCAGTCTGAGTTCAATGTGGGAATCCTTCACCACCTCAACTTCGCTCTCTTTCACAGAGTAGTTGACCCTGTCATGAATATCAAAGCTGGCAAAATCCTGATTGCGCACCCTGGTATATCTTACATCGGTCTTATCCGCCAGAATCAGTGCAGCAGCCACAGGATTCACAGGAAATGCCGTGGATTCATCGTGGTTGCCGATGGCCGTGATAATGGTAGCTATATCCTCCGGGTCTGCACCCATATTGTCTAAGATTCGAAAGGCCATGACAGCACCGGACTGTGCATGGTCGATACGGTTGACCACATTGCCGATATCGTGAAGATACCCTGCAATCTGTGCAAGCTCCGCCTCCCGCTCACTGTACCCCAGCGTCAGGAGAATATCCTTTGCCACCTGCGCCACCTTGGTCACATGGGCAAAACTGTGTTCTGTATATCCCAGCGCAATTAAAGACTCATCCGCTTTGCGGATATAAGTCTTGATCACCTGACTGCTTTTGATCTCTTCAAATGTGATTTTCATTGACAATCCTCCATAGCTGCATAAAATGCTTTACCGTGCAGACAACACCTCTTTACACAAAGCCGTAATGAGACAGCGCATAAGCAATGCCATCCTCTTCCACTGTTCTTGTCAAAAATTCCGTATAAGGCTCCAATACAGGAGAATGCTTTCCCATTGCAATGGCATGCGGCGCATATTCAAACATGGGCAGGTCATTGCTGCTGTCACCGAACACATAACATCTCTCCTTAGGGATTCCAAACCGTTTCAGAATGAAATCACAGGCTGTTGCCTTGCTGTACCCCTTAGGAACGATTTCATATCTGCCCTTTTCCCTGTCTATGACCTCCATGTCTTCTGCAATATAATCCCAGAACTCCTGTGATCTGCTCATATCGTCAGTATATGCAAAAATCTTGTCATAGATAAAATCTTTCTTTTCCAGAAAGCAAGTCACTCCCAGATTATGTTTTTTAAAAGCCGTTTTGTGATGTTCCAGTTCCGGGAATCTTGTAATATGCTCCGGAACATAGATATCATCCGCAGCTTCGCACAATCCCTCTATTCTGCATTCTTCCATTTTCTTGAGAATCCAGCGGCCTCTTTCCAACTCTATATATTTGGCGAAAAGTACTTTACCATGATACAGAAGATATGTGCCGCATCCACAAAGATACCCGTCAAAAGGCGCACTCTTTATTTCCTCCGGCAGGTTGCACCAGGTTCTTCCTGTATTGATGAACAGGAGATGACCATTCTCTCCTGCTTTCTTAAGAGCCTGCAAAGCGCTTTGAGGAATCTGCCCCGTTATCCCGCTCAGTATTGTACCATCTATGTCGAAAAACAATGCTGACTGCTCCATCTGCTGCCATTATCCTCCTGTCGGTTCTATCGAAACTACTTTCTTAATTCCTCTAACAGTTTACTTTGTTGGAGCAGGATTGTCAATCTTCTTTGGAATTTGTTTTCAGATCACATAATCAAAATCCGGTAATATTCTACGTAAAAACTGTCTGGTACGTTCTTCCTTAGGCCGTACAAAAATCTCCTCCGGCTTTCCCTCTTCTACTACCTTCCCTCCATCCATAAAAATAACTCTGTTTGCTACATCCTGGGCAAAATGCATCTCATGGGTTACCACGATCATCGTAGTTCCTTCTTTTGCCAGTTCCTTCATAACCCCCAGCACCTCTCCGATCAGTTCCGGGTCCAGTGCCGATGTTGGCTCATCAAATAATATGATGTCCGGATTGACTGCAATGGCTCTGGCAATCCCTACCCTCTGCTGCTGTCCGCCGGACAACTGACTTGGATAATAATCATAACGATCAGAAAGCCCCACTTTGTCTAATGCTTTCTTGCCGATTTCTACAGCTATCTCTTTCGGTACCTTTCTTGCAACAATCAGCCCTTCTGTCACATTCTGAAGTGCCGTCTTATTATGGAACAGATTATAATTCTGGAATACAAATGCCGTCTTTTTCCTAATCCGTGAAATAGCCTTCTTAGATACATGTGGAAATTCCACATGTATCTCGTCAAAAATCATTTCTCCTTTGTCAGCCTTCTCCAGAAAATCAATACTTCTGAGCAGTGTGGTTTTTCCGGAGCCGCTGGGACCAAGAATTACGATCACATCACCTTTTTGTACCGTTATAGATACGCCCTTAAGCACTTCATTAGTGCCAAAGGCCTTATGAATCTCTTTTATTTCCAACATTTTAAAATCCTCCTCATGCTGCAGATACCTTTTTATAAGAAGAAACATGCCGTTCGATCAATTGAAATATCAGCTGTACCGCGCTGCACAAAATGATATAAATGAAACATATATCAAGATAAGCTTCAATATAGTTATATCCATAAGCAGCTTTGACTTTAGCAATAGCAGTAACATCCTGAACCGACATCATAAAAGCCAGGGAAGTACTCTTTAACAGGCTGATAGAGGTATTGCAGATATTAGGCAATGCCGAAACAATGGCCTGGGGAATGATAATTCGAAAGTATGCCTGGCGTTTTGTCATTCCTATAGTCAATGCGGCTTCCATCTGCCCATGGCCTACGGTCAGAAGCGATGAACGAAATACTTCTGACAATATCGCCGTAGTATTTAAGGTAAATACTACATATGCATAGATAATCGGATCAACCAAAAATACGTTAAAGGAAAGTCCCCAAACATCTTTTACCAGATAATTCACCATAGTAGGCAATAAACTATACAGAAAAAGAATCTGCAGCACTATCGGTGTTCCCCTGACGAACGATACATAGCCTCTGATCAGTTTACCTATTACTTTACTTTTCTCAATTTTTAATAAATAGCATAATAATGGACGGGATACATCTTGTAAGATATATATAGATTTCAGCCAACAGTTTGAGTATTCGTCCTCTCCTTACTTTGGCAGCTGCAAGCAAAATGCCTGCAGCACCGCCAAAGAACACGGTTCCTATGACCATTGCAGCCGTAACCCATAAATATGGCAACAGTTGAATCAGTACTTCCGGAATATAGAATGGATGAAATGGGCGCATGGTTGGTTGCCTCCTTCAATTCTCACTTTGCAGCAAACGCCTTCGCTGTTTCACGTACCCAGGAAAGATGCTCTAGCGGAGTATCACTGGGAATAGTGCAGTCTGCTCCGAGAATGACCCCAATGAGCCCGACTCCTGTTAAGATTTTTTCAGTTTCTGCTTTGATTTCCTCTTTATTTCCTTTATAGAGGATGCCATCTGTAGTATTATTAAAGCCGCCGATCACAGCACGGCCTCCAAAGAGCTTCTTTCCATCCTGCAAACTGACATCTTCCACGGTCACCGCCCAATTGATAATTTTCGCCGGATAGTCTACATACGTTGATAAATCATTACGATGTCCTTCATAGCCGCATATATGTAAAATATTATATTCACTCGCTTCATTTGCCCCAGCTAATACGTACAGTTCACTGGGAGCAATATATTTTAAATAATCTTCTTTCTTAAGCCCATCAATATTTCTGGCACTCAGATAGATTCCGTCCGCCCCACCTTCTGTAATGACGCGTCTTGCCAGCGTAACGATATCCTCCGCAATTGCCAGAAGCACGCGGGATAACCCTTCCGGATTATCTTCTGCCAGTTGCTCCACGGTAATGCCGTTTCCTCCCTGATTCAGCAGAAAACTGAGATAAGTAGCCGGTGCAAATATATTGTAAAAGGATGGCAACTGCTCTCTAAATCGCCCGGTAAGCTCTTTCACCAGATCTACCTGTCCCTGTATCCAGGTTCCCGCATCCTCTGTTTCCACTTGATCAAGCTCTGCAGCTGTTTTCAGATTCTTAAGTGATTCATTGGGGTAACCGAAAAATCCATCACTCATCAGCTTCAGGAAATCCGGCTGAAATTCATCCACATATTTCTGATGTCCTGCAATATTCCTCTGAATCGTCTGATCACTGCTGTCAAAAAATGAGTCTGCTGCAAAATGAAACCAAAATCCAACGGGTACTCTTTCCACTTTTTGATTATCAAATGCTTTAAATACCAATTCTCTCTTATTCATGATCTATTCCTCCAATTTATTTTGCTTTATTTTTAAACTATAATTCGTCACCCTTCTGATATCCTTCCGGGATATACTCAAACAGACTATATCCGAAATACTCCTGCTGGAGCTCTTCTAATGTACCGTTTTCATTTAAGACCTCCCATGCCTCATCATAAGCATCTGCAAGCTCCTGCTCCTTAATATTAAACAGCGGCCAGGTAGGAATGGCTTTGTAGGGCACATAGGAAAGCTGGTCTGCATAGTCGTGATACTCACCGTCTTCACTGACTACATTTGTCTCATAGGATGTCTTGATGTCGAACTTTGCATCATATCTGCCCTCCAGCACCCACTGATAAGCTTCTGTATTGCCGAATTGTTCTGCTGCTATCAACTCAATCTGCTTATCCGAATGTGTTTTGTTATAATTTTCAACGATGGTATACTGGGCATTCTGTGGTGCCAGGGGAACCAAACGGCCGCTGAACTCTGCAAAGGATTCCATATCCTTAATCTGATCAGCATAGTCTGCCTTGAAGGTAAGCCCTGTGATACTGGAACCTATGTAATGCTCCGGGAACAAATAACTTTCACTTCTCGCCGCAGTCCACCAAATACCTTTTGTTCCCATCTGATATTTGCCCGATTCCACCCCAATCAGAAGATCATCATCTGTGGTCCCCACGAATGTAAATTCATATTGCGGCAACAGTTCATCAATTGCTTTTAATACTGCCACCTCGTATCCGTCAGCTTCACCGCTTTCATTTATATAGTCATATGGTGCATACGCCTGCGTATACGCAGCCACAACCTCACGTACCCCATTTTCACTGCTTTCCGCTGACAATATCCCCGACTCCTGTCTCTTCTCGTTTCCACAGCCGCTTACTCCTAAAGCAAAACCGGCTAAAATAAATGTAATATTTAATATTTTTTTCTTCATAATAGATTTGTCTCCTCTTATTTTCTTTAAGCCTCCTCTTCGAAAGCTATAACCAGCCTGTCAAGTGCTTCTTTCAGAATCTTTCTGGGACAGGCAATATTGATTCGCTGGAATCCTTCTCCAGATTTGCCGAACATGGAACCACTGTCCAGCCATAGGCCCGCTTTTTCAAGCAAACATCGGTCCAACACCCCTCCCCGTAAATGATAGCCTCTGAAATCAAGCCATACAAGATAAGTCCCTTCCATTTCTGTCATCTTAACTTTTGGAAGCCTTTCCTGTAAAAAGCTCTTCATATAATCTGCATTCTCCTGAATGTACTTAAGAACCGCCGTCAGCCATTCATCCCCATGCCGATATGCGGCTTCACAGGCAGTCAGGCCTGGGAGATTGATCTGACTATACCCCGCGGCACTGACCTGTCTGCAAAATTTCTTGCGCAAATCCTCATTGGCAATAAAAATATTGGAAACCTGGAGTCCGGCTATATTGAACGTCTTACCGGGTGAGGTACATACAATGCCTATTTCTTTGTAATCTTCCCTGATTCCGGTAAAAACAGTATGTTTTCCTTTGAAAACAAACGCAGAATGAATTTCATCACTCACTACGATTACATTATGCTTCAGACAAATGTCCCCGAGTCTTATAAGTTCTTCCCGCCCCCATACTCTGCCTACCGGATTGTGCGGATTACACAGGAAAAACAATTTTACCTTTTCTCCCTGAATTTTTCTCTCAAAATCCTCAAAATCAATCTGATATCTGCCGTCTTTTCCCTGTTTTAGCTCATTTACCACGATTTTTCTATTGTTATCCTCTATCACCTCAGAAAAAGGATAGTACACCGGCTGTTGGATTAATACCCCATCCCCTTCTTCTGTATATGCCTTGACCGCCATTGCCAGAGCAAATACTACACCGGGTGTCTTAATCAGCCATTCTTCTCGGATATCCCAGTCATAGTGTCTCTTCATCCAACCACTCAACGCTTCAAAATAGTCCTCTCCTGCTTCACTATAGCCATAAATTCCATGGATATTCACAGTCTCCAGCGCTTCTGTGATATAAGAGGAAACTTTAAAATCCATATCGGCTACCCATAAGGGAAGTACCTCCTTTGGTTTTCCTCTTTTTTCAGCGAAGTCATATTTCAGACTATAGGTGTTTCTTCTGTCAACAACTGTGTCAAAGTCAAGATTCTTCTCTCCCATTTTTATCCTCTCTCAGCTCTCTCTCGAGCAAAATGCCTGTTCCAAATCGCCTGTTAAATCTTCTATACTCTCAATTCCCACAGAAAGTCTTAAGACTCTGTCATTAATACCGTTCTTAGCAAGAATGTCCGCCGGCACATCTGCGTGTGTCTGGGTAATCGGATAGGTAATTAAAGTTTCCACACCACCCAGACTTTCTGCAAATTGAATCAGCCTGACTCTCTCCAATATCTGCTGCACCAGTTCTTTGGAAATGACTTCAAAGGTCAGCATCGCTCCAAATCCCCTTGTCTGCTGTTTCATGATTAAATGACCAGGATGTTCAGGCATCCCCGGATAGATGACTCTAACCACTTCCGGCCTTTCCTTTAGCCAATAGGCTAACTTCCCCGCATTTTCCTGAGCCCTTTCCATCCTGACAGCCAGTGTCTTGATCCCTCTTAGAATCAGCCAGCTATCCAATGGAGCCAGTCCTGCACCTGTGGTCTTGAAAATAAAACGGATTCTCTCGGCAATTTCGGGATTTGCCGATACAGCAAACCCGGCCAATGTATCATTATGTCCTCCCAGATATTTAGTCCCGCTATGTACAACGATATCAGCTCCCTTTTTAAGCGGATTCTGAAAATACGGGGACAAAAAAGTATTGTCAACAATCAGCAATAGATTGTTTCTTTTAGCCACCTCTTCGATTCTGCCAATATCTATCACATTCATCATCGGATTGGTGGGTGTTTCCAGGAAAATCGCTCTGGTATACTCTGTTATATATGACTCCGGTTCTTCCTCACACAGATTTACTCTGGTAATCTCAATCCCGTTTTTTCTACTGATATTCAAAAACAATCTCACACTTCCACCATATAAATCGTCATCTACAATCAGATGATCTCCCGGTCGAAACAATTCCATCACTGCAGAGATTGCTGCCATTCCGCTGGAGAACGCCACTGCATCGATCCCTCCCTCCAGATTTGCAACTACCTTTTCCACCTGCTCTCTGGTTGGATTCTGCAGGCGACTATAATCATAACCGGTACTTTTTCCCAGACCTCTATGCGCAAATGTGGCTGACTGATAAATCGGAAAACTGATTGCTCCCCATGGTTCACAGGTACTTTCTCTTTTATCCAAATGTAAACATCTTGTCTCTAAATTATAAGCCATATGCACCTCTGCCTTTCTTATTATTCCCATCTGTTTAGTATGATATGATTATACACATTTTCAAGGAAATGTGTTAATTCTAAAAAAATATGGCTTGCTATAGTTTGAACCTATAGCAAGCCTTTTTCGATATCAGCACTTCTTAAAGCACCTTTTCCTCATATTTTTGCAATTCTTCAATGTATTTTTCTCCTAAAATACTAAGCGGCATCCTTTTATGTTTAATATAACCAATCGTCATAGTTTCTTCGGTATTCAACGGTACCGCCGCATATTCCTCACCATTTAACTCCGAGCAGATAATTCCGGAGCATAACGTATATCCTTTGAGCCCTACCATCAGATTTAATAGCGTTGCTCTGTCATCTGCCTTAATAATTTTCTTGTATTCACACGTACTCAACACTTCCTCAGCAAAGTAAAAGGAATTATTATCTCCCTGTTCAAAACAAAGGCAAGGATACTGCTGCAAATCCTCAAAATCAATTACTTTCTTTGCAGCTAACGGATTTCCTTTGCTCAGATACACATAGATACCACAGTCAAACAGTGGGATAAACTCCAACTCATTTTCCCGCAAAATCTTGGTAAGGTATTTTTCATTGAACTCATTTTTATATAGAACTCCTATTTCACTACGGTTAAGTCGAACATTCTCAATCACTTCGCTCGTCCTGGTCTCGTGAATCGCAAATTCGTATTCTTCCATACCAAACTTCTTAACCAGCTGCATAAATGCTTCAACTGCAAAGGTATAATGCTGCATGGATACGCTGAATTTCTTTCTGAACGCTTCATTTTCTACATAGCGCTCTTCGATCAGACGATAGTGAGCCAGCATCTGACGTGCATAGCCCAAAAATTCTTCACCCTCGGGTGTAATGACAATCCCCCTGTTGGACCTGGCAAAAATTTCAGTATGAATTTCCTTTTCCAGATCTTTTATTGTATTCGAAAGGCTGGGCTGTGTGATAAATAACTCAGCAGCCGCCTGACTCATGGATTTGTGATCAGCAATCGTAACCGCATATCTTAACTGTTGTAATGTCATATGATCTCTTCTTTCTTTTTTCGTGTGGTTACATACTACTTCTCACATTTCACATTGTCAACAGTTTTTCCTAATCAGCGGAATTTCTTTCTATTATCCAAAATACTTTCTGACTTTGGCTGTTTTATTAATCCTTCATATTCCGATACTCCACCGGTGTCATCCCATATATTTTCTTAAACTGTCTTGTAAAGTGCTCCACGTTCTGGTAACCTGCAGCCTGGGACACAGCCTCCACTGTCTGATTGCCGTTACGAAGGAGTGAACGTGCCTTGTTCATCTTTACGCCGGTCACGATTTCCCCGAAGGTCTTTCCCGACTTTTCCTTGATATATTTGGAAATATAGGGCTCAGACAAGTGAAATTCCTCCGCCATATCAGCAAGTGTCACTGTCTGATAATTGGCCTGGATATAGTTCTTCATGGAGATATAACGCTCATCTTGCACATTCTCTTCTTTCCGGCTTTCCAGCATATGATTGACTGCACTCACGAGGGCACTGATGGAAGCCTTGATGATATCTGCATCTGTTCCTACGCCCCAGTACATCTGTCCTTCATACGTCACTCCTACGTATGCCATTGCCTTGGAAGATGAACCTCTGGAAAGTGCATGCTCCTCATACTGGCTCAGTTCAAAGCTCACATCAAAATACTGCTTGATAATGTTGCAAACAGCATCCAATCGTCCGTTTCCGTTGGCTGTCACTTTGCGGATACGGTCCTCTTGAGAAATCGTCGCCTCTGCCCAGATACCGTCTATCTGCTTGAAGTGGCACTCTTTGATAGCAAAATAAGGATGCCAGTTCACGTAATTTTCCTTAAAGATTTCGTATACCCACTGCGGTGACAATTCCTTATGCTCTTCATCGGAAACATGTTTAACAAGATAACCCAGTTCTTCCCGCATTTTCTCCGGAACCGTAATTCCGAAATTCTGCTTCAGAATATAGGAAACGCCTCCTTTGCCGGACTGGCTGTTAATGCGGATGACATCTTTCTCATAAGTTCTTCCCACATCCTTGGGGTCAATGGGCAAATAAGGCACCGTCCACTTATCCGTATCCTTCTCTTCCCTGAAATTCATGCCCTTGGCAATGGCATCCTGATGGGAGCCGGAAAAAGCGGAAAATACAAGATCTCCTGCATACGGCTGTCTCTCGTGCACGTGCATTCCGGTAAATTTTTCATAGGTATTTCTAAGCATGGGCATATCTGAAAAATCAAGCTCCGGGTCCACGCCGTGGGAATACATGTTCATGGCAAGGGTTACGATATCCACGTTTCCGGTACGCTCTCCGTTCCCAAACAAAGTTCCCTCAATTCGGTCTGCTCCTGCCAACACGCCAAGCTCTGCATCACTGACGCCGCTTCCCCTGTCGTTGTGAGGGTGTAAGCTTAAAACTACTGCCGGCCTGTACTTTAAATTCTTATGAATATACTCCACCTGTGTTGCAAATACATGTGGCATGGCACATTCTACTGTGGTGGGAATATTGATGATTACCTTATTATCTTCGGTAGGCTGCCACACGTCCAAAACAGCATTGCATACCTCCACCGCATAATCCACTTCAGTTCCCGGGAAGCTTTCCGGACTATATTCAAAAGCAATATTGCCCTCTGTTTTCTCGGCCAGTCGTTTTAACAATTTAGCACCATCTATGGCAATCTGTTTGATTTCTTCCTTGCTCTTCCTGAAAACCTGTTCCCGCTGGGCTACAGAGGTGGAATTATATAAATGAACAACGGCTCTCGGTGCTCCCTGAATCGCATCAAAGGTTTTCTGGATGATATGTTCTCTTGCCTGGGTCAACACCTGAATGGTCACATCCTCCGGTATCATATCACGCTCGATCAAAGCGCGGACAAAATTATATTCTGTCTCCGATGCCGCCGGGAATCCCACTTCTATCTCCTTAAATCCAATCTTCACCAGCATCTCAAAGAATGCGATCTTTTCTTCCAGTCCCATAGGCTCGATCAACGCCTGGTTACCATCACGTAAGTCCACGGAACACCATACAGGTGCCTTATCGATATAATCTTTCTTCACCCAATCATAAGTGCATACCGGCGGCATAAAATAAGCTCTTTCATACTTTTGAAATCCATTCATTTTCGTTTCCTCCTCGAAGTTTGTAATAAAAAATCTTCCGTCCCTACAATCCGGAACGGATCATAGAGACGAAAGATAATATCCTCCGCGGTACCACTCTATTTCATGCAAACGCACACTCTCTCAGCACTATCATGCCTCTCCCGGATAACGGCGGGATAACCGTCATGACCTACCAAATACAGAATCCTTCGATATAACATCTGCTATAACTTCCGTCCATATCTATCTGCTCTGTACTCTTCAGTCAGAAGCTCCAAGGCCAGTTCATCACCTTTACTTTACCATCTCACATCAACCGATGGCTTTCTGAAAAAGTGCCGGTAACTACTACTCCTTTTCATCGCTGCTTTACGTGATGCTATCTTAACAGAATTTTCAGGAAATTAGAATGATTAAATTTAATCATTTTAGTTGATTTATCTTAATATCCCAGTTTTTCATCAATCAAGATAACTTCATATTCGGAACCTGTAGGAGCCTCCCAAAATACAGACAATCCCCGGCAGATTCGGTCGGGACTCTTACAGTCATAACATTTATCAGCTTTTACGGCACAGGGTGTCTTCTTTCCAAGTCTCTTCGCATTTAACGGACTTGCAATGTTGCGGGAACGGTCAATGGCACCTGCAAGATCAGGAGCAATCTTATTGTTTCCTGCCACCAGGTATACTTTCTTGTGTCCGTAAAGTGTGGCTCCCACTCTGTTGCCTGTGTTATCAATATTGACGATTTCCCCCGTCTCTGCAATTCCGTTTACGGAAGAAAAATAGATATCTGATTCTCTGGCTTCTTTTAACACATCTGCACCTGTCTTTCCTTCCGGAACTCTCCAATGCCAGATCACCTCATTCTTCCGGGACAATTTCTCATATAATCCCATCTCGTCCAAAGTCACAGAGCCGCCAAAACCGATTTTCTTTCCTTCGATATTGCTACAGATATACTCCGCTGCCTCTTCTTTCGCGGAAAAACAGCTTACCTTGAATCCCTTTTTTTCCAGACTTTCCCGTACCTTCTCAAAACTCATAATATGTATCTCCTTTCCATTACATCCCTGCTTCTTTTCGTATATTGCTACTGGTATTATATCAGAGTCTATGGTGGGATTACAATATTACAAACTTACTTTTTAAAACATAGTTGCAGATAGGGTTAACGCTCACTCCGCTCCATTCGCAAAGCATCGCAGATGCTTTTAGTCGCAGCCTGCGGCGCTTTTTGCCGCTTCGCGGCTACCTTTGCTCATAAACCCGCGCTCTCTTCGTCATTTATGGCCGGAAATGCCGTATGTGAGCATGCACTTTTCCGGCCTACAGTTGACGAGTAAACTGTAACCAGATAGGTTTTCCTTTTTGTTTTAATATATATGCCCAGTACTAACTAATTCTGACTAGTCTGACATATAGATTTCTATTTTCATATGCTTCTATACGCCGTAATTGAACTTTTTACGGGTTTACGGACAGATAGTTTCTTAGTTGTATACTCATCTATCTGTTCATAAACAATTTTTAAGGAAATATCGGCAGATAGTTTCTTGCTTTTAGACATCCTATCCGCTGGTATTACTTTTGTGAAGTCTTTCAGGCAAATAGATTTATGCCTTTGGAGAAACTATCTGGTAGCAGCGCGTTAAAATGTTCTCGGCAGATTATTTCCTGTATTAAGATACATTCAGATGATATTTCATCCCCGCCATTAGAAGAGAGCCTTTGGTTCTTTTCAATTCCGGTTCTTTTTATATATTGATACTGGCATTATATCAAAGTTTGTGGTAGGATTACGATATTATGATCGAAAGGAATGTTAAAATGTCCTCAAACCAATTAGAACGCTTCGAAATCAACAGGCTTAAAATCAAGGCACTGCCCTGCATCATCAACCTGCTTGGCAGCGCCATACTGGCATTTGGTATCTATAATGTCCATTTCCTCTCCGGTGTCACAGAAGGCGGCATCCTTGGAATGACGTTGCTGTTGCAGCATTGGTTTCATATTTCCCCGGCCATCTCCGGATTTCTTCTTAATCTGATATGTTATGTGATAGGCTGGCGGCTGCTGGGAAAGGAATTTATCGCCTATTCCTTCATTGCATCCGGTGGATTCTCCATAGTGTACAAGATCTGTGAGATGTTTGATCCATTATGGCCGCAACTGGCTGAAATGCCTCTTATGGCAGCCTTACTCGGTGCACTTTTCGTAGGAGTCGGTGCCGGGCTTTGTGTCAGAATGGGGGGTGCTCCCAGCGGGGACGACGCCCTTGCCATGAGTGTTGCCAAGGTAACCCGCATGAATATCCAATGGGCTTATCTGATTTCCGACCTTACCGTGCTTGCACTTTCCTTAACTTATATTCCACTGCGGCGTATCGGATATTCCCTTCTGACCGTCATCCTCTCCGGGCAGATCATCGGCCTCCTTCAGTACAAGGCAAAGCCTTCATCCTGTAAAGGCAATATTAACCCATAGCTTTGAGAATCATGATGTGATATTCTTCATCCAGAATGATTCTTTCCAACACAGCATTCACACTGCTGTCGCTTATGGCTTTGATGTGGGCTCTGTATTGATTAATAGCCGCCCGTTCCGATTCTATATCTGCCTGCAGCATCTCCCGCAGATTCTGGGGACATTCCAGATATTGGGGTGTCCAGAAGCGGATCCTGGCGTCTCTTTGTCTTACGCCGAACTCCAGATTCCCTCCCAGCAGACAGATCAGCTCCCCCAGCTTCTGCAAATGAATCATCTCAGCAATGGCAATTCCTAAAATAGTTTTCGCCTGAGAACAATTTTCATAGGACAAACGGTGCTCATTACTGATATACTGGGTGATAGCGGTCATTTCTGATACTGCACCGGCATAATCATGGCTGAGCATCTGGGCATACCCCGGGTTCTTCTCCTGCACCTCAATCTGCGGATACGGCAGTGCGACCATAATCGGATTGACATCTCTGAAATCGCATGTATTGATAAACCTATCTTTCTTTTCTTCCATAAAAAACTCCGGTATATTGTTATTTAACAATATACCGGATATTGGTAAAATATGACTGCTACTTCAATGTAAGTTTCCTTAATTCTGCTCACTTACATAAATCTCAACGCGGCTCTGAATGACTTTCGCCACATCCTCAGCACTCTTCTGTCCTTCGAAGAACCCTGCTGCTTCCTCGCTGATCATGTCATAAATGGTCTGGTCACCGTTGGAATACGGCTTTGCAATCTCTATCATTCCCTTGATCTCATCGATCTCTTCCTGGGTAGCAGCATAGATATCTACATCCCAGTCGTCATATCCCCATGATGTCTTAGGATTTTGCAGCGGTTCACCGGCCTCATCATACATGATATTGCCTTTCTCATCGTACTGATACTCCGGCTCCATGGCCTCAGCAAAAACTGAATCCAGCTCCGCTGTATTGGACGGGAACTGCCAATAGTAATCTGTATCATAGTCTGAAAGAACATTTTCTAAAAACTTCCATGCACCATCCTTGCATTCGCTCTTAACAGAAATGGCATAAGTTTCATTTCCGTTTAAAAATACACCTGCGCTGCCGTCAAAGGTAGGATAACCGATACTGGTGGTCTCATCCTCAAACATCAGATTATACATCTGATACTCCTGCACGTCTCCGAAAGTAGTGTCTGACAGCAATATCTTTCCGGACCGAATCCTGGACGGGTAACTCTCTTCATTTGAATAATTATATTCATCGTCAAAGCGATTGGCAAATTCCAATACCTGTATAAATTCCGGACTGTCAAAATTACATTCGCCGGTTTCATAATTAATAAAGGTCTCGCTGGCAAACTGCATACAGATCTGAAGCGCACTTTCCTTCGTAACATATTGCATCAGTCCGGCATCCGGATTGGCATCTGCCAGGGCAATCACGTCATCTAAAGTCCATCCGGGTTCTTCACCCACCAGAGAGGTCTTTGCCAGTAACGTAGCAATATTAAAATATTTAGGAACCGTTACCTGCACGCCATTGAAATTATATGCTTCCAGTACGCTGGGTACAAAATCTGCTTTGTTGGCAACCGTACTTGATTCCAGGTAAGGTGTCAGATCCTCAAAGGCCCCTTTGCTTGCCAGATTCTTAATATTCACATCGGATAAGTCAATAATGTCCGGACAATCATTGCTTACGATATCAGCATTCAAACGTGACACTGCATCAGAATAAGTATTCTCTGTCCATTCTACTGTATCTTCAATATATGGTTTGATCTTAATCTGATATTCCGTACTCTGCTTATTAAAAGCTACTACTGTTTTCTGCAGCGTGGAATTTCCGTCATAAAGTGTAGCCAGAGTAATGATCTTCTTCTGTACCGCCTGAGAAGCAGGAGTCTTGGTCAGAAGCACCAGTTCCGGGGAATTGCTGTAGTCATCGCAGAATACTGCAATTCTTCCATCTTCCATCACACAGAAATCCGAAGCATAATTACCGTTAACATTACAATCCACCCAATTCAGAATCACCGTGGATTCCTGCGTTGCCATATCATATTCATATAATTTGCTGGAGCCGGAGATCAAAAGCTTTCCTTCACTGCTGCTCTTAACCTTACCGTTATAATCAGGAAGATTGCCATAAGTCGTTGTTCCGAGAATATCTGCTGTGGTATCGATTTCCGCCAGCTCCATGCCCTCCATACCATACTGCATGATAAGTACCTTGCCGTCCTCTGTAGCAATGATATCATTGATCCAGTCTGTATTTAACGAAATGGTTTTACTATATGCACCCTCACCGGTAAATACATAAATCACACTATTAGAAGACGCATAAATCTTACCATCCTTACTGATGACTGCCTTCTGGATATAACTGTTATTCTCATCCGTCATTATATCTCCAAGATCCTGTGCCCAGACCTGATTCATATCACTGTCGTACTTGGTCAGATAGGTAGTATTATCATTATAATCATATTCTTCCCCATCTACATAAACAGGATACACATACCAGGTAGTATACATATTTCCCTCTGTATCAAAGAAGAAACTACTCATGCTGGATTCATATCCTTCCGGAGCTTCAAATTCCACGTTCAGAGTCTCTTCCGTCTCTATACTGTCAAAATTACGACACTTTATTGCGCTGGTGGTTTCACCCGTTTCTTGATTATAACTGTAAGTAGAATAATACATTCTGCCATTCTGCAGGAAAACACTGTTTGTATAAGTATCCTCTTCTGTCTCCAGAGTCAGATATTCAGGCACATATACATATTCTGTCTCACCGGTATTCACACCATTCTCATCAGAAACCTTTTCCCCTGATGTGTCCTGACTTCCGCACGCCAGCAACGACATGCTTAACATTGCCGCCAAAGCTACGGATAATCCTTTTTTCCAAAAACCCTTATTAAATTTCTTCATGCTGTCATCCCTCCATAGCATATCTTGTTGATAATAAGTATAAAACATGCCATAAAAAAATACAATCCACTTAATAAAATCTTAAAAAAGTCCGATAGTTAAATTCAAAATCTAACTATCGGACCTATATAATATCATTTATTTTTAAGAAACCTTCGCCGTGATCATCTCCAGCAAAGCTCCATAGAGATTTGTTTCCAATCCCATGGTTCCAAGCTCCGCAATCAGAACAGGAATACGTTTCTCCTTTTCAATCAGCCGATAAATTCGGTCTTTTAATTCGAAGGAGATCTCTGCCTGATTCAGGAAATCAAAACATGTTTTGGCTACAGGATTTTTCTCCTGTAAATATGTTCTGTCAATCCACACACGAATTTCCTGACAGACGGATGTCTCGGGAATCAGTACCACAACTGCCTGTTTCGCATCATCATAGGAAGCAAGAGTCTGAATTTTCTGACCTGCGACTGTGACTGTCACATGGCCTGCTGCAGTCTTCTGAAAGCCGGTAAGTTCTATCACATAGCTCCTCTTTTCGGGAATCAACTGCAGATTCCCCTCAGCAGGATGGATAATGAATTCAGCATTCTCTTTTTCCAGATACTCGAATTTTGTTTTAACGCAATCATCCTTCTCATAATCACATGTCTCATTATCATCCTCATATAATTCAAAGCTGCCATCTGCTCCGGCATATACATTCAGTCGGAATGATAACGGATTATGGGTAGCTTCCACGCCGCTGATCTCATCCGTAAACGGTAGAATTGCACCTGCTTTGGCAAGTACCGGAATGGAATTCAGGTCCCGATACATGTCGATCATGCGACCGCCGTCATACATTAAGCCGGTATAAATATCATACCATTTGCCTTCAGGGAGCCAGACATTGACTTTCGCACAATTGATATGTGCAATTCGTTTACTGGTGATCGGTGCAACCAGAAGCTCACTGCCGAACAGATACTGATTTTTCACCTGATACGCCTGGTCCTCTTGCGGATAATCGTAATACATGGGAGATATCAGAGGCAAAGATTCCTTATAGCTTCTGTAATTCATGGTATACAGATAAGGCATCATCTCATGGCGTTTGCGAAGTGCATCTCCCATAGCTGTCTCTGTCTCTTTTTTGAACCTCCAAGGCTCTTTCCCGTTAAATTCGCTGCAAGAACTGTGGAGACGCATAATGGGCGAATAGATTCCAAACTGTGCCCAGCGTGCTTCCATTTCATCATCCTTGTAGCCCCTCATGTGGCCGCCGATATCATGGCTCCACCATCCGTATCCTATATTGGATGCGGTTGCGGTGAAATATGGCTGGAAGTCCAAGGATTCCCAGGTTGTCACTGTATCACCTGAAAAGCCGATGGGATAACGATGGCTTCCCGGCCCTGCATATCTTGAAAATGTCATAGGACGCTTGCCGTTTCGTTTACTGTCCAGGAAATGATAATGGTTGAAAATCCAAAGGGGATCCAATCCTTCTATTTTCGTATTGGTTCCCTGCTGCCAGTCAATCCACCAGAAATCTACACCTT
>JBGVLR010000262.1:0-1765 GCA_045124375.1 Acetatifactor sp.
CCGAAAGAAGGCTTGCTGACATTACCAGGAGCCGTGGAGACAGGCAGCATGACAAGTATAACGAGGATCGTGCTGGGGAAGCTCTGGAAGCTAACCGTACATTAGGTCTGCGCCGATCAGAATTACAGCGTTTGCGTGTAAGCAACTTTGAAGATCGTGGAACAGAAATCGAAATGAATACTGTGGGAAAGGGCGGCAAACATAATACCACCGTTTTCCGTGATCCAGATGAAATAGAAAAGATCCGAGATATGTTAGACGGCAAAGAGCCAACCGATTATGTCTTTGACCGTGATTTATTCAAGAATGATGCCGACTTCCACCAAACAAGGGCAGAAGCCTTTCAATCCCGATACAACAGGATCGTGGAAGATATGGAAAACCGTCCAGAAGCCAGAGCCGAGTATCAGCAAATTATCCGTGATACTTTTGCTGCCAAGGGCAAAGAGTTGCGAGAAAACCTCGACCATCCCTATTATTGCCGTGGCTCCCATAGGCAGCATTTGATCGAACAGGGGCTACCATATGCCTTTGATAGAACCGCCGTTATGATGGTCAGTTTGGAATCCCACTTCCGTAGCGGAGTGTTGGTTCAAAACTACCTTGCAAAATAAGCGATCTATTGCTTTCTGATGAATAAAAGGGTATAATTCTAGTGGTGGGTATTTTACTCTTTACTCATAGACTAATTCCCTTTTGTATATAGCCGCTGGCATGATTGCTGGCGGCATTTTTGATCCCTTGCATTGGTGTCCTCGTTCGTGGTAAAATAAGATCAGTGATTAGGTCTGGGGTTCTCCCAGTCGAAAGTATAGTCTTAACGAACTTACCTTTACTTCAAGCCGCTGGCATAAAAGCCAGCGGTTTTATTTGCTGGGAAAATCTCTGCCAAGGCGAATATCCTCAGTATCTAGTAAGCCAAAATCGTCAACGAAGAAAAAGTCGTAGTTTTCGACCATCCAGTTACCGATAAGAAACTTAAATGTATCATATGTCATACCGCCCCCTGCACCAACAGAGTGATCTGTGTAAAGTTTAATCTTTAGGGAATCGAGATCCCATTTGACCTTAAACATTCGGATAAGGTAAGAAGTTAGACAAAACGCATTTTCCATGACGAAAGGGGTTCTGCGGTAGAGGGTGAGATCCGCACCGACGAGGTACTTACCATCGCACAGGTATTGCCAGATTTCCTCTAGGTCTTTGGCAATGGTTAAAGTAGGGAATAGATTGGATAGGTCAGAATTTTCTTTCATATAAGTCCTCCTTGTTAAATCATAATTATGATACTTAATTATTGTTTAGTATCATAATTAGATAATAGCAGAGGACTGCTTTTTTGTCAAGTGTTTTGATACATAATTTATTAGTTGTATCAAAAGCAATGTTCAACCATATAGCAAACAAAAAGTGCTGGCTCATTTCTGAACCAGCACAAAGAATTATTCTGTGATTACTCCATAATAACGGAGGGCATCCCGAATAGCAGCTTCTTTTTCAGGAGATACTTGTGGCTGAGGTCTGCCGCCAGGCTTTGCATGGTTGTAGTTATCCCGCATATCCAGACCACACTTCTGCTTGACCTGAGCAATATACAAGCTGGAAACCTTGAATCCGTAATGTTCAAGAACATATTCCTTGATCTCGGGATAGGTCGGATGCACACGATCTACAACTTCTTCCAGCTCCAAAGGATCAATTTCAATGTCGATATGTGTATCTGCGAGTTTGGACAGTGTTACAACCGATTCCACATGGGCGCACC
>JBGVLR010000263.1:0-1956 GCA_045124375.1 Acetatifactor sp.
TATCAGAAAGCACCTGCTCCAGATAGATTATGCTTGATTTTAAATCGCTGGCAGAGTAAAGTTCCTTCTCTGTGCAGTATCTAAGACCGCGCTTTACAGCATCAGCATTCCATTCCTCAAATAATCTGCGGATTACACCCAGCTGGTCACGATAGTAGCGTGGCTTTGCCTGATGGATATGTTCCAGAAAAGGCTGTACCAGTTCATCATTTTCAAACAATTCCTGAATGAGACGTTCCTGCTCCAGAAGCGTTTTACTTTTATCCCGTTCCACACGTTTCTGTCCAATCAGTTTTCCTTTATCGTGACATAATGGATGGGTAGCATATATTTCGCCGGTCAGACTATCCGTAATGGAGATGGTTTCATTTTCTACCACCATATAAACCTTTTTGCCGGGACAGTAAGTCCCTTTGGGTACACGATAACGGTTCCCTTTATATAAAACGATGTTGTCTTTTCTAACCTGATAGGTTATACTTTCTGTAGCAGCACAGAAACTGTGATTAGATACTGGTGTAAGGTATTCCTTTTCGAGGGTGAATACTTCCGCCGGTATCTTTTTTGTTGTGCCGTGTTCTTCGGCATTTCCGGTTCTTTCTAACCAGGCAATGCAGTCTGCATTAAAACTGTCTATGTCACTGAATATCCGGTGTTTGGCGAAACCATGCTTTGCATACTTTACTACATTTTCAATTTTTCCCTTGGATTCCGGATCCGCACCGTGACACAGAAATACTTCAAATTTCACTTCATCTACATAACTTTGAAAACCTTCCGTATAAATGATATCTCCATGATTTTCACTGACCGCAAGTATCTTGTCCTGATCATAAACGATTTCCCTTGGTCTTCCCCCATAGAATTCAAAGGCCTTCATGTGGGCTGTTTTAAAAGTGTCTGTTGTAAACGGACGTTCCTGCCACAGAATAAACTTATATCTGGAATGGACAAGTACCATCGCAAAGCAATAGACCTTTCGCTTTCTTCCGGTGGTCGTTTCCAGACTTATTTCGCCCATATCCACCTGTGCCTGCTGTCCCATCGGCAGTTCTTCCACAGCTTCATACTGCCTTGATGATACAGGCTTTTTGATATCGTATTCCTCACGAATTGCCTGTACATAGCTACGAAAAGCACGTTTTTGGAAATCTAATGTTTCCAGGCATGTCCGTTCCTTAATCCAGTCATAAATCTGCGCTGCAGACATATCCGGATATTTCGTGAGACAATCAAGTACAAACTCTTTGTACTCGTCAGCCTTTTTCTTACGTTTCTTCGATGCTGCCTCTTTGGCTGCGTATTCACCGGGGGACATATCCCAGTAGGTGCTGACTGTTTCTCTGTTAATATTCAGTCTTCGTGCAACCTGTGTTTTTCTGAGCCCATTATTTTTAAGCTCATGGATTTTGGTATAAATCATCCACTCAATCATCCTTTCTTCACCTCCGGATGACAGTATATCATCATCTCAGTGAGGTTTGATAATTGCTGGAAATTAATTGCCAAAATCTGCTGGATTTAGTTTACCACTTACAATCTTTACGCATTCGATGAAAAGGATACAGTGGTGGGTCATATCAGAGGATATATTTTCAAGCTGGAATCTGTATGTGGTCCTGATGTGTCAAAGATCGAGAGATACTGTAATGAGAATGAATTCTTTAGGTTAAAGGAAGGCTTTCAGGTTGCGGTGAAGAATAACCTGTTGGAACATATCCTGTTATGGGAAATCAAAAGGAAAAAGATGTCTAGTGAGGAATTAGATATTCGGATTTCTCCAGAGATTGTACATACGGTGGAGAATGCTTGTCTGTTTGTGGCGACTGATGTATATGTGAAAAGCAATAATCGAGGTAAGGGCGTGTTTATGGGGATGAAAGACCATATAAAGAAGGTAATACCTTTATGTTTCGAGTATTATGGGATAGAGGAACTGATTGAAGCAACGGATGT
>JBGVLR010000264.1:0-20024 GCA_045124375.1 Acetatifactor sp.
CGAGTCCAAGATCTACGAGAACGATCCCTTCGCCAAGCTGGACCAGAACGGCGTCGGCAAGCTGATGGAGATGGCTGTTGCCAAGTCCAAGGCCACCGGCCGCAAGCTGCACTACGGCATCTGCGGCGAGCACGGCGGCGATCCTATGTCCGTCGAGTTCTGCCACAAGATCGGCCTGGACTATGTCTCCTGCTCCCCCTTCCGCGTGCCCATCGCCCGCCTGGCCGCCGCTCAGGCTGCCATCAAGGATGGCAGGAACTAAGTGATTACCAGAAATTCGGGACTTTCACAGTAACGGTCGAGGATGCGAAAGAGTACCTCTACTCCTTCTCCACCCGCCGCAGAGCGTATAAGTTCCAGGATATTCAGGTAAATCTCTATATCTAACATCTATGCCCCGGTTCTTCGGAACCGGGGCATTTTTTCAGCTGGGAAAACCTCTTTAATTGGGTTCTATGTCAACAGTTGGGGTGGAACCTTCATTATTTACAAATTATCCCGAACTAGCAGTCAGCACCACCGGGACTGTTCGAAGGAAACCGAAGTTCCAGTCCTGATAAGCGCCTCTAAGAAACCATATACCTGTACAGGTTTACACAAATTGCTGATTTATGCTTCCTCAGGTGGCTCCCCCTTTACCTCGGCACAAACCATCCTAACAACATAGCACGGATCAACATCACACTTTGAGTAAATGTATTCCCTAGTCTTTTCGCTGATACCCTTTGCTTTCTCAATTCGACGCAGAAGCATATTCTTGATATATACGCATTCAGTATCAATTAAGCTCAACAAACGACGGTTTACAATTATCTCATTTTCAGGATTTCTTGCCAGTGTCAGTAAAATCCTTGCGGCAATACAGCGAATATCCAGGTTCTCCGAATTTAACCATTGCAGTACATTCTGTAAAACAATGCCTTCAATCCGCTGCGGAAATGTTACATTAGCAGTAACCTCCAAGTATTTATCGATCATCTGGGCAACCGAAATTGTAGTAGCCGTATCGCCTTGGATCAACGGTATCAACTCCAACATATCCGAATATGTATCGATGCCCATGGCAGTGAAAAGAAGCTGCAATCCAATTTTGAGCGAAATCCCATCAATATTGGATTCAATAATGGAGGAATCTGCTGACTCAATCTCTGTTCTTTTCTTGTAGATCAAGTCATACACGGAACGATTTCGTTCAAAATGATCCGGGAACTTAATAGCAACGCAAATGAGCAGTGCAACAGAATCAAGCTTGATCTGAATGCCTTCCTTGGATTTCGTAATCGTATCCGCTGCAGCAGCTACAACAGAGTCTATCAGCGTAGCATCCCACGAATTCTCATGCCACAGAAAAATAGAACGGATTGTTGCGGCATTACGGGTTGCGTATCCGTAGTACACGCCACCTGCACCCTGGTGTACATTATTACTGTTGATCTGATCTACATACTGCCGAACGAATCCGGGAAGGTCTTCTTGCTCGGCTTCTGTTGTTTCCAATTTGTATGTTTTACCATAGAATTCAGGGAAACACTCAGCGACCTTGCGGTCTAGTTCTTCTGTGAGCAAACGATCCTGCTTTCTCAAGATAAACAAGAAAGACAATCGATCGTTCATCGCTTTACGATCATCTTCATCATCAATACAAGAAATAATACGCCTGATCAGAGCTTCTGCAAATTCCTTCCGCATTTTCTTGAGATTGATTCGTTTTGCAACAAAACTGAACAAATCCATATACCATCGCCGGTAATGACGTTCCATGAACATTCCACAGAGTTCAGCCAGTGTATCTTGGGACATACGATACGCCGCACCTTCGAGACCCTTAAAAATCGTGTAACCGATTGAAAGAGCATGTGATTTATTCTCTACAAAAGCCTTGATTTCTCCGACAATAAGTTCCTCGTATCTCTTGAAATCCTTATCATTTAGGTAGTAACTTAATGCACCAAATCCACGCAGTTGGCTGACAAAACGTCTATGGGGAAGCGGGTGATTACTGCAAAAATCCATTATTTCAGCGGCATCTGTTGCGCTCATCTGATTCAGCAATTCTGGAAAAGAATCTCTCAGCTTATCAAACTCCTTTTCCTTCCCATCAAAAATAGCCAGCTGAAGAAGTCTTTTTCTTAGATGCCAATCACTGAATTTACAACTGAGATAAAAGATAAAATCTTTTATCTTCTCGTAAATGAGAAGAATGTGTGTTAGTGATCCATTGTACATAGCAATCACAAAGGAACTTGCCAAAAGATTACCATATTGCTCGTAACTTCCTCCCAGAGTAACAGTATAAGGGGATTCTATTTTATTCTTATACAGTTCCTCCACGATTTTTCCATACAGAGACTCGTGGATACGATCAATGAGAGGATAGTACAGTTCTTCTTCGCTATCAGCAAGTTCTTGCTGAGCTTTTGGCTGCGGATGGAAGATATTTTTCGTGTTATTCAATGTAATTTGCTGATTTCGCAAATCAACAAGAATGTCTTTGATCACCCAAACAGGCTGTTTTGTTTCTTTTGCGAGCATTAGTGCATTTTCAAGATGATCAACGCATTTCTGCAGATCCCCCATAAAATAGGCCTGAATCGCTTGCCAGCGAATCTGTACAATTGAGAAATGCTCCTCTGTTTGGCTTTTCTTCAAGTCCTCCAAATACATTGTCACATTGAACTGTTTAATGGATTTACATTCAAACAGGATCGGAAGAAACTGCGAACACCAGTCATCAATATCCCCACTTTTTTCATCTTCATCAGGAAAACGCCCAAATGTATAGCCCAGAGCAAACTTCAGAAGATAGGCACTGGTTCTGTCTATATTTTTCAAGACCGCCTTTGGCATCGTCTTGAGCTGTAGTGGCTCTGTTGCAGCAACATCAATATGTTGAACCTCGTTTATTGGAGTTTCCTGTTTCCAAAGCAATCTGCCCTTGCAGTAATGGTGATAGGTCGCAGTGATATCATCAATGAGATCCCGACAGCCATTTTGAATCAGCTCATCGAACTTAGAAATAGTTTTACTCTTGGCAAACTGAGCACCCATTAGGCTCTGCTGTAAGGCGGTCTGCTCTTTCTGGGTCTCATCGCAAAAATAGTATAATGCCTTAATATTGTTCTTTTTTACAGTATCGATCTCCTTTTGAACACCCGGTGTTACACCGTCAGCATTATCAATCAGGAATATGCAGATATCACTATCTTCCAATGCAAAAACATAATGAGAACCGGCAGGCATGGATGCGGCACCTTCGCCCTCGAACAAGTACACATTAGCCAGGCCTGTATCTTCGATAGCCTTTTTCAGTTCTGCTCGGACATGATCATATTTTCCTTTATCCCCACAAATGGAACTGATAAAGACCTCAATTTTACGTCCTGGTTGTAACGAAGGTAATACAGGTGCTTCAGGCTTATCTGTATATTCCCAGGCAACTCCGCCAAACGGAGTACTAATTTCTGTTACTCTAATACCCATAACAACCTCCCAGTTTTTCTCTATGCAGCCATTCTTTATCACTCTTTCCCTAGGCTGATAGAAAACATTTCAAAATCTCGCTATATTAGACCTTAAAGTGGATAATTATATAACAAACATTATATATCCATGAATGATTTGAGTCAATATTACATACTGAAGATTCTGGTTTTCAGCACAGGGGGCTGGAATGATCTCTGGCAACCTGCTCTTGTGGGAGTCAAGAGGCGATGCTTGTTGAGCAACATCCACCCCCCTTTGAGTACAGCTAAACTGCTGCTACTTATCTTACACAACGCAAAAGGCAATAAAAATGTGATTGCGAAACACCAAAACCCCAATAAAAGTGTGATGAGTAATCCCAACACCCAAACTTCATGCCCCGGTGCATCGGAACCGGGGTGTTTTTTGTGCCGTAGAGAATGGCGGTGTTTCGCAATTCGGCTTTGTAGCGGTTTCCAGCCACCAGAGCAAAGCTGTACCCGATCCACAATCCGCTGTCGGCTACAAAGGCCAGTTCAGAACCAAGCTAGGGATCTATTGAAATCAAAGCCATCTATCGTAAGAGATTTTCATCAGGATTGCGGTTCCTAATTATTAGGATGATTAGCATAGAGCATCCTAATAATCATAAAATCCCCGAAAACAGCCCGATAGAGGTTCTTCCACCGGGTTTGCTAATCATTTTGCTAATAATCATCCTAATCATTATTATAATAATTATTAGCGAAATAATTAGGATGATCATATCCTCAGTGACAATGATACAAAAACCACCGCCAAGATTTGTATCATTATTACAACCCCTCCGTTGAAATTATATTTTTTCTATTGTAAATGTATTAGGAACATGCTATAATTAATCAGCTAATTATAATTACTTAGAATTAAACTTAGAGTTTATGGAGGAGTTGCTATGGAAAAGCCTTCTAAGGAATCAATGATCATCGAATTTAAGAGTGACCGGAGATGCTATCCTCTTGCAAAACTTTACGAGGATCTGGTGGGGCTGGCCAACACTGATGGCGGATGGCTCTACCTGGGTGTCGAGGATAACGGAACACCCACCGGCGTGGACAAACAGCATATGAACTGCCAGTTTATGGAGTCTACCATTCAGGACAACACTGTGCCGTCTCTTTTTGTCCGTACACATATTGAAAATTGGGATGGTCATGATGTTCTGGCTATTGAGGTTCCAATCTCCAGACAGCTGATGATGACTGCAGAAGGAAAGTATCTGCGCAGAAGGTTGAAGCGGGATGGAACTCCCGAAACCGTCGCATTGAAGCCCTACGAAATTTTGCAGAGGTTATCCTATATTCAAGCTCTCGATCCTTCTGCTCAGGTAATTGAAGATCTGCGTGCCGAGGTCGCTTTGAGCCCCTTGGAAAGAGAGCGTATGCGGAATATGATCCGCACCTACCACGGTGATATGTCTCTGCTTGAGCTTTCTGATATTGAACTTGACAGAGCCCTTGGCTTTGTCCGTGAGCGAGATGGCAACTGCTACCCTACCATTGCGGGTCTGCTGATGATCGGCCAGGAACAGTATATTCGTCAGTATGTTCCCAGCCACGAGGTTCTGTTCCAGGTGCTTGATGGCGTAAATGTTTTGGCCAATCCTCCTGCTATGAAGTGTTCCCTGCTTCAGACATTCGAAAAAGTCGATCTGCTTTTCCAGTCCAGGGTTGTCGAACAAGAGCTTCAGATTGGTCTGTTCCGTGTTCCGATCCCTAACTATGAACGGGATGCCTTCCGCGAAGGTTTCGTAAACGCATTAGTCCATAGAGATTACTTCCGTGTAGGTGCCGTTCAGGTACAGTTGCAGAAAGCCTCTTTGTCGATTTCCAGTCCCGGTGGTTTTCTAGAGGGCATCACCCCGGACAATATTCTAACAACCGCACCCACACCCAGAAATGTTCTGCTGGCTGAAGCTGCCAAACGCATTGGTCTTGCAGAACGAACTGGTCGCGGCATAGACAAAATCTATACCGTCATGCTCCGTAGCGGACACGCCATTCCTGATTTCTCGTCTTCCAGTAATACGACCGTCGTTCTCCGACTTAACAGTGCCGAGCTTGATGAAAGCTACATCAAGATGATTATTTCCGAAGAAGATCGGCTGCAAAGTACGCTTCCTGTTGACGCATTGATCGTTCTTTCCGTATTGAAAACAGAACGCCGTGCAACAATTTCACACCTCAGTTCTAAGATTCAAAAGTCGCTGTCCGATACCAGATCCGTCGTGGAGTGGCTGATTGAATTGGGTATGATTGAAGGTGTCGGAAACGGCAGTGCGCGCCGCTACATGCTGAGTTCCAAGGTTTATTCCATTTCCAATAATACTGCTGGCTATATCCGTCAGCGTGGCTGGGATACCCTACAGGAACGAGAAATGATTATTTCCCATTTTGATAAGTACCCTGAGATTACCCGTGAAGGTGTCGCCGAACTGTGTCGGTGTACCGCCAATCACGCATCCTGGCTTCTGCGGCAGCTGGTAGATGACGGTATTCTGGTACTGCACGGTAAAGGTCGAGGTGCCCGATACCGGAAAGCCTAATAACTCTGAGTTTATTAGAGTTTCTCTGAGTTTATTAGAGTTTGTCAGAGTTTCTCTGAGTTTATTAGAGTTTGTCAGAGTTCATTAGAGTTTCTTGGCATTGGTAATATTATTGCACTTGAGTAAGGATTTTTGAGAAAATGAAAACGCATATTGAAGAAGAAAAGTTCGAAGAAATCAGGCAGTTAGCTGAAAGAGCCGTGTCCGCATATTCCAAAAATGATGCTGCTCCATACATCAGGCGGCTTGAATTCATTTCAAATTCTGGCGGTTATTCTGGAAGTGCAAACAATATCTTAGGCGAATTGGTTGCCTCCGTAAAAGCTGCATCCGGGAATATATCTGATAAGGACAGCCGCCTGTATTATGTTAGGTGCGATCTCTACAAATTAGAGGACTTTGTTGAAAATACGCAATAAAAAGAGGTGAATCAACATGTTTTACAAGATGATCGAACGGATGCGGGATCGTTGGTATGCATCGTCCGACTGTACCGTTACCGATCTGGTAGGATATATGATTCAGCGTGGGCATCTGCGTGATGCCCAGATTGAAGCAATTAAGACTTACCTTTATCTGAAAATCGCCTGCAAATGCCAGCCGCTGAAAAAGCTTTTTTGCCAGGGTGCCTTTAATTCCATGGATTTGGACTCTCTTGAGATCTCCAAAAGTACGAGGGAATACCTAAAGAGCAAGAAGTCTGCCGCAGCATTGCTGGAGTACGCATGCTTGACCAACGATGCTGGTGTCCAGGTATCTCCCAAGCTTGAAAAGCAGATCACGAAAGCCCCCGAAAGCATTGATTACGATCAGGTTTTCAGAGATGCTTTCTACGGTGTAACCTACACCGATTATCTCTTCAGCCTCCCCATGGGTGCTGGTAAAACATATCTGATGGCTGCGTTCATTTATCTGGACTTGTATTTTGCCAGTCAGGAGCCGAACAATCCGGCATTCGCCCACAACTTCATTGTGTTTGCGCCTTCCGGCTTGAAGTCTTCTGTGGTTCCCAGCCTGAAAACCATCCAGAAGTTCGATCCCTCCTGGGTGATTCCAGAGCCTGCAGCATCTTCGCTGAAGCGTCAGATTTCCTTTGAGGTGCTGGATCAGGGTAAAACTGCCAACAAATCCAACAAGACCAAGAACCCCAATGTCCAGAAAATCGCAAACCATCAGCCGCTGTCCGAATTGTTCGGCCTTGTGGCGGTGACCAATGCTGAGAAGGTGATTCTGGATCGGATTCAGGAGAAAAAGGGGCAAACAAGCTTCTTTGAGGAAAGTGCCGACGAGAAAGATCGTCAGGCAAACGAACTGAGAAACCTTCTTGGTAAGCTGCCCGGATTGGCAGTCTTTATCGATGAGGTTCACCATGCGGTCAGCGATGAGATCAAGCTTCGAGCCGTGGTCAATCGTTGGGCGGAGAATGACACGGTGAATTCCGTTGTTGGTTTTTCCGGCACTCCCTACCTGGAGAAAGCTGAGAAAATCGCAATTGCGGACAAATTGTCTGTTGCCACCGCCGAGATCACCAACATCGTCTACTACTATCCGCTGATTGCCGGTGTCGGCAACTTCCTGAAGCGACCAGTGGTTAAAATCTCTGATGTTGCAGATAGCGGCGTCATTATCGAGGCCGGTGTTCGAGAGTTCCTCGACAGCTACAAAGATAAATTATATGAAGGCGGCTTGACCGCAAAGTTGGGCATCTACTGCGGTACCATCGAAAAGCTGGAAGAAATGGTGTATCCCCTGGTTTCCAGGATTGTCACTGAGTACGGCCTGTCTGCTGATGTGATCCTGAAATTCCACAAAGGCAACAAGCAGTATCCCCAACCCACCGACAGCCAGATGCAGTTCGACACTTTGGATAACCCTATTTCCAGAGTCCGCATTGTTCTGCTGGTTCAGATCGGCAAGGAAGGCTGGGACTGTCGCAGCCTAACTGGCATCATCCTTTCTCAGGAAGGCGACTGCCCCAAGAACATGGTCCTGCAGACCTCCTGCCGCTGCCTGCGCCAGGTAGAGAAGGGAGCGCCCGAAACTGCCTTGATTTACCTGAACGATACCAACGCAGATAAGCTGAATGCCCAGCTCCAGCAACAGCATCGGATTTCTCTGAAGGAATTCCAGGCCGGCGGCGCTGGCAGCCAGACGCTCAAGCGGTATGACCGAACCAAGTATCTGAAACTTCCCAAGATTGACTTCTACCAGCTCCGGGTGAACTATGTGACTCAGCAGCTGGAAGCAGCCAACCCTGTTCGGGATATTCCCAACGCAGACAAGGACTCCAAACTGTCTCAGGCGGTTGTGAAAACCACTGATCTAACCATGAAAACCCAGAAGATCCAGGTGGATGATGAGGAGCGTGGAACGGTTCCTGCCAACTTCTCCGCATGGCTCATGGGCATTGTTAAGGGCAGTTTCGGCACCCTGACTATGGCGCAGCTGAAGCCCCATGAGGATGAACTGCGTGTGCTGTTCAATGCAATCACCTATGAGCGGGATGGCTCCCGGTTCTACAGCTCCAAGTATGACCGCCATGTGGTGGAAGCCAATGTCCGCAAGGCATTCTGCGACCGCCGCAGCTTCACCACCACCGAGGAGCTGATTCCCCAAGAATCCAGTCTGCTGAACATCACTAACTTTACTACCACCGTTTCTACCACCACGCCGGAGGACTACTACCCCAAGCAGGATCTGGTAGAGCGAATCATCCTGGATGACAAGGGTAAGTTCAAAATGAAGCCTGCCATCGAAGCGGCAATATTGGCTTTGGAGGCAGATGACAGCGAACACAACCGGCAACTAGCAAAGGTTATGCGTAAGCAGAATTCCTCCCATCCCCAGAAGAACCGTTCCTTCCACTATCTGCCCTATCGCACGGACAGCAGCTTTGAGCAGACCTTCCTGGATCAGGTGCTGACCATGGCCGAGGTGGAAAACATGGATCTGGAGGTCTATTACAACGGCGACCGGGCCATGACGGAGTTCAAGATCAAGTGCTACAAGGGCGATGCCGGTGCATGGCGGTATGTGGGCATGTACACCCCGGACTTCCTGATCGTGAAGCGCAAGGATGGCAAGATCCATAAGGCCATCATCGTGGAAACCAAGGGTGCCATCTATGCCAACGATCCCTCTTTCAAGGACAAGCGTTCCTTCATGGAGCGGGAGTTCACCCGGCAGAACAATAAGGCATTCGGCTATGAGCGGTTCGAGTACCTGTATCTGGAAGATTCCTTCCCAGAAACAGAGCGAATTCGGCTGACACATGAGAAGATTTGTGCGTTTTTTAAGGAGAAATAAACTATGGATTGGATTGATTATAGAGAGAAATTAGGTATTGGTTTCAATGATGCAGAAAAAACCAGAGTTTTGTATACACGGATTTCCAATGTGTTCAATAGTCTTATTAGTAGTGGCGAGGTAAGCATTACTGTAGATGAGTACTTTAACTTTTGTGACGAAACAGCGTCACGACTGGAAGTATCTTTAATGGATTATCATCGAGGAACTGAACGTTTTCGGGACTGTATCCACATAATTCGGGATCATGAGAGTTTATTCACAGATTACCTTTCGTATTTTGTTTGGTTTATCAACTGCGTGAAGACTGAGGAAGGAAGAAGTTGGAATAAAGAATACTATAAAAAGTTACTCACGCGAAGTTTAGCAGATGCCCACATTCCCTTTGATTTACTTGAAGAAAACGACAAGATATTTGTTTTTCCCAAAGGCGCGGCTGAGTTAGATAAAGCACTTGTTTCTGATCCCTTGGAATGGTTGAAAAGCTACCCCATTGCACATAAGACTTACTGTATTGCACTTAGGCAATATGCTGACGGCATCTATATTCGAGATGTGGCGGACAACTTGAGAAAGGCTCTCGAAGCATTTCTTCAGGAATTCCTTGGAAATACAAAGAATCTTGAAACAAATAAAGTAGAAATCTGCAGATATCTTGGGCAGCAAGGCGTTGATTCCGGAATATCCGGGTTGTTTCAGCCATTGATTAATGCGTATAAGAATATTAATGATCGTATTGCAAAGCACCACGATTCAGTTGACGAAAAACTGTTAGAGTTTTTGCTATATCAAACAGGCATCCTTATCAGAATGGTTCTGTCTGTACACGAAGCTGACACAGTTTAAAGAGGTAGATGAACTATGCCCATTAAATATGTACCCTTTATCCCGGAGCCTGTGGAGGGGCAGGCTGTACTGGGGAATTTCAACCGGATTCTGCGCTACAAGGGTGCGGATGAGGTATCTATGACCCTCCAGCGGGGTATGCCGCTGTATGAGATGGAAAAGCAGGAAACCGTGGGCAAGAACGCCGACGGCAACATGGTCATCCGGGGCGAATGCGTTTCTGCCTGCGCCTATCTGAAGGATCAGGGCATCCAGGTGGATCTGGTCTACATTGATCCTCCCTTTGCCAGTGGTGCGGACTATGCCAAGCAGGTCTATATTCGCCGTAATCCGAAGGTTGCCGCAGCCATTGCGCAGGCGGAGCAGGAACTCGATATTGACGAGCTCAAGTCCTTTGAAGAAAAAATGTATGGCGATGTATGGGATAAGGAAAAATACCTGAATTGGATGTACGAAAATCTCATGGCAATAAAAAGTGTTATGAGTGAAACGGCAACAATTTATGTGCACTTGGATTGGCATATTGGCCATTATGTTAAAATACTTCTGGATGAGGTTTTCGGCGAATCTCATTTTCTTAACGAAATCGTATGGCATTACTACAATAAAATGCAGGGCAATGTTAATCGCTTTGCTTCTAATCACGATGTGATTTTTGTTTATACAAAGAGTGATACATATGATTTTGCGCCGGTTAAAGAAAAGCGTGATGAAACAATCCGTCAGATCAAGCGTGTTTGGGACTCGGAAACTCAAAAACTGGTAAATGCAAAAGATGAAAACGGAAAAGTGATTTACCAGGAATCGTCTGAAAAGACGGTTGATGATGTATGGCGTATGTCAATGCTCCAACCGGCAGATAAGGAAGAACCCGTGGGTTACGCAACTCAAAAGCCCGAAGCATTGATTGAACGGGTCATTCAAGCATCTTCAAGAGAGGGAATGGTAGTGGCCGACTTTTTCGGTGGTAGTGGCACAACGGTTGCTGTTGCCAATAAGCTGGGACGCCGCTTCATTCACAGTGATATTGGTGTTAATTCCATTCAAACTGTCCGTGACCGCCTGGTTGCCGACGGTGCAGAATTTGATGTACTGGAAATCAAGGATGGTGTTCAGCTCTACCGCAACCCCGTTCAGACCATGGACAAGATCATGTCCCTGATTCCCGGTCTGCGGAAGGAAGCCTCCCTGGACTCTTTCTGGGCCGGTGCCACCGCCGACAGCAAGATGGGTACGATTCCGGTCTATGTTCCCAATCTGATGGACAGCTCCTCTAAGCTGCTGGATACCGTCCTCATCAACCGGGTCATCCATCAGGCCATCCCGGAACTGGATACCTCCATCAAGAAGGTCATCGTCTACTACATCGACATCACCAGCGAGGAGGAGATCCGCAAGTTCATCGCCCAGGATGACAGCACCACCGTTGAGATCGAACTG
This sequence comes from Acetatifactor sp., assembly GCA_045124375.1. Lineage (GTDB taxonomy): Bacteria > Bacillota > Clostridia > Lachnospirales > Lachnospiraceae > Acetatifactor. Next base: position 11,639 of record JBGVLR010000264.1, read on the forward strand.
CGGGATCTGAAAACCGTTCTTGACGATGTGGTCATCGGCGATCACGCTGAGTTCCGCTGCGAGGAGACCACTGAGGGGCTGTTCACCGGCTACACCGTCACCATCGACCGTTTTATCAGTGACCGTGTACTGGGTAAGATCATGGAGTACAACCAGAAGGCCATGCTCAACACCAAGAAGGCATTCAAGCCCATCGAGATCAGCGAGGACGGTCTGGAACTGATCGAATTCCTGAGCCTGGACTGCACTTCCGCCGAAGGCGAATGGCACTCCGACAGCGAAATCAAAATTGACAAGCTGGGCTATGTCATTCGCAATGGCCAGAAAACCAAAACCTTCTGGGACGGCACCATCCAGAGCGAAAAGCAGCCGAAGCGCCTGAAGATCCGGAATATTTGTGGTGATGAGACGGATTGGGAGGTGTAATTATCTATGTATGTTCATTCTGTAAAATTGGTAAATTTCAAATCCATCGGCGATTATGCAGAGTCGGAAGTAATCATCGAGCCCAGAGTCACTGCGATTATTGGCAAGAACGAAAGCGGTAAGAGTAATATTTTGGACGGCTTATCTAAGATTAATTTCAGAAAGCGAAAAGCCGGTGCATTCACTAATGCAACTGCGAACAGATCTTGCGGTGACATCAAGCAAATAAAATATGTGCTGCTGTTAAAACCTAGCGCTGAAGATATCGCCCTGGGCATCACAAATGAGAGCACCATTGAAATCACCCATGATAAAATGACTGTTTCGGGCGGATTGCTTTCTTACTACGAAAGTACGATCTCAGAAGCAGTTACGGCTGTTTCCAATATGCTTGATCTTGTAGGCGGCGGAAATCCTCTAAAATTAAGCTCGCATGATTTGCCCCACTACCAGCTACATAAAGCTGAGTTGGCATCTAAGGATACCTTGGACTTGCTTCACAAATTTGTTTCTCTCCAATTCATGGTGGATCATCGGTATTCGTTGCCTGCGGAAACCCAGAAAGCCTTCAAGGAAACGACAGATAACGCAGCAAATCACTTGTACCACATACTCGGCCTGCTTCCTCAATTTTATTTCAGAGATTCCGGGAAAAATCTAAAGACAGTATATAAATTGGAGGATGTACAAAAAGAATTGGCTGATGGAGCTAAAGGGCAAAGTAGCCTTCTGTACGATTTTGTCAGGTTAATCATGGTTTCGCAAGAGGATTTTATTCTTGCAGTTCAGAATGGAAATGACGGGCGGCAAACAAGTATTCGAAGCAAAATTAAGCGGCAAATAGACAAATATATCAACAGTGAATTCCGTGCTTTTTATACCACGGAGGATGTGACCCTCTCTGTTGACTTCAACGCTAACTCAGTTGCTTTTTCTGTTCAGACTGGTGACGGTGAAACTTTACAACTTGGAGAGCGCAGCAATGGTTTGAGATGGTATCTTGAAACGTTCATTGATGCTAAAGCAAATAACCTGCCTCAACGCAATGTAGTGTATTTATTTGACGAACCCGGATGTTTCCTTCATGTCAATGCACAAAAAGAATTGGTTAGTCTCTTTGGTCATCTCGCAGATCAGGGCAATCAGGTTGTATACACCACACATTCGCCCTATATGCTCGATACAGTAAATGACGGAATTCACAGAATCCGTGCTGTGACCAAGGATGCCCAAGGATATACACACATATATAAAACGGCATATGACAGCAATATCTCCCCCGGCTGCGCACAGGACACTTTAGCCCCCATAATAAATGCCTTGGGTATGAATCTAAACGATACCTTTGGTCCAGCAAAAGATAAAGTTAATATCGTAACTGAGGGCACAAGTGATTACATTTACATGTGTATGATGGCAAAAGTTCTGGGTGTTGATTCTGAGAAATATGCCATTATCCCCTCCCAGGGTGCATCTAACTGCGTGAATATTTGTGCCATTCTCCATGGCTGGGGTTGTAAGTATATCGCCGTATTTGATTACGATAAGGCAGGCGTTGAAACTGGCGCTGAAGTAATGCGAAAGCAATTGATCTATGAGTTGAATAAACAGTATTGCTTTATGAATGAGATCACTCAAGAAGATATTGATTCCAAAACATACAAATCAGCCAAATATATGGTCGAGGATGTTATTACAAGAGAAGAAATCAATAGATTCTGTGCTGAAATGGATATTTTGCCTACGTTGAATAAAGCATTGATCGCAAAGAAAATGAGCAATGCTGTTGATAAAGGTGAATTCATACTAAGTGACACAGCATTAAGGAATTTCAGTTCGCTGTATGATCGTATTTTAGGATATGTACATTAATGATTGTTAAGCCATCATCTTCCGATGATGTTCAAAGGGGATTGGGGATGCTGCCCCAACAAGCAAATTCACAGAAATGGGAGAGTGGTACCACCTCCCACTTCTTGCCGATTTGTAAAACCAAAATTATTTCACAGGGGATGATCCATATGATTATTTCGCCGTCCTCGTTAGACACCAACTTGAGTCAGCTTCTGGACGAAGTCAATTCCGGAAAAACGCAGCTTCCCGAGTTTCAGCGTGACTGGACTTGGGACGACAACCGCATCCGTGGAATTATTGCAAGCCTTTCCCAAGGGTATCCCATGGGCGCAATTATGCGTTTGCAATATGGTAATCCGGAAATCAAATTCAAATTTCGCACAATCAAAGGTGTCGGAGATCGTGATGTCACACCTGACTATCTTGTACTGGATGGCCAGCAGCGGCTGACCTCCATTTATCAGGCGCTGTATTCTTCCAAGCCGGTTGCCACCAAGACCGAAAAGGGAAAAGAGATTGAGAGATACTACTATCTTTCGATGGAGAAATGCCTGGATGAAAGTGATGACCGCTTCGATGCTGTTATCCCGGTCCCAGCGGATCGTAAGGTGAAAGAGAATTTTGATCGAGACATCAAACTTGATTTATCTTCTCAAACAAACGAGTATGAGAAGAAGATGTTCCCAGTCAATATCATTTTCTCAAGCAACCTTCTAATGGATTGGACGATGGGGTATTGGACCTATCACGGGGGCGACCCCGCTGCCATTGATCTGTTCAAGCGATTCAAAAGTGAAGTAATTGACACGATTTCTGCATATAAACTTCCTGTGATTACACTGGATAAGACAACTCCCCGTGATGCTGTATGCAAGGTGTTCGAAAATGTCAACACCGGCGGTGTTCCGCTAACGGTTTTTGAATTGGTTACGGCGACCTACGCAACGCAGAAATTCGATCTGCGCAAGGATTGGCAGGAATGCAGAAAACAGATTCGTGGAATCGGCGACACATTGAGAACAGATCTTCTGGATGGAATTGATGAAACAACCTTTTTGACAACCGTAGCATTGTATACCAGCTACAAGGATAAGCAGGCCGGAAAGGTCGGAACTGTCAGCTGCAAGAAAAAAGATGTTTTGAATCTTTCCTACGAGTCCTACATTGCGAATCGGGATCAAGTGCTGACTGGTTATAGAATTGCCCGTGATTTCCTGCTGAAATACCAATATGTTTTCCGCCAGAGAGATTTGCCTTATACCACTCAGCTCATTCCGCTGTCTGCAATTTGCGCATACCTTGGTAAGAGCAAATGCAGCGAGCCGAATACAATTGCAATTCTTTCCAGATGGTATTGGTGCGGTATCTTGGGTGAGATGTATGGCGGTGCAAACGAAACCCGCTATGCCAATGACATCGAAGATGTGATCGACGAGGTGTATGGACGCCCTAATCCATCCAGAACAGTCAACAGCGCATTCTTTTCTTCCACGAGATTGCTTACGCTGCAAACCCGACTTAGTGCTGCGTACAAGGGCATCATGGCTTTGCTTTACAAAGAAAAGTGCCGTGATTTTATGAATGACACCACGATCGATATTGTGAATAGTATGCTTGAGTCTCCCGACATTCACCACATTTTCCCGGAAGCGTACTGCGTCAAACAAGGAATCAAACGGCAGAAATATAATTCCATTGTCAACAAAACTCCTATTTTGCCTGCAACCAACCGTTCTATCGGCGGTAATGCCCCCAGCGAGTATACCAAGGCCATTCTGAAAAAAGTAAATGGTCTGACGGAAGATGTCCTGAAGCAGCGCATCGAATCTCATTGTGTAAATTACGATGCACTGGTGGCTAACGATTTCGATACTTACTTTATTGAACGAGCAAAAAAACTGCTGACACTCATTGAAAATGCTATGGGAAAACCGGTTTCGGACAGAGATGCCGAAACAACAATTGATCAGTTTGGAGCAAGCCTGTTATAAAGGCTCTTACAAATTGGCAAGCAGTGTAAGCGTTTTTCAAACTTAGCAAGCAATGCGTGTGGCTATCCACACATGAAAATGCCAGGATTGCGCAAGAGCAGTCCTGGCATTTTTACTTGCTTTATTCTTGTTGGGCAGCATCCCACCCCCTTTGAACCAGCTTTGCCAGACTACAGTCCAAAGAAAACTCCCGGCAACCATTGATTGGTTGTCGGGAGTTCAGATTCATATCAGAGATAAAGTACTTTTCAAAAGTTGAGAACAAACCAAAACACCATCTTATTGACAAATGAATCGGTCAGCTACGAAGGCAAGTTTTTCACAGCCGATTCACAGCGGTCTTCCCTAATTTCCCTTTGTCACACGCCACCCCGATAGATTCGTGCTTTTCAACCCGATATATTTTGGGTTTTCAATCCGATAGATTTTGGAAATGAACCCGATAGATTTTTCACATCGTTATAACTTCTACTTTTCGCAGAAGAAACTCACCCAAAATCACCTTATATTCCATAAAAATCATCAATATCCACGCACTTCTGGTAATCCAACTTTTCAGCACAGGTATCACACCAGGGAGCGGTCCAATCCAGCGAAACGAGTGTCGCAGGCCGGCCGCACTGGATGCAGATTCGTGTGGACAGTTTCTCGTACTTCGGAACGATCTCCCGGTGAACCCGTTCTGTGCCGCCCTGTGCGTACCAGCGAAGCGCACCGTGTTTCTCCTTGATCTGCACGACCCGGTAGGAGTCCACGCAGTTGTTCCGGGTCAGCTCTTCCATGATTTCTTTGCACAGTTCTTCCCCGAAAGCAATCCGCCAGCCAGCGGGCATTGCGTCCAGCTCGGTGGATTCAAAGCTGGCGGGGCATGTTCCCCATGGGCGCAGGAAAGGATACTGACCGATCAATCTCCTGTTTTCGTTTCTGCTGTCCATACCTACTTCCCCCATAACTCCGAAATCAGGTGTGCGCCGTATTGCAGACCGTCCAGAAAAGCTTTGCGCTCGTAGGCACTGCACAGGCGGCAGCACAGGTTGAACACCGCATTGTTGTCCTTCAGGGGCAGTCCGGCCAGGAAATCCTCCAACTCCTGAAAGCCGTTGTCGATCTCAGCAGGATCGCTTTCGTGGGACTCGGCGTAGGCCTGGTAGAGCTGTTCCAGAACAGACTCGCAGTCACTCTTGCCGGGATCGAAGGGGTGCTTCCGTATGTACGCATCCAGGCGGCAGGCAAGCTCTTTCATCTTCCTACCTCCTGTGCCAGGAGGACACCCATGCGGACACCCTCCACAAAGCCGGCCCGCTCGTGGTCACGGCAGAGAGTGCAGACCGGGTAGATGACTCGGTCGACCTCCTGCAGGGGCATACCGTTCATCTTTTGGTACAGCGCCTCGAAGTCCGCCCGGATCTGTTCGTTGTCGTAAGGGTTGTTCTCATTGTGGCATTCGTAGAGCATGGCCAGAACGGAATCTGCGTCGCCGTAGCTGGGTGGATGCTGTTCGATGTTGGCTTTCAGAGTTTCCAATACTGTTTTCATGACATCACCGTCCTTTTTGGATTTTGGTGATGTTAGCTCTAAGTGGCGGCGGTTTCAAGTGTCAGTTCTGACGAATTATCCCCGGTCAGTTCGTCCTTTGTTGGGACATAGATGATCGACAGTGCGTCTTCCTCGGAGAGTTCCCCTGCAAGATAAGCCCCAAGCGCATCCGCAGCCTTTGTGAGCCATGCGTAGTACTCAAGCAATGTCAGGTCTATGATGGATGTGATTTTGTCCGGACCAGTCCTTTTATAGCGAAGATACTGTCTCTTTTTTGCTCGTTCAAACTCTTTCCGAACACGATCAGCAGCAATCAGTTCTTTGCGTTTCATTCGGGGTGCCAGCTGTTTGCAGGTTTTTCCATCCCGGATGATCCGGTCGCAGTACAGTGTTTTCTTTCTGGTTTTGGGAAGGAAATATCTGCCGCAGAACTGGCACTTGGCAATATTGGGATCGGAAGCCGCATACTGCTGCAGAAGGAACAGGTAATAGTCTTCTTCTGACCGAAAGAAATATTGCGAATATAGTGTATTTTCAGAAGTAAATGTGAAAATCTGCGTTACGGCAATACTGCAAATCAGTTCTTTTCCGTAATTCTGATCCACAGGAATCCGGTCACACAGATCATCCAATACGCACGAAGTGTTGTTGGGCATATCCAACATGTTGAAGAGTCTGTTGATCGTTTCCAGAACATGATCCGTACCCTGATATTTGTGCATCATCGCAGCATCATCCAGATCGGACAGTATGGTTCTGGACAGTGTTCCGCTTACAATGTTCTGCGATTCCATCTCGCACAAGACTGTGCTTACATACTTTCGGTAATCGGAAAAACCATTCGGATCGTTGTGAACATGTTCCAGGGATTCGTAGAGTGTCAGGAGCACAGCAGAAAGGTACGAAAAGTTCCTCTCTGTTACCTGAATCAGTTCTTCTGCGATTGTCGTATCACTTAACGGTATCTCTTTGCCTCCGGCAATGAGATGCCGTTTTATTGTTCCATCGGGAGATAGGGATATGTACAAACCGTCCTGGATCAACGGATCTTCCTCGTCTTCCCGCCAAATATGTAGTACTTTTCTTGTCTCCATTGCTGCACCTCTGTGTGTAATCAAACTTTGTGAATTTGAGGAAGATCACTTTCCCATGTACTTCCACAAACCTCTTTGCTAGAGTGTATCACGGAGGAACTATACGATTATGTTGAGAAATGTCGAGACTTCTCAGGAAAGGTGGGAGAATAATGGAACGAAAATTGGTGGCTGTGGATGGGGAATCTCTGTGGGACATGGAGTTCGCTGCCCGGCGGTTCTGTATCCGTGGACTGCTGCCCCAGGGGTTGTGTGTGCTGGGCGGTGCGCCGAAGATTGGGAAGTCCTGGCTGGTGCTGGACTGGTGCATCCGGATCGCCAGGGGTGATGCTGTGTGGGGCATGGAGGTCAATCAGGGGACTACCCTGTACCTGTGTCTGGAGGATACCCTCCAGCGGGTGCAGCACCGGGTGTACTGTATGTCCGAGGAGGGTACGCCCAATGCCTACTTCGCTACCGCTGTCGGGACACTGGCGGATAACCTGGAATCTCAGATTTCTTCCTTTCTGCTGTTACACCCGGACACGGTGCTGATTGTGGTGGATACTTTTCAGATGGTGCGTGGCAACAGCAACGAGCCGTCCTATGGCGGTGACTACCAGGATATGCAGAAGCTCAAGCGGATCGCAGACCAGCACAACATAACCGTCCTGCTGGTACACCACCTGCGGAAGCAAGGTGACCGTGATCCTGTGAACCGGCTCTCCGGGACAACGGGGATCAGCGGTGCGGTGGATGCGGTGTTCGTGCTGGATCGGAAGGAGCGGGCGCAGAATGCTGCTTTGCTGGTGTGTACCGGCCGGGATGTGGAGTACCGGGAACTGGAACTGAGGTTCTCCAAGGAGCGGTGCGTCTGGGATCTGGTGTCCGACAGTGCGGAAAAGCCGGAGCAGTTGCTGCCTAAGGAGTTGGTTGGTTTTCTGGAGTACATGAAGGAGGTCAGGTTCTTCTCTGGCGGGAACACCGATCTGACTGAGGCCTTCAATGTCCACTCTGGTACTGCTATCGAGCCGAAGAAGCTCAAGCAGCTGATGAACTGCTGGAAGGAACCTCTCCGGGAGCTGGGGCTGTCCTTCCGCAGTTACAGGAGTAATGGACAACGATTGGTGGAGGTGCGGTATGACGGACAGTGCCGCAAGTGACGCAACAAACCACCCCCACATTCTTGCGTCCCTTGCGTCACTTTGCGGCACTGATGGGGTGTGGGAATCTGTTGCGGGCTGTGTGTGCAGCTAACTGCGAATGGCCAAATCCTGTGTAAAACCTATAACCAAGCCAGGGATTCAGAACTTTTTATTGAAATTCATTTACCCACTGAGAACTGCGTCCGGTGGAGCTTCGGTACGAGGAACAGTGACGCAAGTGCCGCAAAGTGACGCAGAAAACCGCCCCCGAAATCTTGCGTCCCTTGCGTCACTCTGCGGCACTGGCAGAGTGCAGGAAGCCACCGGGAACCAGCCGTGAAGCCGCTGTCGGCGGCGTGTG
>JBGVLR010000265.1:0-1824 GCA_045124375.1 Acetatifactor sp.
ATCCGCTCGAAGAATTAAATGATGTTGTTTTGAAAGGATATGGCACTATGTACGATGTCCAGTACTACAAGGAAATATTTGACCGATATGGCGGCATTATGCGCACAACGGAGCTGGCAAGAGAAAAAGTATTCTACGATCAGCGGCAGCAGCTGATCGAGGACGGTTATATAGAAAAGATCCGTAGGGGTTATTATCAATGGGTCGACCCGGATGATTTCAGCGAAGCCGGTCTGATCATAAGGCTGTTCCCCGATGCGATCCTTTGCATGGACACGGCACTGCGTTATTACGGCTACAGTGACCGAACACCTGCTGAATGGCATCTGGCGGTCAGCAAGGATTCCAACAAGTCTCGTTTTAATATTGACTATCCCTTTGTCAGACCCTACTATGTAGAACCGGCGGTTCTGGAGCTGGGACTGACCAGAGGAAATATAGACGGTCATGAAGTCGATATCTATGACAAAGAGCGGTTGATCTGTGATTGCCTGCGGTATCGCAACAAGATGGACAAAGAGATTTTTAATAAGGCGATACGGCGTTACATTATGGACCCGGAGAAAAGCATTCCCAGGCTGATGTATTATGCCGAGCCGCTGCGGGTGAAAAGACAGGTAAAAGATTTGATAGGAGTGTGGCTGTGATGGCAGATATCGCTGCTTCCGTTCTTGCAAAACTGAAAAACAAAGCAAAGGCTTCTGGCATTAGCTACCAGCAGTGCCTACAGCTTTTCTTCCAGGAGGAATTTCTACGGCGGTTGGCAGGTTCTAAGTATGCCGAAAACTTTGTGCTGAAGGGTGGTCTGTTCATCTACACCCTGACCAATTTTGAAAGCCGTGCTACTGTGGATGTGGATTTCCTCATGCGCGGTCTGAATAACGATCTTGCCCGGATGGACGAGATTATTGCAGAGATTTTGGCGGTGGATACCGGTAATGACTTTGTAACTTTCAAGGCTGGCAAGACCGAGCCTATCGCCGTACAGCGGAAATATCACGGTGTCAGCACACAGATCACCGGTTACATCAAGAATGTCCGAGTGCCATTTAATGTGGATATCGGTGTTGGCGATGTAATCGTCCCCAATGCCCAGCGGCGGAATATTCAGACTCAGCTGGACGGTTATGAAAAGTCGGAGATCCTTACATACTCTCTGGAAAGTACGATTGCGGAGAAATTTGATGCCATCCTGCAGCGTTTCGAACTGACCGGGCGTATGAAGGATTTTTACGATATTTACTACCTATCCCGTACTTTTGACTTTGACGGTCTGAAGCTGCAAACAGCCATTCAGGAGACCCTTCAAAATCGTGGTACTGCTTACGAAAAGGACAGTTTTGACCGCATTCTAGCATTGGCAGATGACCCGGATATGCAGACCAAATGGCGCTATTTCCTCAAAACACTCGGCAACCCCGATATGCCCTTTACAGAAGTGATCAGCAGCATTCAGCAATTCCTTGCACCCGTCTGGGATGCCATTGTCTCGGATAACGAACACATCCAAAGGTGGTCTGTATCGGCACGATGTTGGAAGTAATTGGAAGACATATGCAGGAATGATATGGCTTCAAACCATTTTTTTATATTGATTTTAAAGTAGGCGATGTATAATGATTGAATTTGTAAATATTGGCTTAGGCCTATTGGAAAAGATTTTTCCTCATCTTGGAAAGGTTAATGTTAATATCTCCGATGTTGAAATGCAGCTAGATGTGCCGAGAAAGAGCGATGGAGAAGGTGGCTTCATTCATGGTTCTCGCGGTAGCTTCTCTCTGGAAATTATCAATAGAAAGAACACGAATGTAATTCTTGAGGACA
>JBGVLR010000266.1:0-39839 GCA_045124375.1 Acetatifactor sp.
CTGGTCAAGCTTCCTGAACTTACTGTTTTTTGGGTTGTGATCCTTCTTAACAAAAGTCTCACTCGTTCTTGATACGATTCGTTCGTATCCTCTGAACAAATCCAGAATTGTTTGAATTCTTCAATCAATTCTTTCTCTTGCAAGATCTCTGATCTCGCTTGGAATTATTCAGGGTTGCATTACTGTTTATTTGTCAAGGTACTGTTCGGTAATCTTCTGGAACTACCGAAACGGAGAAGGAGGGATTTGAACCCTCGCGCCGCTATTAACGACCTGCACCCTTTCCAGGGGTGTCCCTTCAGCCTCTTGGGTACTTCTCCAGACAAGCTGATTATCAACTCTATAAAATTACCAGGGATGAATCTCATTCGCTCCCAGCGGAGAGAGTGGGATTCGAACCCACGCGCCCTTGCGGACAAACGGTTTTCAAGACCGCCTCGTTATGACCACTTCGATATCTCTCCAAACAAGCACTGTGCTGTTTGTTTTCCGTTCTCGCTCAGCGCAAGACATATAATATCAAAAAAGATTCCAACTGTCAACAACTTTTTTCACTTTTTTTCAAAAAAATTTTCAAAACATTTTCCGAAGTGCCGGAAACGCCCATTTTATCAGCATTTTCGCAAAAAAATTTCTGCCACATCCAGGTCCTCCGGAGTGGTGATCTTGATATTTTCATAAGATCCTTCTACGAATTTTACTTTTTGGTCTGTAAATAATTCCACCACACTGGCATCGTCTGTCACAAGGATTCCTTTGCCAAGCAGTTCCTCCTCCCGGTCGATCAGTTCCTGATAAGCATTACTGATCAGCGGCAGAGCAAACACCTGTGGTGTCTGTATGGTCCATACCAGACTTCTTTTAGGTGTGCTGGCTGCATAACCTTGCGCATCCGCAATCTTTATAGTATCCTTCACCGGCATACCGACTACACATGCCTGCTCCTTCTCCACACAGGCAAGAGCATCTTCTATTATTTTCTCCGTCACGAAAGGTCTGGCTCCGTCATGAATAAAGGCATAGCTTTCGCCCTCACTATAAGCCTGGGCAGCCTGAAGCCCGTTGTATACAGAATGATACCGCTCTTTTCCGCCCTCCACGATACAGCGTACTTTCGTAAGACCGTATTTTTCTACGATTTCTTTCCGGACATATTCTTTATCGGCAGCTCCTGTGACCAGGATGATATGGTCAATGCAGCTGTCCTGAAATGCTTTCAGAGAATAGTACAGGATGGGCTTATCTTTCAGCATTAAATACTGTTTGGCGGTAGCACTGTGCATTCGCTTTCCCTGACCTGCAGATAATACAATGGCAATGGTTGTAATCTTTTCCGGCATGATCTATCGCTCCCCCAGTTTCAGATTGGGTACCGCATTCAGATCCAGTCCGCTGCGGACTCCTTTCAGATACTCATAGTATCCTGCCACACCGATCATGGCTGCGTTATCTGTACAAAAGATAGGGGATGGATGGTAAAAGGTCACATGGTTCTCTGCACATGCTTTTTCAAAAGCTGTACGCAGAGAAGAATTGGATGCCACCCCTCCGGCTATGGCAAATTTATCATAACCGAACTCCTTGACTGCATGGAGAGAATGCTCCACCAGTACTTCTATAACGGCTTTCTGGAAAGATGCCGCCACGTCCGCCTTGCAGACAGGCTCTCCCTTCATCTGACATCCGTTTAAATAATTCAGGACTGCTGATTTCAGTCCGCTGAAGCTGAAGTCATACTCATTTTCCTGCACTTTGGCCCTGGGAAAATGAATGGCATCAGGATTGCCTTCTTTAGACAGCTTATCGATCTTAGGGCCGCCCGGATAGCCCAGTCCGATGGCTCTTGCCACTTTGTCAAAAGCTTCTCCTGCCGCATCATCTCTGGTACGCCCGATGATCTCATATTCACCGTAATCTTTTACCACAACCAGATGAGAATGGCCGCCGGAGGCTACCAGACAGACAAAAGGAGGCTCCAGTTCTTTATTTTCAATAAAATTAGCGCTGATATGACCCTCAATATGGTGTACGCCGATCAAAGGAATTCCTGTGGCAAAGCTGATGGCTTTAGCTGCGGATACTCCTACCAGAAGCGCACCAACCAGTCCGGGGCCATAGGTTACTGCTATGGCGGTGATATCCTTCAGGGTCACACCTGCCTCTTTCAGCGCCTCTTCAATTACCTGATTGATTTTCTCGATATGTTTTCTGGATGCGATCTCCGGCACCACGCCGCCGTATAAAGTGTGCAGCGCGATCTGGGAAGAAATCACATTAGACAGCACCTCTCTGCCGTTCTTCACCACAGAGGCCGCCGTCTCATCGCAGGAACTCTCAATTGCCAAAATCAAAATATCTTTTGTATCACTCATTGCTTCTCTTCCTCATCTTCAAAGTTAAGTTCCAAAGTTCTGCCGTCTCTGGCAGCAACCGCCTGCGGGAAAATCTTCTTTACCTCTTTCATGAACTCCTCCGGATGGGTCATGGACGGGCTGTAGTGGGTCAGCCAAAGCTGAGGTACCCCTGCCCCGGCTGCGATTTTGGCGGCCTCATACATGGTCATATGCTTATTTTCTTTGGCCTTGATCAGCTTGTCCGGCTCCCCGTACATGCCCTCCAATATCAGAAGATCCGAGCCTGTAGCATGCCTTTCAATACTTTCCGTAGGGCGGGTATCCGTACAATAGGTCACCTTCAGCCCTTTTCTGGCTTCTCCCAGTACCATATCCGGTGTGTAGGTCTTATCACCGTCTATGATTGTATCTCCTTTCTGGAGCTTACTCCAATAGGGCTTGGGGATGCCCATTTCCAGCACTTTCTCCAATTGAAACCTGCCGGCACGTTCTATTACCATACTATAGCCATAGCAGAGCACGTTATGATTTACCCGGAAAGCCTCCAGACGAAATCCGTCAAAGGAAAAGCTCTGTTCGTTTTCTGTTATTTCAATACACTGGATTTCAAATGGCAGCTCCGGCGCAATGACACGCAGCGCTCCCACCACACGGTTCAGCCCCTTGGGACCGATCAGGGTAAGGGGCTCCTTGCGTTCCGCGTTGCCCATGGTAAGCAGCATTCCCGGCAATCCGCTGATATGATCAGCATGATAATGGGTAAAACAGATAATATCAATAGGATTGGGGCTCCAGCCTTTTTCCTTCAGCGCAATCTGTGTTCCCTCGCCGCAGTCGATCAATATACTCTTTCCATTATATCTCATCATCAGAGACGTAAGCCAACGATAAGGCAGCGGCATCATTCCGCCGGTGCCCAGTAAACATACATCCAGCATATTTTTCCTCACTTCTCATTAAAAATTAAAGCAGTTCTTCCACCTCGTCCTCATCTACAGGCACAGCGAAGCTGCCGATGATTCTTTCATAACACTCTTCGCACAGATCAAATTGATGGCGCACTCCGTCCTTTTTGCTGAAGTATCCAAAAATCTGCTCTGCACTGAAGCACTCTTCTTTCAGATAACCGTTTTCTACCCGCAATTCTTTTCCACAGCCATTACATACCACTCTGGCCAGTTCGTTACATTCTATTACATGATATTGACGCATCATAATCCTCCCTTTGCAATATTTCCAAACTACTATTACAACTCTGATTATAGCGAAAATTTTGTCATATTTAAGTGGTAATTGCTGGCACTGTCTGTCTGCGCCACATGATCATGGCATCTTCTATCGGTTTTTCATAAAATCTGGGGCGGATTCCTTCTGAACGAAATCCCAGTTTCTCATAAACATGGATAGCCGGTTCATTGCTGACACGCACTTCCAGGGTAAACTCAGTGATTCCCAAAGCTTCCCCTCGGCTGATCAGTTCGGAAAGCATACGAAATGCAATTCCCTGTCCTCTGTATTTTGCTGTCACCGCCACGTTATTGATGTCACCTTCACCCAGGATATTGGTGACGCCGCACATTCCTGCCACCTGACCGTCTGCTACAGCCACCAGGTACAGGTATCTATCATCTTTCAAAACTCCCCGGTATGCTTCTGCAGACCAGGGCATGGTAAAACATTCCGCCTCAATCCGGCTGACGGACTCTACGTCCTCAGGTTCCATGGGACGAATTATCAGATTTTCACTCATCGCTGCCTCCGGCTTTCCCTTTTCACACTTCTTGTGCCCCTACAGCCTCCGCCTGGGCACGTTCTGCCTCCGCACGTTCTCTCTCAGCCTGGCTCATGCGCAGGTATTCCGGCTGGTGCCGGGCAGCTGTCACGGTTTTACCCTGAGTATAATAAACAGCCCCCAGTGCTGCCACGCTGGCGGCAGACTGACGGTTACAATGAGCCGGTGCAAAACTGTAAGGAACTTTCATCTCTTCTGCCAGCTTTTTTGCAAATACAGGCACACCGTCTCCCAGGAAAATCACTTCTTTTCCCAGTTCATTGCAGCTTTCTATCATCACGGAGATATCCACCGCACACTGTTCTTTGACCACCTCCATGCAAAAGCTAGGCCCTTCCCGGTGAAAACTGTAGATGCCGGAATACACCTGATTCCTGCGCGCATCCATAAGCGGGCATACCAGCCTGTCCGTACCGCAGAGCTGATAAGCCAGTCCCTCCAGAGTAGGCACTTCCACTAACGGCTTATCGAGGGCAAGCCCCAGTCCTTTCGCGGTGGCAGCACCGATTCTGAGGCCGGTAAAGGAGCCCGGTCCTGCTGCTATGGCAATGGCATCTATGGAGTTAAGGTCCAGTTCGATCATATTACGAATCTCATCCAGCATGGGAAGCAGGGTCTGAGAATGTGTTTTCTTATAATCCACAGTATATTCGGCCAGAAGTACATCGTTTTCCACGACTGCTACACTGGCTACTAATCCTGAACTGTCCAGTCCCAATATTTTCATCTATTTATCCTCCACTGTTATCCTTCGGTAATCAAAGCCTTTTTCCAAATCTTTCTCAATGGTAATCTGGATATAATGCTCCGGCAGTATCTCCTCGATCAGGTTCGCCCACTCGATCAGGCAGATGCCTTCCCCATAGAAACAGTCCTCATATCCGATTTCCTCCATCTCTTCCACATCACCGATGCGGTACACATCGAAATGGTAAAAGGGCAGTCTCCCTTCTTCGTAAATCTGGACAATGGTAAAAGTAGGACTGTTCACCGGCTCTGTAATGCCCAGTCCCTTTGCTACGCCCTGGGTAAAAACTGTCTTGCCCACGCCAAGGTCACCGATCAGGGTATATACCTGCCCGGGTTGTGCTTCTCTTCCAATTTGTTCCCCTATTGCAAATGTCTCCTGGGGAAAACTACTCTCTATCACTTTCAATGCCATTTCTCTCATCCTCTTATCAGGTCTTATTATTCCTTGATTTTCACCTTTGCAGGCGGCATATGGGTAGAAATCATTTCAATCAAAGCAGTCTTCTGATCTCCCAGCTCTCTCTTGGGGAAAATCGTGGCATTCACTCTGGAGGTATATACGATGATGCTCTTGGAAGTTGACACTGCCTTCACCATATCTTTCCATGCCTGCTTCTGCTCCACGCCATCCTGGGATACCGTAATCCCTTCATCATCAAGCACGTAATGAAGCGGTTTTAAAAAAGCCGGATTCAGGGCCTGTCTTCTGCTCTTAACAAACAATGTCCAGGGCAGATACAGTAAAAGAACGATTCCTGCAATCAGATATATCCACTGAGATTTTAACAGGGCAATCACCACAAGCAGCGCGCCAAAACAGCTGCCCAGCAGGCCGGAAGGCCCATTATAAGTGTGCATCAACAGATAGTCATACAAATCCCCCGCCTGGATCTTTACATCTACTTCTACCATATTCTTTCCTTTCTCAATCGATCATACAATTTGCTTACGCAAAATGAAACATTTCTTTTTACCGGATATTGTAAAAAGCACCTGTTTGTACAGGTGCTTTCATTCTATTGCAATTTGGGCAAAAACGCAAGTATTTCTTTTCCTGTTCCGTTTTCATATGTCGCTATCCGGCTATCTTCTCGATCTTGCCGCTGCACTGCTTTTTGCTGCAGGTGCAGCTGCAAATCTCAATCAGGGTTAAACGCCGTATGCTCAGGAAAGCTTTCCTCTACATCCGATGTCCTGTCTTGATAATCGGGCTTAACGGCTTGTATATCAAGATGGTTACCACAGAAGCCACCGTACCTTTCAGCAGATTCATGGGAGCCACGCATGCAACCACAAAATTCACAATGCTGTCTCCGGTTGCCAATGGATTCACTGCTGCTCCGGCCTGCAAAATGGATTCTATGGACATGCCAAACAACTTGGAAAACGCAGGCAACAGATATATTGCATTAAATGCAGTTCCGAACACGGTCAGCACCAGTGTTCCTGCCACGCATCCGGCAATGGCACTTTTCTTATTTTTACCGAAAGCATAAATGGCGGAAGCCGGCAAAATAAAGCTGCAGCCGATGACAAAGTTAGCCAGATCTCCCACAAAAGCAGTATTGGTGCCCTTGATACAAAGCTTCAGCAGAATCTTCAAAAACTCCATCATCACTCCTGCTGCCGGGCCAAATGCAAAGGTACCGATCAGAATAGGCAATTCGCTGAAATCCAGCTTGTAAAAAGGCGGTGCAAAGGGAATCGGGAAGTCAAATATGTGCAGGATCATGGCAATCGCCGAAAACATACCGATCATGGCCATCTTGCGTGTAGTAAAAACAGGTTCCTTCACCCCTCTTTTCTTCTGGGCCATTTTCTCAAGGGCCAACGCCACCAGAAACAGCACCACGATAATCGCCAGGAATTCCAGCACAAAGGTTACATTTTGAAGTACACTTTCCAATAATTTCTTCATTTTAAAACTCTCCTTTCAAG
Organism: Acetatifactor sp.; assembly: GCA_045124375.1. Classification (GTDB taxonomy): domain Bacteria; phylum Bacillota; class Clostridia; order Lachnospirales; family Lachnospiraceae; genus Acetatifactor. Next base: position 6,835 of record JBGVLR010000266.1, read on the forward strand.
TAAAAAACTGTGAAAAGGAAAATTCTCCGCCTGCCAACTGCAAAATAAAAACCCCGGATAGATATATATCCGGGGCACAATGTACGCTGACAGTACCAGACTTACGCCTGATATCTTTTCTTCTTTCATCCAGACTATACTGTTGGTCCCGGACTTGCACCGGATCAGCCGCAAGAAGACTTGCGGGTCGCGGACTTCAGCTTAAACTGTTACCGCCAGTAGGGAATCGCACCCTGCCCCGAAGAACTTTACCTTTATGAACGAGATAAGTATAGTACTTTTTGACAATGTATGCAAGTATTTTTTGTAACAGTTCAGACAACCCTGGACGTAGGCGCACAAATCATGCTCGCATGATTTTGCGCTTACGTATAGGGTTGTACTGAGCGCCAGATTATGAGCAAAAATAGTCGCGAAGCGACGGAGAGCGCTGCAGGCGCGATTTTGCGAATGGCGCGTCTGAACTGTTACTATTTTTTGTTCAACCAATCGAGATAAATAAAATAGCTCTTGCAATATATTTGTTTATGTGCCAAACTAAATACGCAATCATAGTAACCAGCAGTTGCTCCCACTTCTTTTTACAGTCGGTTAAAAACTTTACAATCGTTATCATTTCTTTATCATTCTTACACAAGATTTTATAATAATCTCACCGAAACCAGTTAAATTTTGACAACTAAATAAGGCTTTACACCTTCAAATGGCTATGTTATACTTTTAAAGAAGGAGCGTGATAGCATGACGGATACCGAAAAGTTAGATTTAATCCTAAACCAAGTTGTAGGAATGAAAGAAGATATTTCAGAAGTAAAGACTGATGTCAAAGATATTAAGCTTACTCTCGAAAATGAAATCCGTACTAATATCCAGAGAGTTGCAGAGGGTCATTTGGATTTGTCCAGGAATTTACATGATGCCATGAAACCAAGCAACGAAATTGAAATGTTGGCAATTAAAGTGAGAACATTAGAATCTGAAATGAGAGAACTGAAAAGAAGAATCGGTTAAATAATAAATAGTTATTAAAGGTGTAGAGTCTTATTTATTTGTTAAGACCCTACACCTTTTTTACCGGAGATTATTGCATATATTTCTTGTGGGAACGCTTATTCCTCTGCCAGCCAGTTCTCAATCCACTGATGTACCAGCCCAATCCATGCGGAAGCAGCTCCCCCCGGACCATGGCCCACATTTCCGGTGAGTCTGTTAGCCAGAGACAGGCCGTGGGAACCACTCTGGAAGATATGGTATTCTACCGGAATATCGTGCTGTACCAGTGCATTTACTAAGAACAGAGAGTTCTGGATAGGCACAGACTTATCTTCATAAGTATGCCAGATAAATGCCCTGGGTGCGTTCTCGGTGACACAGTTTTCCAGAGAAAATTCTTCTTTCTTAGTCTCGTAATCTTCACCCAGCAGGTTCATGAAGGAACCCTTGTGGGCATACTCTCCTGACGTAATAACGGGATAACACAGAATCATGGCATTGGGACGCAGTATTTCTTTCTCTACTCCCATCTTCTCAGCCATCCAGTCCTGATGCCAGAACAGGCTGTAGCTGGCTGCCAGGTGGCCGCCTGCGGAAAATCCTAAAACAGCGATTTTCTCAGGGTCTACAAACCACTCTGCCGCATGCTCTCTGATCAGTATTACAGATTTAGCCACCTCCAAAATGGCTGCCGGGAATACTGCCGGTGCTACGGAATATCTCAGCACTGCTGCATGGTAACCCATAGCTGCAAACTGCAGTGCAACAATTTCTGCTTCTCTGTCAGAAGTAAAATGATATCCGCCGCCAGGGCAGATGATGATCATCGGTCTCTTGTGAATATTAATTTCTTTGGAATCATCTAACAGATACAGATGAAGTGCGGCATAGTCCTGTGAACCGCTGTTTTTAATGTCAAATGTCTCGTGTCTCATGTCCTTTTCCTCCCTGCTTCCTGCCATCTGCATGTTCTTGTATGGCAATTATTGGATGAAAAAAGTATAAGCCCATTTCCTGTTATTTCGCAAGTACTATCTGTCAAAAAGGACACTTTTTATACTACGACACCTTTTTGCAGCATCACATTGGCATACAGGGCACCTTCGCCCGTTGCAATGATGGCATAGGCAGTCCTGGCCTCTTCATAAAAGGCAAATCTCTCAATGTGTCCGATTGCCGCACCGCCTCTTCTGTCAGCGGCAGCTACGATTTTCTCATACTCGCCCCAGATAGGAGTCTCCACGTCGTCACCGGGCATGACCTCCATCAGGTTGACCGGCTTTTCCACATAAGTATCCAGGGGGAATACCTGTAAAATGGCATCCAGCACCTCACAGGCACCATGGCCATCCATACGGATGACCACGGCATTTTTACCCATGGATTCAGATGGAAAGTTACCATCGGCAATGACAAGTCTGTCGCTGTGTCCCATTTCACATAATACTTTTAAAAGTTCCGGTGATAAAATCTTAGGAATCCCTTTTAACATAGCGCCTCCTTATTTGTACAGAGGACCATATGCAGCACAAGCACGATAGTCCTGACCTTCTTTATCCATGCCGAAAGCATTCCATGTAGCAGGACGGAAGATCTTCTCTTCCGGTACATTATGCATAGATACAGGAATGCGCAGCATGGAGCACATGGCGATCAGGTCAGCACCGATATGGCCGTAGCTGATAGCACCGTGGTTGGCGCCCCAATTGTTCATAACATCGTAAGCGGACTTGAAAGGACCTTCTTTGCCGTCACATCTGGGAGCAAACCAGGTGCAGGGCCATGTATAGTCGGTACGTTTCCAGAGGGCATCCGTTACTTCTTCAGGAAGCTTAACTGTCCAGCCTTCCGCGATCTGCAGCACAGGACCAAGGCCCTTAACCAGATTCAGACGGATCATGGTAACAGGCATCTCAGCTTCGGTTACAAATCTGGAGGAGAATCCGCCGCCACGGAAGTAACCGTAGTCAGCTGCATTCCAAGTGGTAGCTTTCATGATGGCATCCATATCTTCTTCTGTAACATCATACCAGGGCTTCATTACATTGTTGCCATTTTCATCCTTAGCCTGTCCGTTGGCATCCAGACATGCGGCACCGGAATTGATCAGATGGATGAAGCCGCCGTTTTCTTTGGCAACACCGTCTACTTCATAGCCGGTAGCCTTCTTGACAGCTTCAGGGCTCCAATAAGTACGAACGTCAGCAAAGATCTGCGCACGGTTAGTCAGCAGTTTCATAAACAGCATGCCAAGACCGTTGAGCACATCGTTCTCGGTAGCCAGGATGTACGGCTCTCTGGGGCCATTCCAGTCAAAGGAAGTATTTAACATTGCTTCAGGGAAATCACAGTTGGGATAGAAGTCTGTCCACTGACGCTGACCCTGGAAGCCTGCTGCGATGGCATTGTGGCCAACCATTTCTTCTTCACGGCCTTCCGGCAGATTAGGATTGCCATTCATCAGGTCCTTGATGATGCACATCATCTTTACAACAAACTTCAGGTCTTCTTCTGTCTCCTCAGGAGTCTTCTGTACGGATTCCGGATTCTTGTCGAAGCCGATGATACATTTCTCCTTCGCCCATGCATATGCCTTTTCGAATTCAGCTTCATCATAGATGCCCTGGCTCATACGACGGATGATTTCTACTTCGTCAACGGATTCTACACGCATACCCAGGTAAGATTCGATAAAGTCCGGATCAATGATGGAGCCACCGATACCCATGCAGATGGAACCGATCTGCAGGTAGGACTTGCCTCTCATGGTAGCAACTGCTACAGCAGCACGTCCGAAGCGAAGCAGCTTCTCTACTACATCCTCAGGAATCTCTGTGTCGTCCATATTCTGAACATCATGCCCGTAAATGCCGAATGCAGGCAGACCCTTCTGTGCATGAGTAGCCAGTACGGAAGCAAGATACACTGCACCGGGACGCTCGGTACCGTTAAAGCCCCATACGCCTTTGATGGTTCTGGGATCCATATCCATGGTCTCTGCTCCGTAGCACCAGCAAGGGGTAACTGTCAGAGTGATCTCAACACCTTCTCTTGCAAAATAATCTGCACACTGAGCAGCCTCAGCCACACGGCCGATGGTAGTGGGAGAAATTACAACCTTTACAGGCTCTCCGTTGGAGTAACGAAGGTTCTCCTCAAACAATTTCTTAGCGACTTTCGCCATATTCATAGTCTGATCTTCCAGAGATTCTCTGACTTTCAGATATCCTCTTCTTCCGTCAATAGTGGGACGGATACCGATTACGGGGTACTGTCCGATTAATCTGTTCTCTGCCATAATATTTCTTCCTTTCTTTACAGTGATTTCAGGTATTTTCATTTTATCATTGATTGCCCTGTCGTTCTTGTGGTATAATCTCTCAAAATGGTAAAATAATCACTTATTGCGGAGAAATATAATGCATTCCCTTACTTTTCATGAGACAAAACAGCACGGAACCCCGGAATTCCCCGTGGAATATTTTTATATCGATTCTGACCATCCCAGGTACCACATGCCTGTACATTGGCACAAGGAATGGGAAATTATTTACGTTCTGAAGGGGACATTTCCCATTTATGCGGATGAGGTGCTGCACACGGCCAAGGCCGGGGATGTATTGCTCATTCGGGACGGCATGCTCCACGGCGGCATTCCGGATGACTGCATCTATGAATGCTTCGTGTTCGACCTGCACGGACTTTTTCGTAATCTGGATATGGTAAAAAAGTACCTCAGGCCGGTTTATCGCATGCTTCTTTTGCCCCAAATCCATTATAGCGGGACGGACTATCCGGAAATTACCGGTATTGTAGCGGAGCTGATGACTGCTTACCGAAAGCAGATGCACTCCGTCTCTGTTTCCACACTGGGGGATTTTCATGAATTGATTACGATTTCAGACGTTGGAAGATTATTTACTACGATTTTGCAAAAAGGATACTATGCGCCCAATCAGGAGGGTTCCTCCGGCAGTTCTCACCGTATCGATCAGGTGAAATCTGTTCTGGAATATATTGAGAACCATTATGCATCTCCCATTACGCTGGAGCTTCTGGCGAAAGAAGCAGGCATGAATCCCAGGTATTTCTGCCGCTTCTTTCACTCCATCACTCATCAGACGCCTTTAGATTATGTGAATAGCTACCGCATTGAACAGGCAGCCCAGATGCTGCATGCGACTGACCTTCCGGTCACCGCCATCAGTCTGGAATGCGGCTTCAATGACAGCAGCTATTTCGTAAAAGTATTCCGCAAGTACAGAGGAGTCACTCCCAATCAATACCGGAAACAAAATCACTGACCTGATACCGTTGGTTTGCTTATTCCTGTGGAATATTTAAAATTTGCCCCACTTCTTTCAGTTCCAGACGTGTGAACAACACTTCCGTCTCCGGCAGTTTTCTGCCGCCCGGTACGCTGTGGAAGCCCCATTTCAGGTCCGTTCCCAGCCAGCCTGATATTTTTTCAGAAGCAAACGGCAGAAACGGTGCAAGCAGGACTGCCGCATTGGCAATCATCTGAACGCAATTATAGATGGCATTGCGGCAGGACAGCGGATTCTCCGTTCTGGTTAACCAGGGCTGCCTGGCGTCAAAATATTTGTTGGCCTTTCTCAGTTGTTCCATGATAGCTTCCAACGCCTCTTTCAGGCGGCCGCTCTCAATCAGTCTGCCTGCTTTTCCGTATAAAATATTGAGTTCACCCTGCAAAGTAGGATCTATCTGGCCTTCCGGCACACAGCCTTCAAAATATTTGTGGACGAAGACAAGGCTTCTGTTTACAAAATTGCCGTAATTCCCCAGTAGTTCTCCGTTGACACTTTTCACAAACTCTTCCACTGTAAAATCTGTGTCCCGCTTTTGGGGTCCGTTAGCTATCAGGAAATAGCGGATGGCATCCGGCTGCAGTTTGTCTGCGATATTCTTCACCCAGATTGCCCAGTTTAAACTGGTGGAAATCTTACGTCCCTCCAGCGTGAGATATTCCGCCGAAACAATCTCATCCGGCAGATGAAAGTTCTCTCCCTCTGCCAGAAGCAGAGCCGGCAAAATAATGGTGTGGAAAGGAATATTGTCTTTGGCATGCACATAATAATGACGGATATTGGAATCCCTTTCCTTCCACAATTCTTCCCAATCAGTTCCGCGCTGTGCGGCGGCCACCGCACTCATAGACAGGTATCCCAGCACATTCTCGGCCCAGATGTATATCTTCTTGTTCTCATATCCTTCTTTGGGTACATCAATCCCCCAATCCAGATCCCTGGTCAGTGCACGATCTTTCAGTCCCTCGTTGAGATATCTGTTGCTGAAAGCTATGGCATTTTTCCGCCAGTTTGGATGAGTATTCACCAGATTTTGCAGCTTATCCTGCATTTTCGTCAATGCAAGATACAAATGTCTGCTGTTTCGCAAGACGATGGCCTCTCCACATACGGCGCAATGAGGTTCAGCCAGTTCTTCCGGTTCCAGCACAGCACCACAGGCATCACACTGGTCGCCTCTGGCGGGCCCACCGCACTTGGGGCAGGTACCTTCCACAAAACGGTCTGCCAGGAATCGCCTACATTTTTCACAATAAGCCTGGGGCGTTTCTTTTTCATATACATATTCCGACTGATACAGTTTTCTGTGAAATTGCTGTACAAAGCGAATATGCTCCGGCTGACTTGTCTTTCCATATGCATCATAGGAAAACCCCATTTTCCGGAAAACTTCTTTGAATTCTTCATGATAGGCATCACTGACTGCCTCGGGAGTCGTTCCCTCTTTTCTCGCCCGGATTGCTACCGGCGTGCCATGACAGTCACTGCCTGATACGTAATAAACGTCATCTCCTAATGATCTGTGATATCTTGCCAGTACATCTCCCGGCAACAGCCCGGCCAGATGGCCGATATGAAGGGAACCATTGGCGTAGGGCCAGGCTCCTCCTATTACTATTTTTCTACACATACTTTTACCTTACCTTTCGATTCTTTGAAACTGGTTACACTTGCGATACTTCGCAATTAAAATCTGACTCTGTGATAAGCAGCCGGTAATGCTGCTTACCGCGTAAAAAAAGCTCTCACCCCCGAAAAATTTATTTTCGAGGACGAGAGCTTGTATCATCAGATTTCGCCTTCAGGCATCTGCCTGTCAGGCTTATCTCTTTCGCTTCGTGTTACCACCTCAAATTCGCTTCTGCCTTGCGACAGCAGCCTCTGCAACTACGGATGTAAAATGGTACATCGATAGTCCGGCACGTTAACGGGTGCTCCCGTCGCAGCCTGTACAGCTTCCCTGTAGTCGGTGCGCAGCTCCAAGACCATGTTCAGAACGACTCTTCGCATCCCTTCTCACCTGCCGGGACTCTCTGTGGTTACCTTTCGCTCTTACTCTTCTTTTCACAGCATTTGCAATCTGTAAGATTGGTTACAGTATATGCAATTTTTTGAGATTTGTCAAATGCTTTCGCCAAAAAGCTAAATCCGTATGAGCCAAAAAGCTAAATCCGCAGCCTGCTCATCTGTTCTTCTGCCTCCTCCAGACTGTGGTATCCATACATGTCCACGCTGTTTCTCATAATCGCATAAGTCAGATTCTCACCATTTCTTGCATATTCCACCACATATCTTCCGTACAGCTCCAGCATTTTATCGGAGTAGGTACTGATTTCTCCTCTCAGATAAGTCTCATAAGAAGTATTATACAGATTGTCCTCTGTAGTGTGGATACTTCTGGCATTGCCGGCCAGTGTTGGGTAGTTTTGCTCGAATTCTTCCATCCAGCCTACCTGCAGCTGCACGACAGCTTCGATGATCTGCTTCTTCTGCTCACTCAGCTTGGGAAAATGCTCCTTGATCCGTTCATATTCCTGCGGCGCCGTACTTTCCATCATCCGTCCGTATTTTTCTTCTATCAGATTATGACCCCTGGAGAACTCCCGTTTAAAATCATACAGGTACTGCAAAAGCATGGTACGATTCCAGGTGAGATACTGACTTTTTCGCATGATGGAGAAGGTAAACCAGTCGTCCTGACAGGAGGCTCTTCCGCCTGCATTGCGGACTTTATCAAAGGCAGAAAACTCTGTTTCTGCAATGTCCTTCGCCAATTCCTCAATGGTTTCGGACGCATACTGTGATTTTTCCAGCAGCTCATCGGTATGTGCATCCAGATAATTATCCGTATCACTGATAAAGCCTTTACTATACATCATTTGTACCAGCTTTGAAGCCAGTGCTTCTATTGCCTGCGTTACCCGGGTTGAGCTGCTCATTTGAGCGCGCACGGCTTCACCGCTTCTATTGTCATAGCCTGCAACATTTTGAGCGGCATCGCTTACCGTCTGCAGCAATTTCTGTACTTCTGCCCCTTCTGTGAACTTCTCCAAACCTTTTACCAGCCATTTGTCATGGGGCGGATACTGATTTTCCATGTAGTAACACAGCTTAGCCGCTTCTTTCAGGCAGTCTCCAAGCATTATCAGTGCTGTCACTTTATCGCCTCTGTCAAGCATTCGGGCATAATTATACTGGCCTGTCTGGGCAAAACGTGCTGCACTCTCAGCCAGCTGCAGATATTGCATCTGTGGTGGGTAACCTGCTGCAAGCTGTTTTCTAATACTACTGAAAATGCCCTGTGTATCGCAGAACACTTCGCCGTTTACGGCGGCAGCTAAAGAAGCATCCGGCACACCATGCCAAAAGGTTAACTCATTCTCCGGCTTAGAAACAGCAGTCGCTCCAATCTTCTCCCAGTCTCTCTGTCCCAGAAGCCTTCCATAAAAATGATTTATTGTCTGTACACCACGTCTGTCATTTCCATGGGCACTGACCGTCCTGGTACATCCCATAAATTCCTTTGGCAGCGCAGCATAGGCTTCTCTAAGCTTATCCCCGATTTCACGGTCTGTTTCTTCCGTTATCCACAGGCAAAAGTCAGGTCCCCAGTCATGGTCCCTGGATATCTCATCATCATAGCCGAAGCAATCGGAGCCTTCTCCTGCCAGCCCAACTGCTATTTTCTCTTCATAATCAGAAAACTTCTCCTGTATCATGGGCTTTCCGTAAGCTTCATAATAGGCACGGCTGAGTGCAAGACCTGTCATGCTTTTGGATTCTCCTGGGGCAGTGCCTGCTTTTTCCACGACAATACCTGCCTGCTTCAGCTTATCTTCACAAACTCTCAGATTCTCCTGTAACCGATGATAATATTCATTTTCTCCCAGATTCTTCCGCATACATTCCATGGCCTTGCGATAGTTTCCGGCCGCCTCTTCATATCGTCCCTTTTTAAAATAATAAGTCCCCAGGGAAGAAAGTGCTGCACTATAATGGGCATCTTCGATTCCATGTTCCTCAAACAGACGGATCGCCTCTTTAAAATAACCGCTGGCTTCCTCATCCTCGTTCAGGGTCAGACAGGTATTTGCCAGATTCGCACAGGTAACCGCCAGTTCAAAATAAGCATCCTCATGACAGGATACTATTTTCAGTGCCTGAAGCAAGCTTTGCCTGGCCGCCTGAAATTGTCCCATTTCCTGATACAAAAGACTTATATTATTGTGAAGACTGGCCACCAGCATATCATCAGGCGACAGCACCCTGTCATACACCTCCATGGTCTTCTCGTAGCACAGCAAAGAATCCTTCAATCTGCCGCCTGCGCGGTAGGCATTGGCAATGTTAAGCAGCGTGGTTGCATAAGGCAAAGTTCCCTCCAGCCCCATCTGCTTTGCCAGAATCAGCGCCTGGTCTGCCAGCTTAAAAGACTCTTCCACCTTGCTGGTCTCCCTGTAATATCCGATCAGTTCATTTAAAAGCGTCAGAAGGGCATTGTCATCCTCTTCCTGTACCGCCTGCACGATGCTCTCCTTCAGCAGACTTTCTGCTTCTTTTCCTTTATTCTGCGCGTAAAAAGTATCTACCTGTTGTACTACTGCTGCCAAATCCAACATGTAAACTGCCCCTTTCTTCTATTTCCGCTTGTAATGACGCTGTTATCTACTGTTCTTCCTTTTTCTGTAAAAGCTCCTGAAAAGGTCTGTTCCGTTCTCCCGGCAGCTTCTCCTGCCAGGTTTCTCTGATCTCTCCTGATGCCTTCTCCACCTCTTCTCTCAGTCCCAGCGCTGAAAGTCTGGCAGCACCCTGCCCCCAGATGATCATCTGCTCCAGGGCATCGGACGTGGCTACCGTCACCTGATATTTTCTGCCGATATCGTGAACTGTCTTCTCGATATACTGGTCCGCCGTCTCTGCTTCCTTGGTATATACTACATAAATATTGTGATATTTCGTAACGCTGCCGGGATTTCCCTTCACTTTATAAGCATCAAAGACCAGAATCAGTGTATTCTGACGATAGCCCTGATAATTGCACAAGATGTCCATCAGCTTGTCTCTGGCACTGTCGATATTCATCCGGGCCAGTGCCCGCAGATCTTCCCATGCAAAAATAATATTATATCCATCTACCAGAAGATATTCCTCCTGTTTTACTTTTGGTTTATAAGTAACAGATGCTTCTATTCGCTCTAATCCTTTATTGCGGTTGAAACGGTTCCTCTCTCGCTTTATCGGCCCATAAGTTCTGCTGAAAATCTCCTCCAGCTCCTCTTCCGTAATATAGTCGGTTCCGCCGCTTCTTTCCCCTCTTCCCGCGCTGCCCCGGGCAACCGCAGAAACAGTACTGCTCACCATTTCGGTGTCATAATACTCCGGAATCTGATCCTCATTTGCAAAATAATCGTTTCCCAAAAGCTCCAGATGAGCATACTCATCCACCTGATCCCAATTGACCACAAATCCTGCACCATGGGCACAGAACACGCTGCCGGTAGGATTCTCCAGGTCTGCCTCCGGATCATACCCCGTCTGTTCTATTACTTCCTCTGCGTTATGACAGGGTTCATATCCTTTCAGGCTGCAGGTCAGGCGTCCCCTTCCCCTTGTGTAGGAAGTCACTTCCATCTGGTAATCCCGCATGGTAAGTACAGGTGCTTTTCCTTTCAGAATAGAAAGCTCGCCTTCTGTCACAGGTGTCTCGAAACTGCCCTGCATCTTCTGGATATCAGTCATTGCTCTGCCGATCATGTCCGTAGGCAGCTCCAGCGTAAATTCATACACCGGTTCCAAAAGGATACAGGCCGCTTTCTTAAGCCCCTGGCGCACGGCACGATAAGTTGCCTGCCTGAAATCGCCGCCTTCCGTATGCTTCAAATGGGCTTTTCCGGCAATCAGGGTAATACGCATGTCCGTTATCTCCGCGCCGGTCAGTACCCCGGGATGCTGTCTTTCTTCCAGATGGGTCATGATCAGCCTCTGCCAGTTTCTGTCCAGCACATCCTCGCTGACCCTACTGGCAAATTGCAGGCCGCTGCCCGGTTCTCCCGGCTCCATGAGAAGATGCACTTCTGCATAGTGGCGCAATGGTTCAAAATGACCTACTCCTTCCACCGGAGCTGCAATGGTCTCTTTATATACGATGCTTCCGGTGCCAAAGCCCACCTCCACATCAAAGCGCTCCCGAATCAGGCTCTTCAATATCTCTATCTGCACTTCACCCATAACCTGAGCATGGATTTCTCCTAAGGTTTCTTTCCACACAATATGCAGTTCCGGTATTTCTTCCTCCAGCTGTTTTAAATGTCCCAGCATTTTATGTACATCACAGCCCTCAGGAAGTTCAATCTGATAGGTCAGAACCGGTTCCAGCAACGGTAGTGCCCCTTCTTCTTCCTTTCCGATTCCCTGTCCGCAATAGGTGCTTTTCAGTCCTGTTACCGCGCAGACCGTTCCCGGTCCTGCCTCTTCTGCCAGTTCATATCCCGCCCCGGAATAAATTCTGATCTGGTCTGCTTTCTCCCCGTTTATCATGGCTTTCACCCGAAGACTTCCGCCGGTAATCTTCATATGAGTCAATCTGTTGCCCTGATTGTCTCTGGAGATTTTGAACACCCTTGCTCCAAAACTTTCCTTTTTCATAAGAGATGATCTGGCAAAGGTCTTTACTCCCTCTAAAAATTCCTCCACACCGGTAAGCTTTAATGCCGATCCGAAAAAGCAGGGAAATATATCTCTTGCCGCAATCGCCCTGCTGATTCCTTCCGTCTGCAGCTCCCCGCTTTCCAGATATTCCTCCATCAAAGCTTCCTCACAGACTGCAATATTCTCCAGATACTGTTCCCTGTCCTGATCTTTTCCAAAATCCACACATCTGCCATCCAGCCGTGCTTTCAATTCTTCCATCAACTGCGCTCTATCCGTTCCCGGCTGGTCCATTTTATTTACAAAAAGAAAAACCGGTATCTCATACCTTTTCAAAAGTCTCCACAGAGTCTCTACATGGCCCTGAACTCCATCTGCACCACTGATGACCAGAATGGCCGCGTCCAGTACCTGCAGCGTCCGCTCCATTTCCGCAGAAAAATCCACATGTCCCGGTGTATCCAAAAGGGTAATCTCCCTTTCTCCCAGCGTTACCAGTGCCTGTTTGGAAAAAATGGTGATTCCTCTTGCCCTCTCCAGCTCATAGGTGTCCAGGAATGCATCCTTATGATCCACTCTGCCTAATTTGCGCAGCTTTCCGCACAGATAGAGAATTCCTTCTGCCAGTGTGGTCTTTCCTGCATCTACATGTGCCAATATTCCGATTACCAGTTTCTCTTTATGTTCTGTCATGAATCAATTTGACCTTTCATCGCTTTCCGCTATAATTTCTGTCCGCCATAAAAGAATAAGGAGGGGTACAGGACCCTCCCTTATATCAGTGACGATTTCTATACTAAAGCTTACCCTCTTCTCTGAGTTTAATCGCTGACAAAGCATCTTCTTCTGAAATTCCGGCTATGGCAATCGCATCTTCGTGGGACATGCCTCTACTTTTAGCATTCAGATAGCATAACATCCGCCCCTCCTGGCGCCCTTCCTGTCGTCCTTTACGGATCCCTTCATTTAAAATATCTTTTGCCTTATATTGAAGAATTTTACCACCCATAATTTCATTCACCTCTTTTTTCACCTTATCGTATCGCTGTGCCAGACTATCTGCAACCTTCTTAGTCAGCTCCACAATTGAACATTTTATAAATTCACTTACTTTGCCGGTTGCAGCCAATTTGTCAAGTCTTTCAACAATACTCACATACTCTCTTCTTAAGATTTCCATCTGTGCTTCGTCTGATTCCATTTTATCAAATCTATTTTCGAATGTAAACAGGTAGAACGGAATCAGTAAATATAATTCTTTATTAAAAATATCTTCCAGGCTATACTCGTTCATCTTTATAATAGGAATCTTATATTCTACCGTTCCTCCCGGTGTCTCAATCATTACAGTCATTGCATCCGGAGTATTCCTTGTGCTGCGTAAATATTAATTCTTTCTTCTTCCTCGCCGTCCTGCTGCATCAGAAAGTGTTCGTTCTGAAGCAATACTACTTCTTCGCATAATTCATAATTTTTCTCCAGTGCTTCATTTATCAGCGGTATTACCCATTGTTTACAATCGTTTATCAACGTACGAAACACGTCATCATAAGGTGTACTTTTCTGTTTCATTTTTCTCCCCATTCATGCAAAATTGGCATACGCATAATCGCCAGTTAAACAATTTCAGTTATTCAGTTATATATTCCTTGAGTATCTTGGCAGAAACTGCCGGAATGTACATGGTACATATAGAAACTCTCAGATTCTTCTTTCGTGTATGAAATTATGATAATCTATTTAGCAGCGATTGTCAATCTGCTTTTCGGGTATTTATGGTAAAAAGTTGCTATTCAGCCATCATCTCGATTATGTTCAAATGCCACATGCTTAGCGCAATGAAATTTATGCTTACTGAGCAAGCACCCACGCACAAGTTTCGTTGCCCCCGCGATCAAAAAGTCCCTGCCATCCGTCAGGACGCAGGAACTTGCACTGTCAGTTATTTTTTTTATGATAAATACTCTCTTTTAACCGGTGATAGATTCCGCTGAACTGCCTGTTGTTTGCCAGGCATCTGCGAAGTGGTGCCAGCGTAACTGCCATAATCCCCTTATATTTGAGCAGTTCTTTTTTACTCATATAAGTCTCTGTAATCTGCTTATGCTCTGCAAGGTCTCGCTTCTGATTCTCTTTTTTCTCCGAAAAACCGCCGCCCTCATAGGATGCCACTGTCACATCCATGTGTGTCATCCTGGCCTTTGCCTCATAAAAGCACCACAGGAAATGGTCATAATCTGCACGAATCGCATATTTCAGATCATAAGGTTTGTCCACACACAAATCTCTGGAATAAAAACACACCTGATGGCAGGGAATATTGCGGTAGCAGGTAAACCCTGTTATATTGGGTGCAGACGCAATGGTTACCCGATTCTTGGCATCAAAGGTGTCTCCATATAATACCAGGCGATTCTGCTGTGGCTGTTTCTCGGCATATTCCGCTGCTTTTTCCAGCACTGTATTATCGTAAAAAATATCGCCGCAATTCAAGAACAGGACGAAATCACCTGCTGTATGACCTACGGCCTGATTCATAGCCTCATAGATGCCCGTATCTTTCTCCTGAAAAAGCCGGATACGCTCATCAGACCGCATCTGCTCAACAGAGCCATCCCTACTGCCGCCATCCTTTACAACGATTTCATAATCCTGATAAGTCTGCATTAATATACTGTCCAATGTCTGATTCAGCTTCTCGCCCGGATTCAGACAGACTACTATAACGGAAAATTTCATTAGTACAGATTCCTTTCTCCCTTTGCAAAGCTTCTTGTTACAGGCAATTCCATATTTCGAAGCTCTGCTTCATAGTCATATATGATTAAAGTTTACCATACCTTTCCCATTCGCGCAATCGAAAAGGGAGGATAACTTCCTATCCTCCCACGCTTTCTAGTAACAGTTCAGACACGCCATTCGCAAAATCGCGCCTGCGGCGCTCTCCGTCGCTTCGCGACTATTTTTGCTCATAATCTGGCGCTCAGTACAACCCTATACGTAAGCGCAAAATCATGCAAGCATGATTTGTGCGCCTACGTCCAGGGTTATCTGAACTGTTACGCCTTCTAAAATATATATGTTATTACTTAGCTTCTGGCAGCTCCGTCCACAGACAGAATCTCACCTGTCACATAGCTTGCCAGGTCGCTTGCCAGGAACAGGAATGCATTTGCCACATCCTCAGGCTCACCTACACGTCCAAGTGGAATGGTTGCAATCAGAGGCTTGATCATGCTTTCCGGCAATGCTGCTACCATATCGGTTCTTGTAATACCGGGAGCTACTGCGTTAACACGGATATTGTCTTTACCCAGTTCTCTTGCCAGAGACTTGGTCAGACCGTTCACAGCGAACTTGGATGCAGGATAACCCACACCGGAAGGCTGTCCGTACAGACTTACCATGGAGCTGGTATTTAAGATTACTCCGCCGCCCTGCTCTTTCATTACTTTGGCTGCTGCCTGTGCACAGTTAAATACTGCAGTTACGTTCAGATTCATGATCTTTGCAAAATCTTCCGGCTTATAGTCGTAGATGCTTTCTCTTGCAGAAATACCTGCATTATTTACCAGAATATCAAATCTTCCGAATGCTTCTTTGGTCTGGGCTACTGCTGCTGCCACTTCTTCCGGACTAGCCAGATCGGGGCAAAGACCGATTACAGGATAATCAGGATTCTCTGCTTTTAACTGAGCCAGCGCCTTATCCACTGTCTCCTGTCTGGAACCGCACAACGCTACAGATGCACCGTTGTCCAGATAAGTCTTTACGATGGCGTAACCAATTCCTCTGGTACCGCCTGTTACCATTGCTACTTTACCTTTTAATAAATCCATAACTGCACCTCCATATTTTATAATAGTAATCATTACTGTTTTTATTATATCATATAATATTAGCATGTCAAGCTAAATTTGGATGTTTATGGTAAAATCCTGTTCACTCCGCGCCATCCGTAACGCATCGCAGATGCTTCGTGCTGCAGCTTCAGCGTTTTCCGTCACTTCCAGCTTACATTCTGCGCTGCCGCCGCCTTCTCTTTGAGGCAGGCCAGTCTGCTTAATGCTTCTTTCAGCGTCTCGTCTTTCTTGGCAAAATGGAACCGGATCAGATGGTGCACATCTTCCCTGAAAAAGCTGGATCCCGGCACGGCTGCTACTCCAACGTGCTCTGCCATCCACTCACAGAACGCTACATCATCTTTCACCCCGAACTCTGAAACGTCCATCAGCACATAATAAGCGCCCTGAGGCTCCGTGATCGTAAAGCCCAGTTCTTTCAGTCCTCCCACAAATAAGTCTCTCATATGAGTATAGTGAGCCTGCAAACCCTGATAATAACTGTCATCAAAAAGGAGCCCGGTAACTGCAGCCTCCATCAATGGTGCGGCAGCACCTACTGTGAGGAAATCATGCACTTTCTTGACTCTGTCAATTACAGCTGGGCTGGCAATGACATACCCTAAGCGCCATCCTGTAATTGAGTAGGTCTTGGACAGAGAGTTACAAATAATGGTACGTTCCCGCATCCCCGGCAGTGTCGCCATGTATACATGTTTATAAGGTTCGTAGATAATATGTTCATAAACCTCGTCCGTAATCACGTATGCATCATACTTGATTGCCAGTTCTGCAATGGTCTGCATCTCTTCCAAAGTGAACACCTTACCGCAGGGATTGGAGGGATTGCACAGTACCAGCGCCTTAGCCCCCTCTTTGAAAGCCGCTTCCAGCTGTCCTACATCAAATGTAAATGACGGCGGTACCAGCGGCACATAAATAGGCTCTGCACCGGAAAGAATGGTGTCCGCACCGTAATTTTCATAAAAAGGTGAAAAAATCACTACTTTATCCCCGGGATTAGTCACGGACATCATGGCCGCCATCATAGCCTCTGTGCTGCCGCAGGTAACTACGATTTCTGTATCCGGGTCTACTTTCATACCACTGAAATGTTCCTGTTTCTTCGCCAATGCTTCCCTGAAATTCTGAGCACCCCAGGTCAAGGCATACTGATGAGGGCCTTTTCCTGCGATTTCGGCAAGCCTGTCCGTGATTTCCGCAGGCGGGTCAAAATCGGGAAATCCCTGAGAAAGATTTACTGCTCCGTATCGATTGGCAATTCTGGTCATCCGACGAATGACAGAATCGGTAAAACTAGCTGTTCTGGTGCTGAGTTCTCTCATAAGTTCACGCTCCTGTCGCTTTCCGTATCTCTTCTTAATTGATATCATACTACGTCATATGAGGAAACGCAAGCATAGAAAAGTCAGATATAAGAGTATTAAAAGGCAGTTCATTCATACAATGCCCATAGATTCTTAATCTGTCCTTTCAGTGTTTCGTAGCTCCACTGCTTTTCACTGTTTAGCTTGCGGTTCGGGTCGTTGACAAAGAAGCCGTTTTCATCATAGCCCCTAACCAGAATATAATGCCCTGTGGTGGTAAAGTCGCCCGGGCGCATGCTGCACACGATCAGGCCTCCGTTGTTCAGTACACTTTTCATACGATTTTCATCCAGAGGAAGCTCACTTCCGCTAAGTCCCAACTTCCCGGCTCCCTCCGTCCACAGGCTCCAGCTGGTTCCCTCCACCGTATGATAGCCGTTATCGTCAGCAAACTGAGCCATGGTACGGGGATTCACGGAGGTGTCGCCCGTAAAATACAGATAGGCCATAGTAAGACAAGTAGGACCACAGCCTGCCAGCCCTACAATACTGTCACCGTAATCATCATAGCCCCAACGCTTGTCCCACTGCATGAGGAGAGGCACCTGCCCTTCTTTATAATCACCGTTTAAATCAATAGGCTGACTCAGATACTGTTCCCTGTCTTCATAGCCTTTGACAAATTCTTCTGCCTCTTCATTCTTCTCAAGAAGTTCCTTAAGCTCCTGCTCTATGCCTTGCCGGGATGTCCCTGTCCATCCAAAGGCTGACTGATTCTGCCCTGATATTCCCTGATCGGATTCCCAATGCAGCCCGAATGCGAAATCTACTAATTTCATGATACCAATGGCTATCAGTACTACAGCAGCAATACCGGTCAGACGTTTCAATAATCTGATTCGTGCCATTCTTTTTTTCTTTCGGATACGCCGCTCCTCTGCATCCCGTCTTCTTATATTTTCTTTTTTTACTACCGTACGTCCCTGTGTCGAAGCTTTCTGTGCCCCGGTTCGCGGTGACTCTGCACGAACCACCTTACCTGTATGAGATATCTCGATAACTTCCAGTTCTTTTCTGTCATTCCTTTTCATTCCCGTCAATCCCTTCTTGATTACTAAGAGATAGTATAAAATATCCGGGATTAAAAATCTCAGTTATTTTCTCTAAGAATTATTAAGATTTGATGAAGATTTCTAAAGATTTGCAGGATTTGTTTGGATGCAATACCTGTTAAGCTTTCAGAGGAAGCTCTACCCGAAAAGTTGTCACTTCCACTTCACTTTGCGCTGTAATAGTACCTCCGTGAAGCCGTACGATTTCCTTAGCAATGGCAAGCCCCAGGCCTGATCCACCGGTACTGGTACTGCGTGCACTGTCTAGGCGGTAGAACTGATCAAATATTCTCTCCAGCTTCTCTTTTGGAATGGTGGCTCCACGGTTGGTACAGGTCAAAATCATCTTTTCTTCCTCACCAATAGCAACATTTACTACAATCTCAGTTCCCTCATATCCATAGAGAATGCTGTTTCGCAGCAGGTTATCCACTACCCGCTGCATCTTATCCCCATCACAGAGTACCATCAGATCCTGTGCCGCATTCAATCTGCAAGTCATACTTTTCTGTTCTAACATAGGCTGAAATTCATAAATTGTCTGCTCCAGGAGACGCCCAAAATCCACCCTGCTTTTCTCAAGCTCCATAGTGGTCAGATTAAATCTTGTGATTTCAAAGAATTCGTTGATCAGCTGTTCCAAACGTTCCGCTTTTCTTACCACGATATCCAAATACTTCTGACGCATTTCCTTTGAAATATCCGGTTCCTCCTGTAAAAGCATAAGATATCCCATAACTGAGGTCAGCGGTGTCTTTAAATCATGGGCCAGATAAACCACCAGGTCATTCTTTCTCTGCTCGGCTTCTTTGGCCTGAAATCTGCTCAGTCGTATCTGATTCTTTATATCATTCAGCTCCAGCTGTACACCTGCAAGCTCATCCGGAAGCTCAATCTGGGTGTCATCATCTTTTACAACCAGCCTGGCAGAACGGGACATGGACTCAATCAGTCCACCCATGTAACACAAATAGCGGATCAATATGATGAACAATCCCACAATCCAGAAAAACAACCCGGTTAAAACTGCATTTTCAGACATCCATTGCAGCATCGGGTACAGCGGTTCATCTCCATACCATATGACAGAATTTCCCACAACATACCCAACCAGTAATATGACTAAAAGTACGATCGTATAGATCAGACCGTCCCGCATAATCTTATCACTTATGCGCTGCATCAATTTCTTTTCCAAGAGTATCCCTCCTTTACGCTTCTATCATGTAGCCGACTCCCCAAACAGTCTTGATAAACTTCGGATTCCGGTAGGATTCCTTCATCCTCTCCCGAATCTTCCCGATATGATTCATGACAGTGTTATTGCTTTCCAGAGATTTTTCTCCCCAGACCGCCTCAAAAAGCTCCTCCGAAGGCACCGCCCGTCCTCTGTTATCGCATAAGTACCAGAGAATATCGAATTCTGTAGGCGTCAGCTCCAGTGGCTTCTGATAAAGCCTGCACTCGTGGGTACCACGGTTCATGTAGAGTCCCCGGATGTCTATCTCTTCGGTGGCCTTTGGATTGTATCTGGTATAACGACGCAGCTGGGATTTGATGCGTGCCACAACCTCCAGGGGATTAAAGGGCTTAGTGATATAATCGTCTGCACCCTGCATCAAGCCTGCAATTTTATCTGTATCCTCTACTTTGGCAGTAAGCATGATCACCGGAAAAAAATATTTTTCCCGAATCTTCCTGCAAAGCGCAAAACCATCCATACCGGGCATCATGATGTCCAGCACCGCCAAATCAATCTTGTATTTCTCTACGCATGCATAAGCCTGAGCACTATCGTAAAATTTATGTACCTGATAACCCTCATTCTGCAGAAAAAATTCCAACAGATCAGCTACTTCCTGCTCATCATCTACGATCAAAATCTGTTGCTTCATTTATTTTCCTCTTCCCCTCCCGTCCAAAATGAGCAGCAATTATCAGTCGCTGCTCATCTACGGATTCCTGTTTTTAATCTACTGTATACAACTTATCTGCCAATACCTCTGCACCCGGCTCCAGTTTCCCGTTGGACTGATTGGTGCCATCTGTGAAGATAACCAAGGGGGCAATCCACTCCTCCTCAAACGTATAGCTGTAAGCGCCGTCTTCTTCCAATGTCATGGCTGCTCCCGGCCATTTATTGTTTTCTTTCACGCCGGTGTAGGAGGTTTCATCATAAACATAGGCGCTGATCTTATCTCCCCAGCTTTCAGGCTTTTCAAAATAAATCTTAGTGCCTGCCACTACCTTGCCCTGTTTTTTGAATAAGTAGGAAATACAGGTTTGATCTCCCTGGGCATTCTCTCCCCTTAACGTCAGTCTGATGATTTCAGATTCTTCTGCGCTTTCTCCGATGGTGATCACATCGCCGTCTTTAAATTCAACTGTTTCGCCGTCATTGACAGCATAGGTAGCCTTGGCAGCATTCTCTGCTACAAGAGTCACATCCAGAGACTCTCCGATAATATAGGCTGTAGTCTCATCAGCCACCTTTACACTTGCAGGCTGAGACAGTTCTACATATCCCTCATTGCAAAGAATGGCAATTCCTTTAGCGGGCAAGGTTCCCGTCAGCTTACCATTCTTTACGGTGTATTCCGTCACCGAGTCACAACGGTTTACATATGTCCCGTCTTCCAACGCAGTCTCTATCTCAAAAGTGTATTCTGCTCTGTCGGCATTGATCAAAAGAAGACCTTTTGTGCCGCGTTCCAGGCAAACGACTCGTTCATTATTGTCAGGATTAAAGATGTTTTCCGGAAGTCCCACCATAGCATTGCGGAATCTGTTAGCAGCTACAACTACCATATCTTTGTACAGATTATCGCCGACCATACCGATTTTATTGAAAGTTCCCCACATGTTGTCTTCAGCAGCTCCATAAGGTCTGGAGAAAAACAGCGGTGTTCCCTCGGCACGGGCAGTGATAAACGCATAGGCAAGCTTGATCTCTTCATTATCTACAGTCTTGGCCGTGCCGTCACCTGTATAATTATCGTGGGATTCTACCCAGGTTACCACATTGGGATCGGCATCACCAATCTTTAAATCAGTGAGCAGATCAGCTTTCATAACGGCTGTAGTAAAGGACGCTCTGATTCTCTCACCGTATGCGCTGGCTGTGGTGGCACCGATTTTCTCAATGTAATCTTCAATTCTCTCGCCGCCGTCCTGCAGAACTTCACCATACATGAAAAGTTCATCTGCCTTATCCACTTCTGTAGTGACCCTATCCCAGAAATTATTTTTCAGCGCTGCATCATCCTGAGGGTCATCTTCCAGACCGATATGCTTGGCAGTATCATAGCGGAATCCGTCAGCGCCGCATGCAATACAGTCATTCAGGAATGCAATAAAATAATCCTGAAAATCCGGGTTCTCTGTGTTGACATCGTACAGCCCGCCCACTGCCCGTAAAGTACACTGAGTTCTGTCAGTGTAATCCACGATGGTTAACTTTCCGTCAGAATGATACATGTTGTCCAGACCTCCTACTGCGTCCAGGAAATTCTGAGAGATAGCATCTGTAGTGGTCGTTGTGTGGTTAGGAGCAACATCTACGATTACTTTGATACCATACTCATCTGCCGCTTCACACAGAGAGATAAATTCTTCCCTGGTTCCCAGCTGATAATTGCCGATGGTCCAGTCTGTAGGCTGGTAATGATAATACCATTTCCCCTGCCCGTACAAGTCCATTCCGGCATTGCCGCCGTCATAGCAGGCGTTGATGGGAGACGTCTGGATGGCGGAATATCCGGCCATGGCAATGTCCTCCAGAGATTCCTCAATTGTCCTGAAAGACCAGGAAAAACAGTGCAGGATCGCACCGTCCTCGATATTGTCACGAAGACCGTAAGGATTGTCTGTAGGCTGCATGGTAGCTGCAGCGTCTTTTCCGTTATCTTTCCCTGCATTCTTGCTGTTGTCTGTGTTACAGCCGGTGAACAACCCGGCAACCAATGCAAGAGAAAGAAGTGATGTAAGTAAACCTTTCTTTTTCATAAATCCTCCTTATAAACCTGCCCGTTTGAATAACACGGGGGTAATCACTCATAAATTTCCTTCCATTCACTCCCCTGTAATCTCACGATATTCTGCCGCCCCCACATCTGCCCAGCCATGTTTACCGGAAGCAATCACGCTTCCTGAGGTCTTCTCCACAGCGTACATATCCAGGATTGCCGTAGCATCATTGGTACTGCCGCCATTGGCACTGCTTTCTGTATAATGCTCCTTATACAAAACAAACAGTTCACAGTTGCCATTCTTTGAAGTGCGGTCATATACAAGGGTAAAACGATAGGATCCGGTGCAGCTCTTATCCTCCGGCTCTCCGGCGGACCTGCTGCCAAGATCTATATAAAGATTTCCTTTTGCATTATAATTCACCTCATAGGAATACCCTTGCTCTGCAAGTACGGTATCATAGATTGTTCGGGCTCCCTCTTCCGGAGAAGATATTGCTTCCGTTGTTTCTTTTGTCTGATTGTCATCGATCGAATCTGTATCGTGGTCAGAGCTTTCCACTGCGTTTCCTTGTTCCAGATGCTTCTGCAGGTACTCTTGCCATGACTTTCTTTCGTCCAGGGCTTTCTCATACTTTTCCCGTACCAGACCAGTCACCTGTTCCTGATCCAAATAATAATCCTCCTGCACTTCATCCCCTATGTTCACTTTCCCAAAAGGAAGAAAACCGGTGATTTTGTCTTCCCCTTCACCGTTATAAAAGCCCAGTATCCCCCTGTATTCTTTGAAAAAATCGGTCTTATCCATGACGTATTGAAGGAGCAGGGCAGCGTCTTTTGCAAACGCTTCGATATCCGCTTCCCCTAAAAGCTCCATGTAGATCCATCCGGAATATCCACTCTTCTCCGATACATAATATTCCCTGGTGATATCGAGAGCCTCATATCCTTCCTCCAGATATTTCTGAGAAAGCTTTTCTACATAATTATCCTCAAGTTCCATTGCCGAACGGTATACATCTACCTCTACTTCAGGATATTCCTCATCGAAAACTCTTCCATTTTCCGTGGAACTGCCGCGCCCTGACACGCCGAATGTCCTGCCATATTTCCCCTCCAGGTACTCAGCCTTAACCTCATTCGTCAATTCTCCGGGCTCCTTGAAAAGAAATGACACCGGCCGATAATAGGCATAATGAGATTCCTCCAAAAATTCCGCTTCATTGACAACTAACAAATGATCCGTCAGTTTCGCTTCTTTATGAATCGTACCACTGAGGACAAAACCTGCTGCCACTACCCAAAAGGCATATACTACAATTAACGCCAGACCCAGAAAAATCTTTATGATATCCTTAACATCTACGACCTGATAAAAACATTTTCCTGCCAATAAGATAACAAGCAGCGGAAGCACCAGCACAGTCAATATCTTACCGGCTGCATCCACCCACATACGATAGGAAAGTTCCGAATCCCAGAGTGCGAAAATGCCTATGATATATAATGTGCAGATACCTGCTACAATCAGTGTTGTGTTTTTCAAAATTTTCATTGTCGATCCCGCCTTCTGTAAAATAACGGCTAACCGGATTGTTTGCCATCCATTGAGCATATTATACTGCGATATACTCATACAGACAAATTAAGTTTCCTTAATTTTCTGATCTCTGACAAGAGAGCGCCGCAGGCGGTCTTTCTCATAAAGCAAACGAAAGAGGAAACAAGGATACTTCCCGGTTTCCTCCATTTTCCCTTCCGCTATTTAATCTTTGAACTTTTTCACACGCTGCTCTCTGCTATCAGGTACTCAGTCATAACCTATGGTTTTTACCTTAACAGGTGGCACCGCCTGTAACATTCAGTCCCAAGATCTCGGCTTTCTGCGCAAGGAGTTCATCCCCCAGAATCATCTCCTGGGCTTTCTCGAATCCGATGCGGTTGATGGTATCGGCGAAACGTTCGCCGGATATACCCTCTGAGCGGAACAGTAAGATAGCCTTCTCTACTACATCAAGAACTTCCTGTTCACTGGTAAAAATCTTGTCCAGCATCTGACCATGCGCAATCTTCTTGCCCCAGCGGCCGCCGATATACACTTTATAACCATAGGTACCTTCATCATTGCAATGGAACGGGCATTTGCCTATGCAGCGTCCACAGTTGTTACACTGATCTACATCGATCACCAGCTTACCATCCACCAGCTGAGCCGCACCGATCGGGCAGGCCAGCTCCATCTGACATTTCTTACAGCCACGGCACTTTTCTACATCAAACCGGAGAACACGAGCACCTACGATACCAAGATCGTTCAAATTGGGTTTCACACAGTTATTCGGGCAGCCGCCTACTGCAATCTTAAACTTATGAGGAAGAGATACGCCGTGATATCCCTTGAAGAAACGTTCATGAATTTCATTGCTCAGGGCATAGGTATCACACAAGCCATACTGACAGGTAGTACCTTTACAGGAAACCACGGGACGGACCTTGCTGCCGGTACCTCCGGTCTCCAGACCTGCTTTTGCGATATATTCCCGGAAAGCCTCGATATTATCGTATTCAATTCCGGATACTTCAACGGTAAGACGAGTGGTCATCATCATATGCCCATCACCGTAAAGTCCGGCGGCTTCTGCGATCACCTGTGCCTCTTCAGCGGTAATCCGGCCATTTCGGGTCAAAATACGTCCATTGAACCGATTGGTACCCTTATTATGCAAAAAGCCCAAAGCCTTTACACGCTTGATATCATCCGGAGATAAGGTACAGCCTTCCACCGGTTCTGTCACTTTTTTCTTGCCTTCTAACTCATCAATATATTCTTCCAGAGCTTCTGCTGTCAGTGCAACTGCCTCTGTACAACGTGTTGCTTCTGTCTTATACTTTTCTGCCAGCGGTCCGCAGTCAATGGTCTCACACCCCAGCTTCTGCTCGAACTTTGCCACAAAAGCACCGCATAAGGCACGAAAATCCTCTCTCTGACCATATAATTTACTGAGTACACCGATTGCTCCGGCCAGGCCGCCGCAGGTACTTCCGCAGCCCATACCACCACCGAATCCGGCAAAGAGCTGGATATCATCCTCTTTCAGCTTCCAGCCATATACATCATTTGCCGCAAGCAGGATGCCTTCAGCACAGTTCTTTCCCAGAGTGCTGTAATAATAAACAGCTTTTTCTTTTAACATGGAAATTCTTCCTCCGATCATGATATCAAATCTTACTAACATTGTAGCACAGTCCGGCACAAAATTATACCACTTCTTTTTCTTTTCCAAAAGAATTTAACCGTTTCAACTGCCTGCTTTAAACTGCCGTTTTCTTTACCAGAGAGTTATGTGCCAAAATCATTATTATCAGAAAAACAATCAGATACACAGGGAATAAGGAAGCACTGATGTGGTTTGCAATCAACCCGAACAATGGCGGCATAAGACAACTGCCCACATAGGCACTTGCCATTTGTACCCCGATCAGAGCCTGTGATCTATCCGCTCCGAAATGTTCAGGAGTTGAGTGAATAATGGAAGGATAAATCGGCGCACAACCCAGCCCTATAATAATAAGGCCAATCAATGTTACAAGCTGACCGAACGGCAGCAGCATAATAATGATTCCCGCAGCGATGAGCGCCTGACCGGCACGTATCATCTGTGCATCTGTAAATTTCATTGTCAAAAATCCATTGACGGCTCTGCCTACAGTGATGCCGATAAAAAACAGGCTTGCATACTTAGCAGCAGTTTCTGTCGGGATACCTTTCTGCAAAACCATATAACTGCTGGCCCAGTGTGAGGTAGTTGCCTCCAGTGCACAATAACAGAAGAAGGTGAGTATCACTTGCTTCGCTCCCGGTATCTGCAGGATCTGTTTCAATGACAAAACGTTATTACTTTCTGAACCTTCTTTCTCAGCTGCGTTATCAGCTGTCGTTCTCTTCCACAACGGTAAGCTCATAAACAGAATGACGGTCAGAACGATCTGGATAATAAAGACACACCTATATCCTCCTTCCCAGCCAAAACCACTGCTGAGCCCAAAACCAATGGCATATGGCCCTATAATCGTTCCCACTCCCCACATACAGTGCAGCCAGCTCATGTGGCGGCTTGCATAATGCAGTGCCACATAATTATTCAGTGCGGCATCTATACTGCCTGCGCCCAGACCATAGGGAATTGCCCACAAACAAGTCATCCAGAAGGAAGTGCTGAAAGAAAAGCCCAGGATTGCTACAGCTGTCATGGCTACACTCACAGCTGTCACCCACCCGGCGCCGAAACGTCTTGTCAGCCTGTCACTGTTCAGGCTTGAGACAATCGTACCTGCTGAAACGATCATCGATACCATTCCCATATAAGAAACAGGTACTCCATATTGAACATACATGGACGGCCAGGCCGCTCCTAATAAAGAGTCCGGCAGGCCCAGACTGATAAAGGCAAGATAAATAATCAATAAAAGCAAATGTATCATGGCATTATAATTCCTTTCAATCGTAATGATCTCCCACATTTTACCATCAAATGCCATTTATCTCAAGGGTTCAGGACAATGAAATTTGTGCGTGGGAACTTGCTCACAACCTATGCTCCCACTTATGGTAGAGAAAATCTGAAGATTGCAGCAGGAGTTCTTCCCATAAAGGATATATTCTGGTTCATGGTTAGAAAAAATCTGAAAGATGCATCCGAAGTTCTACCCATAAAGGATATATTATCGTTTATGGGCAGAAGAGCTTCGGCAATCTAAAAAGAATATGGTTCAAAGAGAACCCAAAGCTGTACTTGTGGGAAGAAAATTTAATAAATAGAGCCAAAAAGCTGCCCATAAGAAGTTGAAACTATCCTAGGGCAGCCCTCTCATTTTTTTTGCGGAATACTCATAATATCTTTACATCTCTGCCAGACTGACAGCCTACAATAACAGAATATATGCTTTAGATATCTTTTCCTTTGGTCTTAATTGCATGGAGCACAAACGGAATTCGCATAGAACAACTTCCCCTGTGGGATTCTCCACTTTGGCAGCCTTGTCCATGACCTTATAACGCACAGTAGCAAACTGCGGTCTGGACTTGGTAATGGAAATCTGCGCCATGATATTTCCGCCAAATGCTATCAGGAAATCACGCCACTCATTCTTGTCAAATGCTTTGGCTTTCTGTTCAAAGCGGATGGCCTTTTCCGGACAATGGCGCACACACAGACCACATACTCTGCACTTATCACTGACCACAATGCCGGAACCTTCTATAGTCAACGCACCAAAAGGACATTTTTCTACACAGGCACCACACAAACTACATTTTTCAGCATCAAATTTTAATAGTTCCATGTCCTTCCCTCCTATATGATCTTCCTGTCAGTCAGGATATCAAATAATGCATCGGCCTTTTCTTCTGCATTACCTTCAAGATATACCTGCTTCTTTACTTCAGGAGGGGCAAACATCCGCTCTACCGCGGTAGGCGATCCGATCAGGCCGTACCGGCTCAAATCCTGATCCGGCATATCTGCAAAGCTAAGCACACGTACTTCCCGATTCTGTGTGGCTTTCTTTAGCAGATAGGATGGCAGTCTCGGCACGCACATATCTTTGTCCACAGTGATCAGGCACGGATATGCCATTCTGGATACCTGTGACACGCTTGCAAGGTCCTGCTTCACCGTAATCGTCTCATCTGTCACATCCACAATTTCAGAAACCCATGCAGCATGGGGAATTGCCATGTGTTCTGCAATAGCAGGTCCTACCTGCGCAGTATCGCCATCCGTAGTCTGTTTGCCGCAAATGATCAAGTCTGCTCCGCCCAGCACCTGAATTCCCTGTGACAATACGTAAGAAGTGGCCAGTACATCAGCACCTGCAAATTTCCTGTCGGAAAGGATAACTGCGTCATCCGCACCCATTGTGCATGCATCACGCATCATTTCTTCCGCCTGAGCCGGCCCCATGGTCAGTACAGTGACCGTCCCGCCCAGCTTTTCCCGAATCTGCAGAGCTGTCTCCAGTGCAAACAAATCGTAAGGATTGGTCCGCGTTGTACCGGATAAACGCTTCATCGCACCGGTCTGAGGATCAATGTCTACTTTTGTTCCGGCCGGTACCTGTTTCATACAAACGATAATCTTCATAACCCGCTCTTCTTTCCCGGTTTTGCTTTGTCGCTTTAAACCGTTAAATAGCAAAATCTTTATAACACTATTTGCGAAAAAAGTCGATTAAAATTATCTGATTTTGGCAAAACACTCGCGGATTGAACTTGGATTGAACTTGGGGAAAATTTTAGCATTTTGGGTATGGTAATTTTTGTTGAAATTGTGTATAATGAAAAAAATAAGAGGGAGTAGTCAGCGACAGACGGCGTTTATCTTCTGTTGGATTCTTTGGCGTCAGTACGATTAGTGATAATCCGCTGGGAATTGAAAGGACGAGACTTTTATTGTGGTATCACATGACCTGCTTATGGCTTAGAACAGCCCAAGGGTCATCCGCAATAAGGGTCTTTTTTTATGTAGTAAAAGAAAACCCTCGTATCGCGGAAGAGAAAACATGTGCAGAGAAACTGCGCGGAATGGAGGAAAACATGAGTTTTTTAGTGGAAGGGCTTTTGTCTGTGACTTGGCAGCAGCTGGTGATGTACGCAATCGGTATTGTGTTGATCTGGCTTGCCATTAAGAAGGAATATGAGCCCGCGTTGTTGCTGCCTATGGGATTTGGTGCGATTCTGGTGAATCTGCCGGAGACCGGCGTGTTGAACCAGGTACTGGATGGTGTGGGAGAGACGAACGGTATTATCCAGTGGCTGTTTGAAGTGGGAATCGAGGCTTCAGAGGCCATGCCCATCCTGTTGTTCATCGGTATCGGTGCGATGATTGATTTCGGACCGCTTCTGTCTAAACCGGTTATGTTCCTGTTTGGTGCTGCGGCGCAGTTTGGTATCTTTGCTGCAATCCTGTTTGCCAGTGCTGTTGGATTCGACTTGCGGGATGCAGCGGCAATCGGTATGATCGGTGCTGCAGATGGCCCGACATCGATTCTGGTATCCCAGATGCTGCAGTCTAAATATGTAGGTGCCATTGCGGTGGCTGCTTATTCTTACATGGCACTGGTTCCCATTGTACAGCCTTTTGCCATCAAGCTTGTTACAACGAAGAACGAGAGAAAGATTCACATGGAATATCGTCCCGGTCAGGTGTCCAAGAGCATGCGTATCGCATTCCCGATTGCTGTTACTATTATTGTAGGTTTCATTGCCCCTTCCTCAGTAGCACTGGTAGGATTTTTGATGTTCGGCAATCTGCTTAGAGAATGTGGTGTATTGGGGAACTTATCCGAAGCAGCACAGACGAATCTCACGAATCTGATCACTTTGCTGCTGGGTATTACCATTTCTTTCAGCATGCAGGCAGAAAGCTTTGTACGTGTGGATACTCTGATGATCATGGCTATCGGTCTATTGGCATTTGTATTTGATACCATAGGCGGTGTGTTGTTTGCAAAGTTCCTGAACCTGTTCTTACGTAAGAAGATCAATCCTATGGTAGGTGCAGCCGGAATTTCTGCATTCCCTATGTCTTCCCGCGTAGTGCAGAAGCTGGCATTGAAGGAAGATCCCAGTAATATTCTGATCATGCATGCGGCCGGTGCAAACGTTTCCGGACAGATTGCATCCGTAATCGCCGGTGGACTTGTAATCAGCCTGGTAACACAGTATCTGTAAGGAATGGAGGTTTGCATATGGGTGAGAATGTTTTGATTGCATTACTGATTATGCTAAAAGGAATGGCGGGAATTTTTACTGCGATTCTGATCATTATGGCTTTTGTGTGGATTTTAAGCAAGATCGGTACGAAGAAACCTGAGGAGAAGACCGATAAGAACGCATAGTAATTAAGATATAGTCCTAAGTGCAAATAAGCTGCATTTAGGACTATATTTTATTGTACGGATTTTGTTTCTATACGCTAACGAACCATCTGGTTTTATCGTTTTCCATATTTTCTTCCTGAGAATCCACAGTGACTTCCGGATGTATAGCCAGCCACATTTTCAACAGATCCAGTTCCAAAGGACCACCAAAATTTCCTCTGTCATCTGACCAGAACCATTCCTCATGTGTATCAGGATGCCGGAAACGTAATACTTCTGCATTTTTCAGTGCCGCTCCGTCACAGCTGTTAAAAGCGCAGACGATATCATTCTTTTCCTGATAAGTAAATGAGTCACTCCACGGAAGCAGGTCTCCATCTCCATCCAAAGTTGGATACATAAGATACTCATCAGGAATTCTATAATATGGATGCCATACAAAAGATTTCACCGAAATAACCCTGTTATTTTCGCAGGCTATACAAAGAACAACTTTGCCATTTCGAATTCTTCGATATCCAACAGGGAAACCGAGTATTTATTAATATATTCCGGTATTCTCTGACGTCGAGTCATTTTTGATTCTGTCCGCATCCATTTGATCTTGTCAGGTCTCCAGGAAAAAGGAAAGCTGATCAATGAAATAGAACAGTCTGCAAATGCATACGGACTTATTGTTTCTATTGAATCAGGCAGAATCATTTGCTTCTTTACTGTCGAGTCGGAGAACACAAAATTCTCAATCACTTCCAGTGTATCCGGAAGAAGGATGGAAGTCACATCCAGATGATTCATGGAGAATGATTTCAGCACACAAATGCCTTTGGGTATCACAAGATTTTGAGCTTCCCCGGCAAATGTAATGTACAGTATGCCTTCATGGCTGTAAAAATCACCCCATCTTGCATTACACCATGGAACGTTGTGAAAAGATTCAATGCCAAAGATAACTGTATCATCCTTTTCATAATCCCGATCATCATAAATATATTTAAAATCCGTACGGTCAGACTCTATACATACAAGCTGTTTACAGTTCCAGAATGCATATGCCTGTATACGCCCAAGAGAATCCGGAAGTGCTACTTTTTTCAGATTCTCGCAGTCTCTGAAGGTATTCATTCCAATTTCCGTAATACCTTCCATGATACGAATCTCCATAATCTGATCATTTACATTCTTCCACGGTGCAGAAGGGTTTCGGCCACAATCATAATTCGGGATTTTGCCCTGACCTTCCAAAGTCAGAACTCCATTCTCATCCAGATTCCAATTAATCTCTTTTTTACAGACAAAAGAATCTACATTGTGTTTCATGAGATATACCTCCTGTAATAATAGTGTTTCATCAGACTTTATTGATAAAGATCATCCAGTGTCAGCAGCGTAACTTTGCCCTGCTTTTCTGCCTCCAACAATTCTTGTGTGAACCCACCCTTGGAGAAAATGAAGTAATGGAATATTCCGTCTTTACGGAATACAGACGCATATTGTTGCATCAGCTCCAACTCATCCATTCCGATTTTGTCATTTCTGTACTTACAGGAGCCAATTAAATATTCCTTACCCTCTACCGGAGTTCCAACAATATCGATTTGAATTTCTTTCCGTGTTTTTGCATCGGTTCCCCACCACTGTCCAACGTCACTGAGCAAAATAGGGAGATCTGCTGCATAGCGTTTCAAATACTCCTGGCACATTTTTTCAAAGACAAGTCCCATATAATCGGGATAAAACCGTTTGGCTGCCAACTCATAAACTTGGCGCATACGCCCTGCGCTGATCACAGACATATTTCTCGGAACAAAGCGATACCAAAAACGGAAGAAATTATCATCGATAGCATAAATTGTCTTCTTACCCGTTTTTTCTGTAATCGGCGTTTCTTTTTTCAAAATTCCCAAATCCAATAAAACTTTAAGGTATTTCGTACAGATACCGGATTCAAGTCCGACCTTGGTGGCAATTTCATTCAAGCGGCTGGCTCCACCGGCAATTGAAGAAATAACGGAATTATAGATCGCGGGCTCCCTTAATTCTTGTTTCAGCAAGTTTTCCGGTTCTTCAAAAAGATAACTGGATGTGTTGAACAGGTTTTCCAAAAGTGCGTCATCCAGATTATCATCAACATCCAGCTTATTAATATAATGAGGAATGCCGCCGGTAACTCCATACAAAAGCGCCTGATCCTGATTTGATAAATTGGGATGGAATTTTGTCATCTCCCGGTATGTCAGAGCCTGAATCTTAAATTGTGCTGTGCGGCGACCATACAGCGGACTTTCATACCCCAATACCTGATACTCCATAAAGCTCATGGAGGAACCGCACAAAATCAGATAAAGCTGTCCATCCTGCCATTGGTGGTCGATGATATGCTGAAGCCGGGAGGAAAAAGACTTTTCTGCTTTTGCAAGATACGGGTATTCATCAATCACAAAGACCAGTCTCTGCTGCTTTGACATCCTGGTGATCTCATCCAACGCATCTTCATAGCTCCGATAGGTTGGTGCAGTAGAGCTGTCCGGATTTTTGCAAGTATAAATTGCTTTGGACAGCGCCTCCAAATTTTCCTGCGAAGATGCACTTAACGCCGAAAAATAAATTGTCGGTTTCCCTTTGCAAAACTCATTGATCAAGGCTGTTTTACCCACACGCCGCCTTCCATATATGATGATACATTCAAACCGGCCTTTTTCATATCTCCGGTTCATACTTTGAAGTTCTTCCTCTCGACAATAAAACATAACCTCCTCCTTATCATGCAAGAAATAGACTTATGAGTTGGTATATCATAAGTCTATTATATTCGAATTCTAAAAAAAATCAAGGCCATCTATGTAAAAAACGGCCCGTTTTCCCGCAAACCATATCTGATCCCTGCAAAAAAGTTGAGGTCAAGAAG
>JBGVLR010000267.1:0-70705 GCA_045124375.1 Acetatifactor sp.
CTCCATGGTTTAAACTGTTAATACTACTTTTCCTATGTTTTCACCTCTGTAAAGAATATCATGAGCAGCTTCTGCTTCTGTGATAGGAAGCACCTTGTAAATAGTAGGCTTTACTTCACCGCTTTCCACCTTTGGCCATACATCTCGTACCAGGCTGGCCAGAATTTCGGCCTTCACTTGTGGTGAACGGGAGCGTAAAGTACTGCCGATAATACGTACATTTCTTACATAAATATTTTTCAAATCAATTTCTGTTTTCTGACCGGCCAGAGCCGCAATCATTATCCAGCGTGCACCATGCTTTAAGTAAGGCAGACACTTACCCATTACGTCACCGCCAAGACAGTCTATAGCCACATCTACCGGGTGTCCTGCATTAAGCTGCTCCTTTAAAACTTCAACAATGTCCTGCTTAGTAGTATTAACTACCACATCTGCATTCAAGTGTCTGATGGATGTTGCTATTTCATCAGAGAGTACTGTCGTTATCACTCTGACTCCAAAAGCTTTTGCCATTGGAATGATAACACTTGCCAGACCGCTTGCTCCTGCATTCATAAGCAGGGTATCACCGGCCTTGATGTTGCCCTCAAGAAAAAGATTTAAGTAGGCTGTTGCAAAGGCTTCCGGGATAGCGGCAGCTTCCACCATAGTACAATTTTCAGGAATCGGCATGAGCATGTCATATTTTACATTTGCATACTCTGCATAGCCACCACCACCTAAAAGTGCGCACACCTTATCTCCGATTTTCCATTCAGATTTTGCTTCTGCCTCAATACCAATTTCAACAATAGTACCCGCAATTTCCAATCCCATCCATTCCGGACATCCAGGTGGAGGCGGATAGTCTCCTTCACGCTGCATTAGATCTGCACGGTTTAATGCAGCAGCTTCAATTTTCACCAAAACATCCTCAGGACCAACGATGGGATCCGGCACTTCACACCAACGCAGCTTTTTGTTTTCTTCCACTAATATTGCTTTCATACTTTAATAAACTTCCTTTCTTTCAAGCCACAGGCACATAACATAATCTTGTGCATCTGCATTTCGTACTCATAGGTATATGGATTTTCTTTTTCGCCCCGTACCATGGCAGCAAAGGCTTCCATCATGGAATCATAACGATTAAAAGCTTCCGTTTCCCTATACTCTGCCCGATGATTCCAACCATATTTTTCAGCGTCCTTTTTACTGGTAAATCTGTATCCGGTAACTATACTGAACTCGTCATAAAGAGATGCAACATAACGCTCAAAAGGGTTGATTTCCAGTGTACCTTTTTCACCACATATAACCAGCTGTCTGCGCATAAAGCCTCCGGGCTCTGTTGCACAGGCTTTGGCAAAGGAAATTCCCTTTGGATACTTTAAAGCTACCATTCCGAAATCCAGACAGGATACATCATCAAATCCGGTACAAGTATTCATGGGAATGATCGTTTCCGGTACTCCTTGAATGCGTACAATTAAATCAATGAGATGACATCCCAAAAAGTACATCATACCACCCGGTAATTCTGCAAGCCATTTTCTTTTATCTACAGTATGAAGGCAATCCATATGAGCCTCCACACTGTAAATTTCACCAAGCTCTCCTTTGTCAACAGCTTCTATAGCCTTTAAAATTACCGGATTATAACGATACATATACCCAAGACTCATAGTAAGCCTTTTTTCTTTGGCACGAAGCATCAGATCATCAAATTCAGCAGGATCTGCACAACCCGGTTTGTCCATATGTACATGAAGTCCGTGCTCAATAGCCAGCCCGGCATATTTAACCAATAAAGCTTCTCTTGTCTCAATTACAACAGCATCCAGTTCAGGGTCATTTAAAATGTCTTCAAGCGAACATTTAGGAGCACATGCATATATTGTGTCTTTATGAGGTTCATATGCCTGTTCCTCTTGCTCACAAACACAAAAACCTTTCATTTCAAAGATGTTTTGAAGCCTTAAAATACTGTCAAAAATGAAGGTTGCATGGTCATGTCCCACTCCAATCTGCGCTATTTTAATTTTTTTCATAAAAGTATCCTTTCCAAGATATCACAATACTCCGGACCACGCAAACTGTACTACCGGAGGGAAGCTTCTGTCGTTTATCAGACGCGTATAAACTTCAGTGCATTCTTGAGGAGAATGCGTCTCAGATATCATTTTCTTTAAATCAATACGCCCAAACTCACACAATCGCATGATCGATTTAATATCATCCTTTTGGGTAAACCAGCCTGGATAGGAATCATGCTTTGGTCTGGCAAAGGCATGTGCACCGACAAGTGAAATGCCCGGGCCATGTATTTTTCTGTAAAAGTCGACGCTAAAGTCAGAATTTCTGGTACAGCCAAGAAGTGCTACTCTGCCATATCTGGCCATACAATCAAGCGTTTGGTTTAATCCTGCACCAATTCCGGTTACTTCAATGGCAATATTTGCACCACCCTTTGTTACTTCTTTTACTTTTTCTGCAAAATCAGCTTCCATAGGATCAAAGGCATAATCCGCTCCCAGACTAAGAGCAATATCACGCCTTTCTTTTACCGGGTCTACTGCCACAACAGGGGTAGCACCGGCAGCCTTAGCAAACTGAACGGCAAACAATCCCAAAATACCTAATCCCATAATCAAAGCAGATTCGCCAACTTCAAGACGGGTTTTTCTGACAGCTGCCATCGGAAAGGTAGCAATATGCATGAGTGCAGCCTCTTCCAGACTGATTTTTTCACTCTCTATTTTGGTTACGTTTATAGTATCTGCAGTATTATAGGCTTTATGAGCCCCCCAGCTTACGACCACTCTGTCACCAATTTCAAATTCTGTTACATTTATACCTTTCTTCACTACAACACCACTACTGCTGTATCCGGCATATCTTGGCCAGCTGATACTCGGACCATCCACAACACTGACATTTGCATCTCCGGTGATGTTTGCACGCTCCGTTCCACAGCTGATCGTACTGAAATATGTTTGTACCATGACCTGGTCCGCATTTGGCTCCCTTTCCGGATTGTCCAAAAGCTCAGCCATATTTTCCTTTGTAAATACAATTTGTTTTGCTTCCATAATAATTCTCTCCTTTTATCAGTCATAATAGTTCCTTTTCTCTTTATTACACAACAAAAACTTCTGCAGTCTCCTCATCACAACTTACGATAACTTCCCCTTCATAACCATGCACATATATCTTCCAGATCCGCTTTTCAGGTTTGTTCTGATATTCACCTTCGCGCTTACTGATGTGAATAAATGCCTTGCCATCTGCACATTCACAGACAATTTCAGTCTTACTGCAGATATTACTTTCATAATCAACAGAGATACCATCATCCTCATAGAAAACATAAGTGCTTTTTTCGTCAGCATTTGGATATATATGAAGTAAAATTTCCTCCTCGCCATACTGAGTAACATAATCTCTGTCAGACCACTGTGGAATAATAGCCCCCTTCTTGATAAAGAAGGCTCCACCGCGTTCCTTTGGGATCTCATAGCAGATTGTTTCACCCTGGCTTTCATATTCCTTACCGGTCCAATAATCGATCCAGCCTCCCTTTGGCAAATATACCTTATCTGTAAACGCAGATAACAGGATATATTCTCCCAGCATATACTGATTAGAAAGCTCCAGACAGTTTTCGTCATTTTGGAATTCCATTGGCATTGGTCTGAGCATTGGTATACCTGTTTCGTGACACTCGATAGCTGCAGAATATATGTATGGCAATAAACGATAACGCAGTCGCGCATAATAGATATAAATACGTTCATTTTCCTCACCTGCATACCAAGGCTGACGGCAGCCTTCCCAGGCATTATGGTGTGCCCAGGGCGCTAACATTGCGAAGTGAATTGTTTCCGGACTATAAATATCCATGTCTACGGTGGTATTCATAAATCCTGACATAGCTAAATTCAACAACCAGATCATACTGCCTTCTTTACCGCCATTATCTCCGGTAGTAACACCGCCCCAATGCTGCTGTCCTGTGTAACCTCCACAAAAATGTAAATACGGACGATTGCCTGTCTGTTCTGTGAAGCCCTTATACATTTGTTTTAAAACAAGAACCTGAGAAATACTGTGCATCTCAAGCTCGCTTTTTCCATTGGTATAAATCTTGTTAGGATCTACACGGATAAGCATATCAGAAGGATCCATTTTAAAACCATCCACACCGGCATTTACAAATTTTTTCAAATGCTCATACCAGCTTGGAAGCTGTCCAACCCCTGTTACCAGACGTTCTTCATGATCACATAAATCATAGTAAGAACAGTTCCATAAACCTACATGAAAACCAAATCTGCGCATGACAGATAAAAATTGAGAAGGATACTCTCTCTTACGCATCCATGGATGAATATCAAATTTAGATAAATTCCAATCTTTATCAAAACTATAGTCATAAAATGTACTCATCCACCCGGGCTCCAGACTGACATTGTCAACAGGAATGTGCTTTTCACGATATTTCATCATATCGTTTAATATCTCAAACTGATTTTGATACATAGGCGCAATATAGGTCAATCCATATACATATTTAGGCAACAGCATACTTTTGCCGGAAACTTCAATATAAAGCTTAATGATATCTTTAATACTGTCACCATAAAATATCAATATATCCAACTCGTCCAGATTTCCCAAAACAGTCAGGCGTCCCTTCATATGGTCATCAATATCTACAAAATGTCGATTCTCAGCTAAAATGAGCACACCCCAATTTTCCTGGGTATAAACCAAAGGTATTACTACCTCATTGTATTGGTATACAGGCCAGTTCTGATAAGAATTTCCTCTGTGTTCAATACTTTCTCTGTTACCTTCTCCTAAACCATAAAATTTTTCCTGATCATTGATCTCAAAGCTGATACCAAACTTTTTTGCAGAATTTCTGGCATCCATGACATCATGCCAGTCCTCTGTGGCGTTTTCCAGACGATTTTCCATAGCTCCTTCTACATTACGACGCCATGGCATGAATTCTTTAAATTTCTGAAGCTGGTATTCTTGTTCTTCGTTCCAAAGAGCATCATCTTCTTCCGGGCGCAGCGTAAAGTTAAGCTTACGTCCATTTGGTAAGATCACAGCATTCTCTTCTATTTCGACATTGGTCACCGTTTCCTTTTCCGGGATTTTAATGATGCCATATCGTTCCATATATTTTTCCGGCATGTTTTCATGCTTACTGATTCTTATCATTCCCTCTTTAATAGGAGTAATGGAACATTTCATAACGTTTCCTCCATACAATTTATCCAATGCACCAGTCTATTTCACCTGTTATTTGAGGATGTAACACCTCATCAAAGGTATACTCTTTATCAGGATCATAAACGGTAATTACATAAGGCTCACCTGCCACCACTTTTGAACGGCCATGCAGCTTACCATCCTCATCCAGCCAAACATTTTCCAAATCGAAGCCACCCTGTGAGATATGTCTTGAGGTGGAAACCAGCTGCTTTTTACCGATATATTTATGGATAGACAATACAGCAGAGCCATAGGCCGGCAATGTTAATGAAATGTTTTTACCCAGCCTGCCCAAAAATTCATGCTTCCAGTAATCATATATCAAATAAATATCATCATCCAAATGTAAATCCTTATCAAAGTCAACTGTAACAGTCTGCTCACTGGTCAAAAGATTTGTTATTTGTACCACGTTCCATTCCTCAAAGGACTTTGCAATCTGCAGGTTTGTAATAAGATGATCGTCACTTTCTTCCAACTCACGGATATCCATAGGGCGAATATCAAGGGGCGGTAATGCACGGCGGATCAGCTCCACTCTGTCAGCAGGAAGTTCACGCAGATCATCCCCCAGCGTAAGGGGCAGCCCCAGCAGGGAAATAAAAGATGTACGGGTAACCGCCTGATCCTCATTATTAAATTCCGGACGGATCACAAGATTATCCGGATCGCAATAGATCATATTGTTGTGATAGGAGTAAAAACGCATGATACGTTCCAGGAAATTCTTGATAAATTCATCCCAGCTGAAAATATCCCCGCCAATCCGTGCCGCGTCAAAAATATCACTTGCAAACAGGACTGCCCTGTCCCATTCGCCTGCACAGGAAAGCATATAGAAGTCTTTTCCCAGGGTATCCCTTGCAATCTCTACTACTCGGTGCAGTGCCTGCTCTGAGGTCAGCGAAGGGTCCGTCAGGCTTGCATGGAACAGGTCCGCATATTCCAGTGAGATGGGCAGACAATCCCATTTCAGGGCTTCATAACCCCACTCCTTCACCTGTTTAAAAGCATTTGGCACAAATTCTTCCAGATACGCCTTATTGGTCAGGTCAAAGAAGTACCTGCCGCACCAGGTGACTCTGTCTGCATAAACAGAGTGTTCGTTTTCCACCATAAAATCCGTCATGATCTGTTCATTGGTAGGGCCCACCCAAAGAGAAGGGATAAACCCCTGCTCACGAATCTTTTCGGCAACATAGTTCAGGCCGTTGGGATAACGGACCGGATCCGGACTGAAATAATGGATATTGGGTTCTCCCTGTTCTACATCAAAGCCGGAATGATACCATTCCCAGTCCACCCAGACAGTATTGGCACCATAATCCCCAAACAGTTCCTTCTGTTTTACGGCATTCTCCAATACCGCCTGTTCACAGGCATCGAATTTCACCGCATACCAGGTCATCCAGCCGGCAGGCGGTGTAGAAAAGGTACTGTTCTTATTAATTCCCTTATATTTTACATGAAAGCGGGAGGCAAAAATATTTTCTTCCACCCACAAATGCAGCTCTTTCTGAGCCGTAAAGCTATACTGGTTTTTCTCAAAATCATACCGTATCCGGCAGTCTCCGGAATTGACCCTCAGAGCACGATCCGTGTCTCTGTCAAAAAGGGTATCGTCAATCTTTGAAACGGCCGGTCCATAAGCAGAACGAAGATCCTTCTGCGGCCGGTCAAGAGATACGGCAGAAACGCTGTCTCCCTGTCCCCACAGCAATCCTCCGAAGATCACTGCCGTAAATCCGCAGTCCGGCAGCTTCGAATGGATACGGATGCCGTCACGTTTTAAAAGGATGCGAACCTCTGCCTCCGGAAGCTCCTCAGGGCCTTGGGAAAGTTCGATTTTCAGCATACAATCCGCTCCGTTCCATACCCTCTCATACTCCGTACATATATGGCCGAAATCCCCATATGTGTACACGGTCTCATCCTTCTGAAAGACCACCTGAATATCCTGCGCTATTTTACCTGCAGGCACATACATACACTCGGTATGCATATTCTCCCCCTCGCCGCAAAGCTGTACGGCATAATCAAAATAATTACAATACTTTTTTTCAGGCTGTTGTGCAATTGTATACATATTTTCTCTCCTCTAACATATAGGGCGCACCTATCCTTTCACGGAACCGATCATCACTCCCTTGGCAAAATACTTCTGTATAAAGGGATAAATCGCCATCAGCGGAGCGGATGAAATCACGATCAGTGAATATTTCAGCAAAAGCTGCATGTTTCTCAACTGCTCTGCCACTTCCGGATCCAGATATTCCGCCGAAAAGGTACTCTGCACCAGCACTTCTTTTAAAAATAGCTGCAGCGGATACAATTCCTTATCCTTCAGGTATAACATTCCGTTAAAGTAAGCATTCCAGTGCCCTACCGCATACCACAGAGTCAGCACAGCGATGACCGCTTTGGACAAAGGCAGTACCATCTGAAAAAAGAAACGGGTATCATCGCATCCATCGATCTGGGCAGCCTCCAGAAGTTCCCCCGGAATATTGCTCTGGATAAAGGTCCTGGCAACGATCATGTTGTAAACGCTCAATGCGCCGGGAAATACCATAACCCAGATAGTGTTTAAAATATTCAGACCTTTCATCAACAGATAGCCGGGAATCATGCCGCCGCTGAACAGCATGGTAAACGTAAATAAGAACGTGATGGCCTTTCTTCCTATCAGGTTTCTACGTGCAAGGGGGTATGCACATAACATAGTCATGGAAATATTGATCAGGGTGCCCAATATCGTATAAAAAATAGTATTGCGATATCCGATCCATACTGATTTATATTTCAGCACTGCCTTATAACCTTCCAGAGAAAAATCTACCGGCCACAGCCAGACCTTTCCGTTCACCAGCGCACTGCCGGAACTGAAGGACGCTGAAACCACATAGACAACAGGATATAAAACCAATAAAAGGCACATCAAAACCACTGTGTAGCTTATGGCGTAAAATATCCGGTCCTCTCTGCCTAATTTTCTGGTATTTTTACTGTGTATCATCCGTCATTCCTCCTACCATAAACTGGTTTCGCTGATCTTACCGGAAACCTTGTTGACTGTGGTAATTAAAATCAGGTTTACCACAGAGTTGAATAATCCCACCGCTGTCGCATAGGCAAAATCCGAATTACCGGTAGAGGCAATACCCACCTGATAAACATATGTAGAAATAATACTGCTGGTCTCCATGTTTAAGCCATTCTGCATCAGGTATACCTTTTCAAAGCCGATACTCATAACCGAACCCATACGGAGGATCAAAGAAATGACGATGGTGGGAAGGATGCACGGCAGGTCGATGTGCAGAATTCTCTGAAACCGGGATGCACCGTCAATCTGCGCCGCCTCATGATATTCCGGATCCACAGCGGACAACGCCGCCGTATATACAATACTGTTCCAACCGAAGCTCTGCCAGATGCCGGACCACACATACAGATGCCTGAATGCTGTGGGTGAACCGAACAGATCATGTGGGTAGCTTCCGGTCAGGCTTTCTGCTGCAATCCCGTATAGTCCGGTGCGGGAATTAAATACCTGGAACAAAATTCCTACCATTACTGTAGTAGAAATAAAATGAGGCATATTGACAACTGTCTGTGTTACTTTTTTAAATTTCTCATGCCGGAGACTGTTGATCAGCAGGGCGAAGCATATGGGGATGGGGAACCCTGCAATAATTTCATAAAAAGATAAGATCAAAGTGTTCCTGATAATACGAACACAATCGTAGGAATAAAAAAAGCGCATAAAATTTTGCAGTCCGATCCACTCACTGCCCCAGATACCCTTTCTCACCTTATAGTCCTTAAAGGCAAGCACCACTCCGCCCATGGGCGCGTAATGAAAAATAATGATATATGCTATAGGAAGCAGCAAAAATAAATATAACTGTCTGTCTCTTCGTATCTGCTTTGTCTTTTTCTGAAAGCTGCTCTTCATATAACCTTCCTCTCCGATCGGGGAATTACGAAATTTCCCAAAAACATTATCGTTTCAAAATCTTGATAAAGAAATTACCACACAGAACAGGCACAGATCCCCTCCTGTGTGGCAATTTTTTACTGTGGGATAACTTTTACTTACCGTTTACTCTGTCGTAAGCTGTCTGATATACATCCAGCACGGTCTGATAGCCGATTCTTTCCAGTTCAGCCAGATATGCATCCCATTCTGCATCGATATCCTTGCTTCCTACCAGAAATGCACAGATGCTCTCTGTCAGGTAATTTTTCAGGGTAGCCTTAATATCGGAAGTCGCTTCATTTTCTTTCTCTGTTAAAGGAAGAGTTACAATCACTTCATCCGGTGAATAATTCAGGCAGTCCAGAACCGCATTGTTAATACCGGTGGTAATCTTAAGCTGCATCTCTTCTTCCGGTGTGGAAACATCTGTAAGTATCGCAATACCGTTGAAGATTGTTTTGTCAATTACCTGAGGGCCAACCTGCAGCCAGCTTACATTCTGTGTCTCGGTAGAGCCCCAGAAAGAAGCATCATCATATACAATAATGGAAATATCATAGCCATCATATTTTGCAGAATAGCGGGATCTGTCATCTACCTTTGCCTCATCCCAGTAGTCCCAGTTTACGCCACGTTTTCCGTAACGTTGGCTGATACTCATTTCTTCGCCGCACATGTAATCCAGTACCAGGAATGCCACTTCGGGATTTTCACAATCTGAAGTAATTACCGCACCTTGGTTGGCCGTACCGGGCTTGTACATAGCATACTGAACCCCTTCCGGTCCCTTCAGAGCCGGAATATGCATCATGCCTGCCTTTCTCTCCAGATCGGTACCGTCCAACTGCCAGCCGAAGAATGCAAAAACTGTCTGGACGTCACTGTAAACCTGTGCCTGATACTGGGTAGAATCCTGAGTCAGAGCTTCTTCCGGTACCAGACCTTCCTCAAAGAATCTTCTGATATACTTCAATCCCTCTTTCCAGGCGTCTGTAGTATAGGCAAAGCTGATCTGTCCATCCTCTACTACCCTATACTCACTGTCATGTGCATAAATAAAAGCAGACATCAGGCAGTTAAACCAGGCGTCGTTGGAATTACCGAATCCACCATCAGTGAACGCGATTTCATCCTTCTTTCCATTGCCGTTGGGATCGCTCTCACAAACCAGCTTACATGCTTCATAAAATTCCTCGGTTGTGACAGGAACATCCAGACCTACCGCATCCAGCCACGGCGTATATACCCAGGGTTTTTCCCATACAACGCCCGTCTGAGCACCGGAATAAGCAGGTGCTGCATAAATCTTTCCGTCAGCGGTTCTAAGCTGCTGTGCAAAATCCACTCCCGCAAGCTCTCCTGCCTGTCTGATAGTAGCAGATAAATCCGGATTCTCATAATACTCTGTCAGGTCGATCAGCGCTCCTTCTGCAGCCCATGCATCCACACTGCTGGGATTCATGATAATATCAGGAAGTTCATCACCGGTCATGACCATCAGATTCAGCTTTGATGTATAGTCGGCTGACGGATAAACTTCAAACTCCAGGTTGACGCCTAACGCTTCCTCAATCATCAGAGTCATGTCATTCGTTTCATGGTTCTCTACCTTTACATTTTCCGGTATGGCAATGGTGATCGTCACACCTTCCGCAATAGATTTGGGATCAAAGTCTTCTTTGGAAGCTTCTTCACTTGATCCGACTGTCTCAGCACCGGAGTCCTTCACGCTTTCGCTCTGGCTCTCTTCGGTCCCAGCGGAGTTTTTCACGCTTTAGTCTGTTTTACTTTCACTATTTCCGCATCCTGTCATAACAGCTGCAAGCATGCTGCCGGAAAGTAATAAAGCAAATAATCTGTTAACTGATTTTCGTTTCATAAAAACGTCCCTCCTTGTTTTTGATGGCTCCATCTTACAACAAATTTTCCCCGATTGCACCTTGATAATCCTGTATCTGCCCTTGAAATCAATGACTGCCGTCCCTTGACAATTCTTGCTTTCCCCTTGAAAAATGTGTTTCCTTTTGATTTCCCTATATGCATAATGATATAATACATAGGTGAAACTGAAACTGTTGTACTAACAATGTTAC
Source organism: Acetatifactor sp. (assembly GCA_045124375.1). Taxonomy (GTDB): domain Bacteria; phylum Bacillota; class Clostridia; order Lachnospirales; family Lachnospiraceae; genus Acetatifactor. The sequence continues at coordinate 11,347 of JBGVLR010000267.1, forward strand.
ATTAGCATAAAGTGAGGACGTCAGGTATGCATAAGATTATGAAAGAAAAAACATCCAACCATTTTCGTATTACCTTTCAATGGTTTTTTCGATACTTCCTTATATTTTCCATCCTGTTCTGCATCATACTGGTTCCCTTTCTGTTTTATCTGAAGAATGTGTTCTCCACCCTGCAGTTAAAACAGATCCAGCAGCAGTCCAATCTGGGTGCCGAACAGCTGGAATCTACCGTTACCGGTCTTTTTAATGTGTCAGAGGTATTGACCCAGGATCCCCGTTTTATCTCTCTGCGCTATGAGGATGAGACCTACACCTCGGTACCGGCCAACATCTGCGACCAAATGAAGACAACCCTCCACGGTCTGTTGTTTCCTATTGAAAATATATCAGATGCTGCCCTGCAGTTTTCCCAGAATATTGCCTTTACCTCCACCACTCTGTTTTTTGAAGGATCCAGCTGCTATTATCCGGATTACTTCTGTGTGGATGATCTGTCTTATGAAGAGTGGATGCAGCTGTTAGCGAAGAACCGCACAGGCTTTATGCCTGTTCATCACATTAAAACATACACCGAGGAATATGATGCCCTCATATTTGCAACCAGATGGGTGAACAACGCCTATCTGTATGCCTGCCTGGATGTAAAGGATATTAAGTCTTCCTTCATTACCGAAGCAGAGAAAGAAGGATGGTATATCACTCTCTTTAAAACCGATGGGACGATTCTTTACAGTGACCTGCCGGAAACAGAAACACATTATCAGACCATCAGTACTCATATTTCTGCCGGAGACCTTTATATCGACATCCATGTTGCAGATTACATTTTCGCAGAGATGATGCAACCACTGTGGTATTTTCTGATCATGTACTGCAGCATATGTGTGGTGATACTGATCCTGCTTACACTGGGCAGCACATATATGTCCTCCAAACCCATTATCAAACTGCTGCACACTTTTGAAAATATTAAAAATATCCCCTCTGCGGCTCCTGATCTTTCCGCAGTTCCTGAACCCAGATTCAATTTCCGTGGCAGCCTGGATTATATTTCAAACAGCATACTTTCTGCTGACAAACATCTGGAGCAATATCGGAATACGATTCAGACACAGCAGAAAATACTGCAGGCCCGTTTTCTGGAGAAAGCGATCAACGGCCAGCTGACCTCCCCGGAAGACATCAATCTCTTCCTGCGGTACTTTCCCAATTTCCCTGCTGGGTACAGTATGATGCTGATCCGGCTGCAGATCCGTTCCAAAGAAGGAGACAGCCTCTATCCGGAGCCCCTGCTCCTTTTGCAGTCCTTTTTACAGGCAGAGCTTCCGGAAGCCTATCTGCAGCAGTTTAATAATTCCGACCTGCTCCTCCTGATCGCAGAAAAGGACTTTGACAATTACCGGAGTATCATTGATTTTGTCATCTCCAATATCAATCAGGAAGAACCTTCCTATAACAGTATTTGTGTTGCCAGCAGGATTTATTATCATCCGGAAAATCTGCCTGTGGCTTACCGACAGCTCCGCGACCTGATTGCCCTGCCCTCATGCGGCAAAAATAAGGTATATACGGCAGAAGATTACTCCGGGGCTTCTATCACAGGCTTCTCCATGCCGGAGCTTTTGACCTTGTACACTGCTATTACCCACGGAAACCGGAATATGGCAATGAATATGCTGCTTACTTATTCCCAAAACGCAGACACTTCCGGGAATTCCGGCCTGGACAAATCCGTTTATGAAATGATTCTGATGTTATTAAACTGCATTAAACTGGAATATCCCACATTGCTGATTGACGAATATATTCCTCTCTATAATGCCAACAGCAGCCTTTTTTCCGACCGCAGATTACAGACCGGCGATTCCTTATTTACAGAGCTTTCCGATGTAATCAGCCGTTTCTGCAGCCGAATCGGTGAGACACTGCAGCCGGAACCGGATTCCTTTGCCAATCAGCTCCTGCAATATATTGATCTGCATTACACCGAATATGACTTGTGCCTTACCACACTGGAAACCCACTTTAAATGTTCTTCTTCCACCCTGCGAAAAGCCTTTAAAAAAGTGACGGACATCACCATAACCGAGTACATCGAGAAGAAACGGCTGAAGCTTGCCACAGAATTGTTATCGAAGAATCAGGATACCATCGGAGAAATCGTTACAAAATGCGGATATACCTCTTATAATTCCTTTTATAAAGCCTACAAACGAGTCTATGGCACTGCGCCTACAGTCTGCAGTACCAACGAGAACCTGCATTAACAAAAACGGCACGGAAATCTCCGTGCCGTCAACTCTTATTTTATTTTTTGATATACATTCTTGCCTCATAAGGCTTCAAAATCTCAGCCTCCATAGCCTCACCATAGTTCCCCAGCAGAAGCTCCATACCCTCTGTTTCCTCATTGAGAGGCATAGGCAGCGTTTTATCAAAGAAGTTGCAGACTACCAGCAGCTTACTGTCCTCATTTTCTCTTGTGTAAGCAAAGATATTCTCATCCTCGGGAAGAAGCATGGTAAAACGTCCGTCCACCAAGACATCATACTCTTTTCTCAGGTGCACCAGCTTCTTATAGTAAGAGAAAACAGAATCAGGATCATTGACCTGACTGGCTGCATTGATCGATGTATAGTTGGGATTGACTTTGATCCATGGTGTACCCGTGGTAAATCCGGCATTTTCCGATGCATCCCACTGCATGGGAGTACGGGCATTGTCACGACTCTTCACATAAATAGAATTCATGATATCTGCTTTATCGTAACCTGCCTCGATACGCTCCTTGAACATATTACAAGTCTCAATATCCCGATATTCCTCGATCTCATACTTGATGTTGGTCATGCCCAGCTCTTCTCCCTGATAAATATAGGGGGTTCCCTGCATACCGTGAAGCAGAGTACCCATCATCTTGGCAGACTCCACACGATACTCTTTATCATTGCCCCAACGGGATACGATGCGGGGCAGGTCGTGATTATTCCAGAATAGGCTGTTCCAGCCGCATCCATATAATTCCTTCTGCCAGCGTCCCAGGATCTCCTTCAGTTTCAGGAACGGCAGCGGAGCCAGATCCCACTTCTCTTTCCCTTCCTGCTGGTCCAGTCCGATATGCTCGAACTGGAATACCATGGAGAATTCGCTGCCATTCGGATTGCTGTAAAGCTTGGCACGCTCTATATCAGCCCCCCATGCTTCACCCACGGTAATCAGATCGCCTTTCTGGAAGGTCTCCTTGCTCAGTTCACGAAGGAATTCATGCAGCCTGGGTCCGTTACAGGTAATCTTATGATCAGGCTCCTTGGCAATCTGATCGATGACATCCATACGGAAGCCGCTTGCTCCCTTGTCCATCCACCAGAGGATCATATCGTAAATTTCCCGGCGAAGCTTCGGATTCTCCCAGTTTAAATCGGGCTGCTTTACCGAAAACTGGTGGAAATAATACTGTCCCAGCTCCGGAACCCACTCCCAGGCCGGACCGCCGAAGCAGGCTCTCATATCATTAGGCAGCTCTCCTTCTTTTCCATCTTTCCATACATAATAATCATGATAAGGGTTGTCCTTGCTCTTCTTTGCCTCCAGGAACCAGGGATGCTCATCAGAAGAATGATTCAGCACCAGGTCCATCATAATGCGAATATTGCGCTTTTTTGCCTCCGTGATCAGGCGTTCCATATCATCCAGACTGCCGAACATAGGATCAATATCCTGATAATCAGAGATATCATAACCATTATCGTCCTGTGGTGACTTACACACCGGGGAAAGCCAGATTGCATTGATTCCTAAGTCCTCCAAATAGTCCAGTCTCTGAATGATACCGTTCAGATCACCGATTCCGTCGCCGTTGCTGTCCTGAAAGCTGCGAGGGTAAATCTGATAAACCACTGCATTCTGCCACCACTTTTTATTATTTTCCATTCATATTTCCTCCATTTCATCAATTAATCAAAATGTTCTCTTATAACCATGGATACTGCATTACCCGTGCAGACGCACAAGGTATAGCCTTTCCTGAATTCCATTTTCTGAAACCAGGCATCAAGCGCATGCCAGGCTGTAACACTCCCGCCACCATTCACAGTTTTCTCTTCCATCTCCCTCAGATCAGTATCTTCTGATAAAACACAAAATTCACTAAAATGATCATCTATCCCCTGACCGGTATACTTTACATAGCTTTCCCTTGCTGCCCAAACCTGAAAAAAGCGCTGATAACTGTCCTGCTTCACATATTCTGCCTCATCCGGATGAAAAAAACGTTTTGCCATCCGTAGGTATCTGGCCGCCGCGTCCTCCGCTGTCTCATTCCTGCAGCTCACATGCTCCTGCAGGTCCAAACCGATTGGCCGGTCCGCCATGGCACAGGCCCAATAATCGCCGCTGTGACTGATAGAGAAATATAACTCCGGTTGATTCGGGAAGTAAGGTTTTCCACGGTCGGTCCGATTTATCTCCCAGATATCCACATCCGGGTCACCTAAATTCACATCTGCGCCCCTCCGACAGTTCGCCTTCGGTTCACCACAATTCACTCCTGCGTCTTTTAGGTAATCTGCTCTTGCATCCTCCTCAAACAGCGATCTATAATGCCCGGCCGATGTTATCAGCCGTTCTCGTACACTTCTTTTATCATCTTTCTGAAAAATACATACACAAACGGGAATTACACTGCTCACCATATCAGCCGATTCCTCCATAGATGATCCCAAGTACAAAGACAGCTATGGCAATGGGCACATAAACGTATTTTGCCAGATAGCCGAACCACTGCGGCAGCGGCTTCTTACCCCCTGCTGAAAGCTCTTCCTGTACATCCTTCCAGCCAAGTACATAGTAGATGGATACGGCTCCCAGAAGCGCCCCGAAAGGTACTACCAGTATAGTGATAAAGTCCATCCAATTACCCACCAGGTCTCCATCTTCAAAGAACATCCCCACTGCCAGAGAGATCACACCACACAAAATGACTGCCAGCTTCCTTGGTATGTTAAAGCTTGTCTGCCAGGATTCACTGACTGCTTCAAACATGTTGATCAGACTGGTAATTCCCGCAAATGCCACCGATACAAAGAAAAGTACTGCAAAGAACTGTCCGAACGGCATTTGTTTAAACACCTGAGGCAGCGTAATGAACATCAGAGGCGGACCGCTGGCAGGCTCAATTCCAAATGCAAAGACAGCCGGCATAATAGCGAGAGCTGCAAGCATGGCTGCAAGCGTATCGAACAGTGCCGTGTTACGGCAGGATTTCAGGATATCTTCATCCTTTCCCAGATAAGATCCGTATACGATCATCCCGGAACCGGTAATGGACAAAGAAAAGAATGCCTGTCCCATAGCCATGATCCAGGTGTCAATTTTAAACAGATATTCCCATTTCGGTATAAACAAAAACTCATACCCTTCCCCGGCGCCGTCCAGGAAAGACACTCTGACGGCAAGCACAATAAACAATACAAAAAAGGCCGGCATAATCACCTTATTCACCCGTTCAATGCCTTTTGTAGCACCGAAGATCAAAAGCGCACAGGCAATGACGACTACTGCCGTATGACAGGGAATATTCCCAAAGGAAGAAGCAATCTCCCCGAAGAAGGTTCCTGCATCAGCGGCAAAGAGTTCCCCGCTGATACTTGCAAGTAATGTGCGAAGCACCCAGCCTAAGATTACTGCGTACCCGATGGCAATGCCCAGTGATCCAAACAAAGGGATCCATCCCAACAGATACCCCATCTTTCCTTTCCTACGGCTTTCCCAACAATATTTATATGCACCCAGCGTCCCTGTCCTTGCCCGCCTTCCCACCGCAAATTCTGCGGAAAGACCTACCATTCCAAATAGTGCGACAAAAATAAAATACGGTATCAAAAATGCGGCACCGCCATACTGTCCCAATCTGTATGGAAACAGCCAGATATTACCCATGCCCACCGCAGAACCTACGCAGGCCAGGACAAATCCCAGAGAATTACGGAACTGACCGTTCTGGTGAGGATGCTGTGGTTGACTTTGCTGTTCTGTAATCACGTCGTTCTCCTTGAATCTTTGTTTCTTATTTAGTATACCATTAAATCACGCTTTCATCAATCCTTCCCGTTTTCAGGGCTGATCGGTCTTAATGCCACCGCCTGACGATGGTACACATCATATCGATCCAAAATGATCTCTTTCGGGCATGGAATCACACCTCGGTTTTCATAAGGGTCGTTAAAGATATAATTCTTTTCATCTTCTCCCACAAGCAGCATGCAATGCTCATTGGATATCCAGGTAAAATCCTCACCCGAATCAAGAAGCTTCCACACCGGCCCGATGATCGGCTCTCTCATATTAATGGAATTCCAGAGAATTACCGGCATTCCGTTTTTTAGATAAGTCTCTGTCAGATAATCCAGATCTTTCCCTGTTTCATCAATCACCTCATACTTATCTTTGACGATAGGCTCCAATGCCTTGCAAATAACCGGTGCATAACAACCCATGGAATCCGGATCATAAGGGCTGCCTGCAAAACATTCCCAGGGATCCGGTCCATATAAAATACCATCACGAACTTCAAAATCACGTTTCACCAGATAATTGTTAATAAACTCATCAACCGTGATATTATAACCCAGATAATGTAAAAGCATGACCGTAGTCACGCTTTCACATCCGGTAGGATAATTTTCACTTTGGTTGATGTATGGAACATCAATTTTCAGCATATTTTCTCCTCAATCGAACAGCTTTTTCTGTTCATCCCTCTACCCTTTATTATTTCGCCTTAGCATCTTGTTTCAGGCTGTGTGCCCGGATAACCTCCAGAACGATGACCAGAAGTACTGTACTGCTGGGCAATGAGATCCACCAGCTCTTTGTCAGACCGGAGATGATATAACCTACGATACACACTGCAACTACTACTATTGCATACTGCATCTGGGTTGATACATGGTTCATATGATTACTCTGTGCACCGGCAGAGGACATAATCGTTGTATCAGAAATCGGGGAAACATGGTCACCACATACAGCACCTGCAAGTACTGCTGATACAGAGATGATCATCATTTCCAGATTCTGTCCGCCAAATATAGCCACTACAATCGGAATCAAGATTGCAAAGGTTCCCCAGGAAGTACCTGTCGAGAATCCAAGGAACAGGCCGACTGCAAACATGATAACCGGAATCAGGAAGCTTGCGGAAGCATTGCTGCCCACTACACCGCTTACAAAATCGCCAAGACAAAGAGCATCACCTACACCTTTCAGTGTCCAGGCCAAAATCAGCACCATAACAGCCGGTATCATCAGTTTGAAACCGTCTACAAGGCTTTCCATAAACTCTTTGAAACTTACCACTTTGCGCGGCAGATACAAGAACATCATGAAGATAACGGTTACAAATGTGGCAAAGATCAGACTGATTTCTGCATCACATCCTGCAAAAGCGTCAATGATATTGGATGCTCCACCCAGCATACCTGTGTAAACCATGGCTCCAACTGCTGAGACAATAAGCACTGCAATAGGCAGAATCAGGTCAAACACACGGCCTTTTGCTGAAATTTTTTCTTCGGCAACATTATCAAATTCTTCCGCACCGCTGGTAAACAGATCGCCGTTCTCCGCATTTCTCTCGTGCTTCTTCATTTCGCCGAAATCAAAAGCTCTGATTGTGATATAAACCACCATAAAGAGTGTCAGAATCGCATACAGGTTGTATGGAATTGTACGCAGGAACAGCTGGAATCCGGTGATACCCGCATCCTCCGGTACATAAGAGTTAACTGCTGCAGCCCAGGATGAAATCGGCGCAATGATACAAACCGGAGCAGCTGTGGCATCGATGATGTAAGCCAGCTTTGCTCTGGATACTTTGTAACGGTCAGTCACAGGACGCATTACGGAACCAACAGTCAGACAGTTAAAATAATCATCCACAAAGATCAATGCACCAAGGCCGCTGGTCGCCAGCAGAGCTGCTTTTTTGCTCTTAATCTTTTTGCCTGCCCAGTTGCCGTATGCTGCAGAGCCGCCGGACTTCTGCATTAAAACAATAATCATGCCCAATAAAATATCAAAAATAAGAATGTTCAGATTCATGTTGTCTTTCATGATATCGAACAATGCATTGAAGGCATCCCAGGGCTGAAATCCGGTATAAAATAAGACGCCTACGAAGATACCGGCTAACAGGGAGCTGTACACTTCCTTGGTAATGAAAGCCAGTACAATTGCCAGAATAGGCGGAATCAATGCCCACCAGCTTCCGATAAACATAGAACTATCCATAGTACTTTTTCCTCCTAACGTGTTAAAGCAGAATACGGGATGATTATAGCATGTTTATGGGCATTGTACAAGAATAGAATCACTGCATAATAGCATACTTTTTATTTATTCAAGTATATATATGAAATTACAGCCCTCTGTCATGGGTTTTCACGAGACAGAGGGCTGTTTTCCTTATTCAGGCTTCGTTTCCAGCTGCAAAGGATAATCACCCAAATGCTCTACCCTGAAACCGTTAGCCTTATAGGATTCATAATCGAATACTTCCAGCTCATCAATGGCCAGTTTGTGGAATTCATAGAAGTTATGCCACCACTCATAGCCACTTCCAAGCTCAGCAGTCAGATATGCATCTGCAATATCACATCCCATCTGAGGTGCCACATAAAAAGCCCCCATGGCAAGGACATTGACTCCGTTGCCGGTGATGGCACGCAGTGCTGCGGGAACGCTCTCCACAACACCGGCATGAACATGGGGACATTTGCTGGCAGCAATGTGGATCCCCATGCCTGTTCCGCAGAAAATCAATGCTCTCTCAAACTCTCCTTCTGCGATCATGGAACCAACCCTGAGACCTACCCTATGGAACATCAGATCCGTGTCATCAGGATTGGAATCTTTGCAAACCCCCACATCAGTCACCTTCCAGCCCTTTTTCTCCAAATGTGCCACAACTGCTTCCTTCAGAGGAAAGCCTGCGAAATCTGCCCCTACCAGAATCTCTTTATTTTTAATTGTCTTCATTCTAAGTCCTCACTTTCTTGATTAATATTCGGGGAATTCCCCTTTATGCTATTTTAAGCGGTTTCCCTTTTGGCGACACTCCGGGTGTTGGTACCTTTTATGACTTTTTTACCCGTTTATTGACCTGAACCCTGCACATACCGGTCACTTCAAATATAAAGATGACTTCACCATTGATGCTGACGGTGTTCCTATTTGTAAGATGGGCTTACGTATGCATAAGGATGGGCATGAGCCTGCCAAGTACCGTTTCTTATCTCCTGTCATTTTCATTATTCTTCAAACACTTTACGGTAGTCATCTTGGAACTTGACAATACCTGCATCGGTAAGCGGGTGCTTTGTCATGGCTTCAATAACAGCGTAAGGCACCGTTGCAATGTCTGCACCTGCAAGGGCACACTCTGTGACATGCACGGAGTTGCGCACGCTTGCTGCGATGATCTGTGTCTCGATGTCATCCGCTACTGCAAAGATGTCCGCGATATCCTTGATCAACTGGATACCGGACATATTGATGTCATCCAGCCGACCAAGAAACGGAGATACATAAGTTGCGCCTGCTCTTGCAGCCAAGAGTGCCTGGCTTGCTGAAAAGATTAAAGTAACATTTGTCTTAATACCTTCTCCAGAAAGCACCTTGCAGGCTTTTAAGCCTTCTACTGTCATAGGAATTTTGACAACCATGTTTGGGTGAATGGCAGCAATCTCACGTCCTTCCGCAATCATACCTTCCGCATCTACGGTAGTTGCTTTCACCTCACCGCTGATCGGACCATCTACGATGGACGTAATCTCTACAATTACCTCTTTAAAGTCACGCCCCTCCTTTGCAATCAAGGATGGATTTGTGGTAACGCCACAAATCACACCCATGTCATTTGCCTTTCTTATGTCCTCTACTTTTGCTGTATCAATAAAAAATCTCATCTTTTCAGTCCTCCTTATTTCCAAGCATACTTCTCCATTTTTACCGTTTGGGGTTGCGGCGTTTGCTACAGCTTTACATTATGAAAATCGAAACCGGAAGTCACAGCTTTTCCACGCATCTCAAACTTCATCTTGCTTTTTCTCCAAGCAAACGCAATTACAGTATAGAAACATCCTCTCTTCCACGGTTGCACATATGTAGTGATATACCGGAAGATGCAGTTCCTGAATCTTGTAGGTATCTGTTTCCGGAACCTTTATTGCTATGTTGCACACTTCAGACAGCTTGCTCTCCTTCTGTCCTGTCAGTGCTATCGTCTTGATTCCCAATGCCTTTGCAACCTCTGCTGCATTTACCACATTTTGCGAATTGCCTGATGTGGACAGGCCTATAAACAAATCATTTTCTTTTGCATATCCATAAACCATTTGGGCATATACCATAGACGGCTCCACATCATTGGCAAAAGCAGACAGAATGGAACTTTGACTGGTCAACGAAATAGCAGGGAGACTCCCCTGCAGATTTTTACGTAAACACTCTGGTATACGTTCATCTGTTACGAGCCTAGGTAAAAGAAATCCCTTCATCAGTTCCCCAACTATATGTTCACAGTCCGAACAGCTACCACCATTACCGCACAAAAGAAGCTTTCCACCTTTCTGATAAGTGTCAAGTATCATTTGTATGGCTGTTTCTATCTCCTGTTTACACTCCTCTAAAACAGGATATTTTTCGTATAATTGCATCATTAATCCTTCCTTCATTGATTATTCTTCATACTCAATGCCGCAACCGACAATGCAGCATAATCACCGATATTCTCTGTCAATGCTGCTGGTACTATTTTGCACACATTTCTCGCATAAGAAAGACACTCTTTTTCAAGAATTCTATCCATATGCTCCCGCAAAAGTTCCTCGCTGCGTTGGAACACACTTCCGATTACAATCCTCTCCGGGTTTAATATATCAATCAGGATTGCTAAACCTGCTCCCAGCTTCTCTCCGCAAATCCGGTACACTTCCTTTGCATCTTCGCTTCCTGCCTTGGCACATTCTGCAATTCTTTTGGCGGTAATGTCGCCTAGCTGAGACATATCCTGACAATAAGATACAGTTTCTCCCATCTGTAGCTTCTCCGTTGCCAACGTTCTGCCCAGTGATGCAATGCCGTTGCCGGAGCAGAAGCCCTCAAAGGAACCGGCCTTGCCGTATCCCACCGGCCCAAACTTGCTCAGACGTACGTGACCCACTTCGCCTGCCATATCACTGGTACCGCTGTAAAGGCGACCATCCAGGATCAGTCCTGCACCCAGACCGCTTCCGAAAGTCAAAAAGACCATATTCCGGGTACCAACACCGGCACCATATTTCCACTCAGCCACTGCACAGGCATTGGCATCATTCTGAATCGCTACTCTGCCATGATATTTGTCTTTTAAGTAGTCTACAATCCTGATTTCATCCCATCCAGGAAGATTTGGGGGAGACAGGATCACACCTATCTTTGAATTCAACGGGCCTCCGCAGGAGATGCCGATATCAGTAAAATCATCCGTCATCTCCTCAGCAAACTGGCACATACGGTCGATCATCTCATACGCAGATACCGTATGATCTGTGGGAATGCTGCGCTTATCTTTTATAACAAGCTTTCCCTCTGTTTCTTCTCCAATGGTGACGGCACACTTCGTGCCGCCAATATCAAATCCTATCATTTAAAATCCCTCAAATTCAGCCATTCCGTTTTTTTCAATGCATTCATCGAAAAGCAACTCAAAAAGAGACACTGCAAAGAGCCAATTCATCTCTCTGGTAGGATGGTTGATTCTGTTGGCAAGCAGTCTTGTCGTATCTACTCCGTTTTGCTCCAGCATCTTCCATCTGGCATAGCAGTCACACACCTTCACACCATGTTCCTTACAGATTTTCTTCGCTTCTGTAAGATAATACTCTAGTTTACCTTCATTCTGTGTCACCTGAGTACTTTCTGCAATAGTACACATAACCTCATCCGTCAGTTCCTTACTCACATAAGTATTCATCATATTGGGTGTCATAAAAATTACTTCAGATCCGGCTTCTTTTAATTTTTCAAAAATGCCTGTCAGTGCTTTCTTATATCGTTCAATACCTTCCTGTCCGGCTCCGGCATCATTCAGCCCGAAGCACACAACAGTAAGGTCCGGTTGAAATTTAATCACATCTCTGTCGACTCTTTCCAACCCATGGGACGCATTGCCGCCGCTGACACCTGCATTAATAATATTCACGGGCACACTGGGATAAATGACAGAAAGCATTTGTTTTAAATATCCGTGATAGGTACTCCCCTGATCAAAAATGGTTTCAATATTGCCGTCCGGTTTCCTGTAAAGTTCAAAACAGCCCTGTGTCACGCTGTCTCCCAGAAACGCAATAGTCACTGTCCCCACACCTGCATTGTTAAGTGCTTTTTCCCTTATTTTCTTTATGATATTCATTCCTTATTGTCTTCCTTTCCATTTCCTGCACCGGGATATTCTATATTACCGATTCGTGATGTTCCGTATTACCGACCTGGGATGTTCTGCACCACCGACTCAGGTTATTTAGATGTCACATTCACGCCATAAAAGGACAGGATCGGCAGATGTGTGGCAAAATCTACAGGCACTACTCTCTGCATATCCTGCTCACTTGCACAATGGATCACACAGGATTCTCCCAGAGATCTTTCAAAACAAAGCAGAAGCTTATTTTTCTCCGGTACCTCATAACTTTGCAGTCTCACCACTCCATTTTCGTCCTCAGCCGTAAATGCCAGCTTGTCAGGTCCACATCCAAAAGTCTCCAGCTTGTCATATACATGGTCAAAGGTAAGCAGTATCTCCCGGTCTGCCACCTGTACGGCACTGAAAATATCAGGGGCATCACACAAAAATGATCTTCCATATATATGTGTAAGAGCGACCTTTGCCAGACGCTCTCCCAGTGCAATATTGGACTTTGCACTGATATGCCCCCATCCGTCTGAAAGCTGAAAATCATTGGTGGGCACCGTATATACATTCTCCAGATACCCAAGCCGCCGCTGATACTCCCGCAGCATCCCCCAGGAAGCATCCGACTCGGACGTTTTTCCTTTGTAGCACCTGTTAATCTGGCACACCAGAACAGAAAGTTCAGGCGCCTGCAGCTGGCGGCATACCTGATTCTTCCATTCCAGAAATTTGTCATAATACGCCATACAAAGATCCTGTGTGGCATCTGAACACCCCTGATACCAGACAATGCCCTTTACCTTTCCGCCGGCCTGTCTGATCCGCTCCATCATATTCTGATATAATTCTCCCCCCTCCGGCGACCACTGGTCTATAAAGCTTCCGCCTTTGGATGTCTGGATCAGCCCGATGGGATAGTTCAGCTCTCTTTTCAGGTATTTGGCAAATGAAAGATACAGGGAATGTCCCGTACTGCCTTTGTCCATATTTACCGGACAGTCTGCTGCTCCGGTAGCATCCTGAAGAGGGTGACTGGCCAGCTGCCACTTTTCATTATTTTTCAATACATGCACACCCAGCTCACAGGGATCGTAGATGTAATCCTTCCCGTAGCCTGCAGAATTGCTCTGTCCGGCGATCACGTACAGATCGCCTACGCCGATGTGAGAGACAATATCTCCTCTGACAGCCCATTCGCTCCATTCCCCGGTGTCTACCGTAAGACAGGTTTCGATCAGATACAATCCCCCGGTCGGAATTTTCAAAGTAATATCCCAATTATGTCCCCGCATATTGCACTTCTGCCACCAGATCACAGGCTCTCCGCTGTCTTCCCTTTTCACACAGATGTGAACCTGGGAAGTTGCTTCCATCCCATCTTCATACTGCCATTTTCCTGCTACAGTGATCCGGGCAAAACCGTTCTCCTGCTGGAATATCTGCCAGTCCGATATGCCTTCTTTTATTAAAACTCCTATCATTTTAAACCTCCCGGTTCCTTTTCGGCCGTATTACTCCCAGGCAATTGTGAAACTCTGACAAAAGAGTTTCTCAACTGCCTATGTACTACTCTGCTGCCCCGGATCAACTGATTTTCAACAGAATCCTGCATTCAGAAGAATTCATCCACCTGCTGACTGTATCAAATGTTCCTTCTTCTATTTTTAATGCATACTTTATTCCATTATGAGAATACTGTATTTCCCTTTCGCTGTATCCGGTAATGGTCTCACAATCCTCTTTCACCATAAACGGCAGTAAAAATTCTTTTTCTCCTGAGATACTGATTGCTTCCTCTGTGATTTCCAGCGTCAGCCGGTTATTTTCTCCTGCAATATGAACGATAAATATGCTGCCCCTGCGCTGAGTGTCTGCAATTTTTCCTTTTGCCAGAAAAATACCTGCTGTCACATTCTCATCCGTAAAATGCAGCCCATCCATCATCGGAAGGGTATCGTAAACAATAGCATGTTCCTTGCAGGGCTGATCCAGATGCCTGTCCCTGCAATCCCCGCTGAATTTATGAATATCGCGGATCCAGACCTCTTTTCCGTCACAGTATATATTTACTCTGTAATTCTTACAGTTGTACCATACTGACTGTCTGCCGCTGCCGGTCCAGTCATCCAGTGCGGAATATACGGCTGCCGGCGTCATTTCATACTTATCGGTAAATGCCCTTCCACTGTCACACAGTTTTTCAATGCGTACTTTCCCTTCTCGCTGCAATCTGTCCAGAAGTTCCATCTGCATTGGCAATCCTTTTGAAATATTCTCCCAACCGAAGGAATTTTCCTGTCCGGTCTGGGTATAGGAATAACCCATGTCTTCGTTTTCCGTCAGATTTTTGAAGTACCAGTCCACCCACTCTTTACTCTGTCCACAGGGCCATGTGGGTTCCAATGTATATAACTTGCTGCCGGGGGGATTTAATTTCCCCTGAAGACTTTCATAATAACAATAAACAGGATCCGCCCCCAACAGTCGAAACACGGGTACAGAAATCTGCTGCTCCTTCGTCTGTGCCGGATGCAAAATATGATTCCTGCTTGGGAAATAGGGACCATTGTAATAACCGCCCCAATGGGTGTACCCATCCGTCCCCCACTGTTCCCGGCAGACGCAGAACGCTTCCAGCCCGTACTTTTCTTTCATATAATTCACAGAATCCGAATCCAGCACCCAGGAACCTGCGGATTTGGGATAAGCTCCAAAGATGGAGTTAAATTTCTCCATGATTCTGTCAATAATGGCTTCTTTTTCCGTTTTCCTGTATGCCGCAAGGAATCCGGGATTCACATGCCAGTCCCAGTCCCACCTGCCTTCCCAGGGAAGTCCCACGGACTCCACCAGCGGTCTTGCCAGCTCCAGCCAGACACCGATCTCCATATGCTCGTCTTTTTCCTTCAGAAATAAATCCACGAATGCTTCCGTACACATGGTGTCATACTGTAGTAAAAAAGTATTATCAAATCCATATTTCTTATTTAATCGGATTTCTTCCACCACCGGTGTCATCAGATCCATCTCCCGGCGGGGTTCATATGCCCTTACAAAATTTATAATATTTACGACTCTGTTCTGTTCCATTTTCACCTTTTCTCCAAACCGTTGACATTCATACAGTGTTTCCCTGCAGACAGCCTTTCTCCCCGGAAAGTAACTGTCATGTTCTCAGGAACCTCTATCAGCACCTGAATGCCGTCTTCCTTTCGCTCCCATGCCACGCTGATCTTACCGTTTCTGGTATCACAGCTTCCTTTGGCGTAGTTCAATTCCTCAAAGAAGTATGGTTCTATACTGACGGCTTTAAATCCGGTGGAATCTGCTTCCTGACGAATACCCACAATCGTTTTCACCATCCAGGACAACACATCTGAATACATCTGATGATTCTTAGAATCATTCTTGTCTTCGTAATCCCAGTATTCCCATAAAGTAGTGGCATCCCGGTCAAACCAGGCACGATATCCCGGATATCCCTTGGCTGTTACGATTTTGTAGGCATACTCCTGCAGTCCACACTGATTCAGAGCTTCGTAAAGTCTTCTTAAGCCTACCATACCGCAGAAATGATGAAAATCCGCTTCCTCAATCAAAGTTTTGATCTGCTGCTTCAAGGGTTCCAGATTTTCATACATATGATAATAAATCAAAAGAGCAACCGCTGTCTGCTGGTGGACGCTGCATGTCCCGTCCGATGTCAGATAAGTATCCATAATCCGTTTCTTCAATGCTGCTGCCCGGTTCAGATAATCAGCCTCTGTTCTCCGACCCGCATAACCGGTCTCTTCTGTCAACCGGGCTGCCAGCGCCGCGATCTCACAGAATCGATACTCCAACACTCCGTTGATCAGATCCCCCGGCACCAAAGGCGGCTTCAGCCCGGGACGAGCCCAATCGGGCAGACCAAACCTTGTAAAGCCATCCTCTTCTCTCATGGTGTCCAGATAATCCAGATAACGGTCGAACCACTCCTGGGATTCTGTCAGAGGCAGATGATTGCCGGTATGCAGATAAATACGGTAAGGCAGTTCAAATAACACACCATCGGAAACCGGACCGTTCCCCCAATGGTATCCCCATCCGGCAGTGGGCATGATTCCCGGCAGGGCACCGTCTTCTCTCATAGCATCCCGGATATCCTGCAGCCATTTTTCCAGCAGATGTTCCGCCTTGAAATCTGTCAAAATCTGCTCTGCAGAAGCCTGGGCATCATTTGCCCAGCCCAGCTTTTCTCTGGTAGGACAGTCTGTAATCTGATAAAACATATTGGAATGAGTAGACATCTGTCCCGCACGGAACAATGCGTTCAAAAAGCTGTCTGAACATTCAAACTCTGTTCGGATTTCTATCGCCTGATGCACAAATACCGCTTCTACGGTGGCTTCCGTACTGCTCTCCAGTCCTTCTATTTCAATGTAACGAAAACCATGATATGCAAATCTGGGAGACCATACCATTTCCTTTCCGCTGCAGATAAACCGGTCTGTCTGGAATTCGCTGGCCGGAAATACTCTTGCCATATTATTCAGCTCCCGGCTGCCGTCTTCCTTTAACTGTTCTGCGTAGCGAATGGTCAGCAGCTGTCCTTCCCTGCCTGTAATATGCAGCCTGATATAGCCTGACATATTTTGCCCGAAGTCAAATACATATCTTTTCTGATCAGTCTGTATCACTTTCCGGCAGGTATAAACCTTTGCTTCCCGGATAGGTTCACATTTACACTCCCTGAAGACTCCTTTCGGCGGAGTGGTATCCACCACCGCCATCTGCCACAAGCTGTCATCATAATCTGCTTTGGTCCAGTCTGGATCATATTTACGGGCATCAAAAAACTCTCCGTTTCGCAGACCATTGAACCAGACTGCACTGTCCGGCTGACATTTCCAGGTATCATCACTTGTCACCGCAGTGATTCCGTCTACATCCAGCCTCAGGATACACTTGGGTACATCTCGCCAGTCTGCTTTATCAAATTCCCACGGGGTGGGAAAATCTTCGTTATACCAGCCATTGCCGCACCACACGGCAATACAGTTTTCTCCAGCCTTCAGAAGCTCTGTCACATCATACACATTATACCAGAGAGTCTTGTTATAGTTGCTGACCGGAGCTGTGAACAGATCCTCACTTACCGGTCTGCCGTTAATGTAATAATAACCATAACCCAGACCACAGACATAAAGTCTGGCATTCTTCGTCTCCTTCAGTTGAAATTTCTTTCGAAACATGGGGGCATGATTTTCCCCTGTAAATTCTTCAGCCAACTTTATCGGCGGCTTCATGAAACGTAAATTTTCAAACATCTCTTTCCCTCTTTTCATGTGGTTTCTGAAAATTAATCTGCATCAGGTAGCTCCGCAAGCCATCCCTTATATTGCTCCAGAGAATAGGCCGGTGTTCCGTAAAGGTAAGTATTAAAGTATTCTTGTCCGTCTTCCAGTTTCCACCTGATCAGAAACATACCCTGTTCAGAATACATTACATGCAGCCTGCCTAGATTGGTGTTGGTATTCGGAGCAGCACTGAATTCTTTTTCAAAAATCACTTTTCTGCTTTCCATATCCATAATAATACAGGTTCCGCAAACTGTGCGAAGGCTGCTGTTGGCACAAAGCACATCATGTCCCCACGTATCCATCTCGTCCATCATAATAATAAAGTCACGGCTGGATCGCTTAATGTAATCATAGGCCAGTTTTTTCTCATAATAATAATCTACAACCGCATCCGACATCTGAGGCCATCCATCTACCAGATTCCACCAGATCACACCGCCCATATATGACATCTTTCCGCGGACACGCTCAATAAAAAACTTCTTTGCCTCGGCCTGACAAATCTGGGATGCCGTAACATAGTCATCCATATCCGTAGGAACGTCACCGAACATCTGCTGAATCTGTTTATGCATGAGCATAATACGGTCTGACTTATTATTCTGGTCCGTGGAATGAAGATTCCACTGTTTGTTGTCAAAATAAGGCCACAGATACTCCGGATCAATAAATTTCTCAATGGACTTTCTGGCCGGGCAGCCGTGGTAGCCGGTTTCACTGACAAAATAGGCCCTGGAATCTGTATAAAATCTGCTCTTATGATAATCTCTCATTCCCCAGAGATGATTTTCCGGATAGTAATCCCTTCCAAGCCTGAAAGCCTGAGGAGAAAGATAAGGTGATGAAGCGAGATAGGGGCGAAAAGGATCCAGGCGCTCCACCACTCTGGGCAATACTTCACGGGTAATGTAATTCAGTGCCGGATCCGAGCCAAGTCTCGCGGTCATATCATCAATTTCATTGTCTCCGGACCATACCACAATACTGGGATGATCCCGCAGTTCCCTGATTACCCACTCTGCTTCCTTTTCGATCCGCTTTGCAAACTCATGGGTCTGGGGATAATAATGACATGCCATGGCAAAATCCTGCCATACCATGATTCCATGGGCATCGCAAAAGTCAAAAAACGCATGATCTTCATATACATTACCGCCCCAGCAGCGAAGAATATTACAGCCGATATCATCAGCCATCTCCAGGGCTTTCTGATAACGCATCCTGTCACGGCTGTGATACACATTCATGGGTACCCAGTTGGAACCCACCGCCATAATATTCACACCATTGATGAGGAAGCGAAAACGTCCGTCCTTCTCAATAATATCGCTGCGATCCAGTTCCAGCGTACGAAAGCCACGACGCACTGCCTTCGAAAGAATCTGATTCCCCTTTTCATCAAAGACCTCAACAGTAATCTCATACAGATTTGGTTCTCCATAATGCTTAGGCCACCAGAGTCTGATATTCTCAATGGTAAAATGAATCCGTCCGGCACCGCCTTTATACCTGCATCGATGCTCAAAGACAGAATCACCGCACCTGCCTTTGATTACATAGGTAAGCGGAGCAAATAAGTGTTCCGGCTTCAGATCCGTATCAAACATCATTCTGATTTCCCCTGTTTTCCCGTCATTTTTCAGGGAATCCACATGAAAATACAGATAGCGGAAATCATATTTCTTTTTACATCTCAGCTCCACATCCCGCCAGATTCCGGCACTGATAGCTCTCGGCATGATATCCCAGCCATAGCTGTGAGGTGCTTTGCGGGCATGGATGGATGGGGTTGTCACATGCCAGGTAAAAGCCGCAACATCAGCCTCAATCTCTGAGGCTGTACTGTGTATCAAAGCCGATGCAATATGTACATGAAGAGTATTCTGTTCCCCATAGTGAAGCAGCTCAGTCACATCAAAATCCTGTGCCGTAAACATATTGTCGCTGGAGCCGATCTTCTCACCATTGAGATAATACTCGGCATAACAGTCCACTGCACCGAAATGAAGGATCATTTTATGCTCCGCATCCGGTGCCACAGGTGCCGCAAAAGAAGTTTCGTACCACCATTCATAAGTTTCATATTTTTCAGCCTGCAGAATATTTTCCCCCAGGAACAAATCCTCCGGTAAAATACCTGCTGCTGAAAGATCCAGTTCCACATTTCCCGGAACAGTGCAGGGCACTGACGGAATGCCGGTTTCTGCAAGATCCGTCACAGAACGGATCTTGCAGGAACCTTCCGGAAAATAATAAAGCTTCCAGGTTCCGTTTAAATTCATTGTAATGTCTCCTATACTATTCTTCCGTTTTCATTTCTTTTTTCTTTACCCAAAAGAGGATTGACATAACAGCCAACAGCACAACTATAGTCATACCCGAACCCACTATGTCTGCGTCATCTCCAGTTGCCGGGGCAGTGCTGCTGTCCTGATTTACATTGCCTGCCTCACCTGGGACTGTGCTTTCGCCGGTGCTGCCATTCTCGACAAGCGTGGTACTCTCGTCAGTGCTGCACCCTTCATCAGATGTGGTCTCGTCAGTGCCGTTGTCTTCGTCAGGTGTGATGGTCTCGTCGGTGCTGCCATTCTCGACAAGCGTGGTACTCTCGTCAGTGCTGCCGCCTTCGTCAGGTGTGGTGCTCTCGTCAGTGCTGCCGCCTTCATCAGGCGTAGTGCTCTCGTCAGTGCTGCCGCCTTCGTCAGGCGTGGTGCTCTCGTCAGTGCTGCCGCCTTCGTCAGGTGTGGTGCTCTCACCGGTGTTCTCATCCTCATCGTCCTCATCTGTACTTACCACTGTGCCATAGAAGCTGACTTCCTGTATACTATTGTAGACTGACGCATCGTCCAATGTGGTGTTGCTATGTGCACGAAGCTGAATCTGCACATATCTTGCCCTTAATGCATCACCTTCATAAATAGTCACATAATCGGATCTCTTTCCGGTAGTCGTTTTGGGTGCTCCGCCATCTGTGTCATCCACTTCATCTACCGTTACCCAGTTCTCTCCATCTTCACTGATCAACAGATTATAGTAAGTATTTCGATCACGGGATGTATTAAATGCCACATCGATCCTGGTAATGTCAACCAGCTTACCCATATCCCAGGTTACTGCCGGAAGATTGGTGCTGGACCAGGTTTTATCCGTACCGTCTTCCTGAATATAACTATCGTAGGTTAAATCTACCGAAAAGCCGAACATATTGGGTGAGGCTGTTGCGGACTGAATGCTCAGCAACCCGCTCTCATCCGTTATATGTATTTTATATTCTGTGGTACTGCTCTTATCCCCTGAAGTACAAACAATCGTTGCAGTACCCGGCCATTTACCATCCCACTGCATTTCCACAGTTGCACTGGGTGAACTTGGTGTTGCTACAATCTGTAAACTGTCTACCTTCCAGAATCTCTCTACCTCATATTCTGTCACTTCACTGTCAAAGTTCTCCAGATCCAGACTGTTTAATGTAATTTTGTCCAAAGAGCTGTCAGATTCATGCTCCTGCGCCGCAAGACCTAATGATCCGTTCTCAACCTTTACAGTATTCTCAGCTACGTTGATGGTATAAATCTTGCCGTTTACTTCGAATTTGTGCTCATTTGTATCGCCTTCCATATATTTCACATACGCCTGATTACCACCGGCCTCACTCCAGCTGAAAGCAACTGCATTTTGCCAGACCGCACCATTAAAGGTCTGTATGAAAGCTTTTTCCGTCTGGTTGGCTGCTGTTGTAATATATACATCTGCATCAGCAAACACTGTGTCAGTTTCTTCTGTAAAAGCATAGAATTTCATTACGTTTTTACTTCCGCTGACAGTATAGATACCATAAGATTCCATCACATTCTTACTTTCCGGGAACCAGCGAAGCTCCAGATCCTTATTCTCGGAAGCGCGGACATCATCCACAACCAACAATACATTTTCTTCCTCCAACAGGACTACATTTCGCTCAAATTTGCGGAGTCCATAATCCGGATCATAGGCTTCTGTGGAATCACCTACAAAGTAACTGTAGCCATCTCCTGTCTCCGTCACCTTAATCTCAGGCTCCAGACCCAATGTGTAGAACAGATCTCCTACCATGCCGCTTGCATAATCATTTCCGCCGATCTGTCCGTTTCCATCTACCAACAGGGTAGAATGATTTTTTGTCATCTTCTGCTTGGCATAACCATCTGTCCTTAACAGATATTCTCCATTGGAATACAGAATCAACGCATTACAGTCAGGATCCACATGGTACTCATTGCTGCCGGATGTTAAAAGCTCCAGTCCTGTTTTTCCCAAAGGAAGACCGCTTCTTAAAAATACAATGCTTTCATCACCTGACCAATTGGTACGTGCAGTGACAATCCCCAGATCCTCTGCATAATACAGCCTTGAGCTATCGGAATCTAATTTTGCTTCTACCTCGTCCGAAGCAAATAACAACCCTAACCATGTGCTGGAACCGGTCTTATCCGCCTCTGCATCCTCAAAGGTCTGAGCAATCCACTGAGCCGTCTCATCCTGATACAATGCTGCCAGAACTCTGAAAAGGTGGCTGGGACCATACCAGTTGGTACGTGTACCGTCCGCATAATCAATCAGGCTTCCGCTTGTGCTGATACTGTTCTTAGGATAGATTGTATTCAGGAAATATGAGCTGTTATTTTCCATCCATTCATTATCTGTGATCAGATCAATACCGAGATTATTATTCAGCAGTAATGCTGTTTTCATCAGGTACTCCAGACCATATGTAAAATAGCCCGCACCTTCGTGACTGGCTCCATCCTTTGCTGCCCACTTAAAGGAATTTCCGGTCTTTTCATAGACCAGATTCAGCCATCTGACACAGTTTTTTCTTACCACCTCAGCGGTTGTTCCGTCGTTTAATGCTTCTGCCGCCTCTTCTGCATGAATATATAAAGAGATGGACGCAGAACATAAACCGGTCATGGAAACCCACAAATGATTCTGCTGATAATTCAGGCTGTCCGCATTCCGTGTTTCAAATTTGCCGCAGGTAGTATACAATTTTTTCACGATCTGTGCCTTCTGATCATCAGTCAGCTCCTCATGCATCCAGTTGTACACCAGTCCCACTGCATAAGCCTGGTGGCCGGCTGCCAGATCTGCCTCTCCATACATGTCAATGGAACCCCAGTGCTTATAATTGACGCTTGCCATTGTATATTCAATACATTTTTCTTTATAGGAATCCTCACCGGTGATCAGCCAGCCCATAAGTAAGTGCGCTACACTATCGCCAACCTCTCTCTGCCATTGAGATTCAAATCTGGAATCCTGAGAACAATCCTCCGTGGGGCAGGCCGGATTTTGGTCTTCCGGTGCATCTGTCGTCAGCAAATACTCTAAATAGGATTTGTACTGGTTCCAGATTTTATATTTTACACTGTCAGAATTTTGCACATCCGCCTTTATCTTCGCCAGCTGCTCTCTGGTGATAAGCATAGTAGTGTCACTGTTTAAAGCAGATGCAATGGTTTCTTCCATTTCTCCCACTATAATCTCCACTTCCAGCACTGCTGACTCTGTTCCGGCTGTTACACTTACCATAAAGCTATCCGTGTATTTATCTAAAACATCATAATTATCCGGTATATAAACGAAGGTACCGTCATCTGCCAGTTGCAAAACACCATTTGCCGCAGATGTCAGAAGTCCGAAAACAAGTGATGCATTCCCTGTATTGTTGGTTACATATTTCGTATTATTTAAGCTGTCCGTAAACCGGGTACCATACTCTGCTGCAAAGACAGCCTTATTCGTTGTCAGACCGGAACTTTCTCTGACTGTCAGGGTACATTCCGCAGTCAGACCGCCTGCTTCTGTGGCTGTGATCACAGCAGTTCCATTTTTCCATGCCGTGACAACACCATTTTCATTCACGGAAGCCACCTGTTCATTACTGCTGCTCCAGCTAAGTTCCCTGCTGCCGGCATCTGCGGGAGTAAACTCCACTTCCAGCTTCTTCTGGCTTCCCACGCACAGCTCCAATGCAGCTTCTTTCATGGAAATACCTGTTAAAGCTATTTCTTTTTCTGTAACCGTAACCTCACAGACAGCGCTTACTTTACCCTCTGCCGCCGTTACGATGATCCCTGTTTTCCCGGCTGCCACTGCAGTTACCTTACCGCTCTCATCAACGGTTACGATGGAAGTATCTTCACTGGTAAACTGAATCGTTCCCACATCTTCCAGCAGCTCATTGGGGTCTATAACCTCTGCTGCAACAGTAGTCTCATCTCCCACTTCCAGTTCCAGACAATCCGGCGTGATCTTCAAAGAAGGCTCCTCCGGCATTTTCTTAAAGCTTATGTCATCCACCAGGAAATATCCTGTCTGTGGATATCCGCCATGGATCTGGAAATCCACATTGGAAGCCTTTGGTATATATTCACAGGATAATTCCTGCCATTCACCGGTAGCTGCTGCATTTGTAAGGGACAGCAGTATTTTTTCCTGTCCGTTTTCGTACACCTGGATGCTGCCATTAGCATTTTGATTGCTTTCGTTCACTATCCTGAACCATGCAGTCACCTGATATTTCTCTCCTACCGTCAGTCCGGTCACTTCCTGAGAAACAATTCCCCAGACAGTTGATGTACCGGTGATGGTTCTGGAAATTTTCAGGGCATAACTGTCATTATGTCCTGACTGCACTATTTGGAAATCCATCGGTGCCTGACTGCTACTTGCAGTCCTGGCTCTCCATCCACTGTCAGCAAGATCAACTCGGCCCGTTTCCGTTGCAAGTTCCAGAACTGCTGCATCTGTGTCATACTCAAAATCACCGTTGAAAACATAATTGTCTGTTTCTTCTTCATCCACTGCAGCTTCCTTCATCGTAAAGTCATCCACCAGCCATGTACCGGAGCCTGTGGCATAGAGACTGATCGCTACAGTAATGTCTCCCGTTGCTGCAGCGGTATGTGTAAAAGGAATCTCTACCCAACTTCCTGCACAATCTCCTGCCTGCAGATTCGTCAATACTGCACCTGATGCTATATTGAGCTGTGCTTTTGCCTGACCTCCTGGGTAATTTGTTACATCTACAGCTTTCACCCATACGGAGCCCATATAGGTTTTTCCCTCTTCTACCGAAACATTCTGATTGATTTTTACATAAGTATCGGTAACACCGGACACCTGTAATGCTTTTCCGCTTCTTCCTTCGTCCGCGTTTGTGACCGTCAGGTTGACCTCATTTCCGGGCTTTACATAGTACGCCCATGCACCAGCCTTAGGCATACCCGCCTGCGTAATTGTAATATTTACGTCGCTTTCAAAATCACCGTCTGAGATCAGGTTCGTATCTTCTTTTTCATCCACTGCAACTTCTTTCATGGTAAAGTCATCCACCAGCCATGTGCCGGAGCCTGTGGCATAGAGAGCGATCCCTACATTAATGTTTCCCGTCTCTGTAGCGGTATATGTAAAAGAAATCTCTGCCCAACTTCCTGCACAATCTCCTGCCTGCAGATTCGTCACTATTGTACCTGATGCTATATTGAGCTGTGCTTTTGCCTGACTTTCTCCGTAATTTTTCACATCTACGGCTTTCACCCATACGGAACCCGTATAGGTTTTTCCTTCTTCTACCGAAACATTCTGATTGATTTTTACATAAGTATCAGTAGCGCCGGACACCTGTAATGCTCTTCCGTTTCTTCCTTCGTCCGCGTTTGTGATCGTCAGGTTGACATCATCTCCGGGCTTTACATAGTACGTCCATACACCAGCTGTAGAATTCCCCGCCTGCGTAATTGTAAGATTTACGTCGCTTTCAAAATCACCGTCTGAGATCAGGTTCGTATTTTCATCATTTATTACCGCCATAGCATCACTGCCTGATATGGTACTTATCCCAACTGTTCCAATGCTGCTTTCTTCCGCTGCTGCTTTCAGGGTCAGCATATTTACCGGCAGTATATTGCACAACAATACAAAGATTAATGTGAAAATAATCAGATTTGTTTTCTCCATACTTCGTTTTCGCATACTTACCTCCTCTGACTTCCCTTAACCCTTTACTGCCCCGATCATTACCCCCTTGGTAAAATATTTCTGCAAGAATGGATAAATACAAAGAATAGGGAAGGTACTGATTACAATTGCTGCATATTTAATCGTCTCCGCATATGAGTTGTATGTATCAGAGCCACCGCTTCCTGCCAGGTCCTGATTGGCCAACAGGATACTTCTCAAAATGTTCTGTACCGGAAGCTTTGTATTGTCTTTAATATAAATGGATGCCTGGAACCAGCTGTTCCAATGTCCCACACCGTAATACAGCAAAAGTACCGCCAGGGTAGGCTTGATCAGCGGAAGTATGATCTTAAAGATCACCTGAAAATCATTAGCACCGTCGATATATGCTGATTCCCTCAGGCTGTCAGGCACCGCTTCAATGGCAGTCTTACAGATAATAGCGTTATATACGCTCAATGCCCCCGGCAACACCAGTGCCCAGATGGTGTTGTACAATCCCAGTGATTTGATGTTCAAATACCCCGGAATTAATCCGCCGCTGAAGAACATGGTGAACATAATCAGGAAATTTACCGGCTTTTTCCACATCATGCCGGTGCAGGACATGAAATATCCACATAATAAGGTGATCACAATGTTGATAGGAAGCCCTACGATCAGAATTTTCACACTGTTCAAAAAGGAATTGGTGAACAGTGGATTTTCAAATACCAGCCTATAAGCAGAACCTACAAACTTTGTGGGCCAAAGCAAAAATCCCGGATTTCTTACCAGCTCCGTACTGTCAGTAAAGGAAGCCACCAGCACATACCACATGGGATATAAGCAGAATAATGTCAATACGATCAATATCAGATAGATGACAGTATCAAGTATCAAATCTCCCTTATTTTTCTTTCTAAACTTCATTGACCTCATCTCCTCTCTAGAACAATCCGCTCTGTCCCATTTTCTTACTGATACGGTTAGATACCACCAAAAAGATGATATTAATCGCAGAATTAAATAAGTTTACCGCCGTACTGAAACTATAATCCGCATCCAACATACCTTTTCGATACACATATGTGGATATGACATCTGCCACCTCATAAGTCAGGGGTTGATACAACAGAAGGATTTTCTCATATCCCACATTTAATATACTGCCCATGTTCAGCACCAGCAGCATGGATATGGTAGGCAGGAGCCCCGGAAGGGTAATATGTATCATCTGCTGAATCCGTCCGGCACCGTCAATCCTGGCTGCCTCATACTGCTCCTGATCGATCCCTGCCAAAGCAGCCAGATAAATAATAGAATTCCATCCCACATTCTGCCATATTCCGGAAATCACATAAATAGGATAAAATAAGTCCTTCTGGGCCAGCAGATTGCTTCTCTCTCCGCCAAAGAACACAATAATATCATTAAATAATCCATTGGACTGACAGAACGAATTAATCAAACCGCATACTACTACCAATGCAATAAAATGGGGCATATAAGTAATGGTCTGCACTGTCCTCTTAAACCAGCTTACCTTCACCTCATTCAGCAGAAGAGCAAGCAGAATTGCAGCCGGGAAGCTGAAAATAATCGTCAAAAAGCTGATGGAAAGGGTGTTTCGAATCAATCTCCAAAACCACGGATCCTTAAAAAAACGCACAAAATTATCAAAGCCTACCCAGGGACTTCCTATGATGTCCAAACTGGGACGGTATTTCTGAAATGCTATAATGACACCGTACATAGGCTTGTAACAGAAAAGGAATAAATAAACAAGTACAGGAATCACGATGAAGTATTTAAATCTATGCTTCTGAAAATCCTGCATCACTCTTACTCTGAAAGATTTTTTCATGTATACCTCCTGACAAAATGTGGACCATCTGCTAAGCAAATGGTCCACATGGAATTAATTCATATAACGGTCGTATGCTGCCTGTTCAACTTCCAACAGTTCCTGCAGACCATATGCATCCAACTGCTCCACAAACTTGTCAAAGTTATCCAGAGATTCTTCGCCTGTTATAAATTTCAAAGCCATTTCAGAGACATAAGTAGTCAACTGAGTATTAATATCGTTGTAAATTACCTGCTCATCCTCTGTTCTTTTATAAGGCGGAAGCATATATTGTGCCGCTACAGTATTTTCTGTCCAGACAGATACTGCTTCTACGGAAGCCTCATTGTTCTTGGCTTTTACCATATCTGCCATCTGAATTCCAACGCCTATAGTATACATACCGGTATAATCCTTCATTGCCTCTGCAACACCACGTTCATCAGATGTTATCAGCTCTGTAAACCGCAGACTGCCGTCTTCAGCCACTTCATAGCTTATGCCCTCTTCACCGAAATTCCAGTACAGCATACCTTCTTCGCTGTAGCCATAGTTCAGGAATTTGATCGCTGCAATCAGCTCTTCTTCAGAGCTGGAAGTAGTGATCATTGCACCATAATAATGCTGGAAGGTCTGACTTCTTGTCTGAATATATGTAGTAGGAGCACCCTCTTCTGTTCTCGGATAAGAGAATCCTACCCACTTTGCACCGGTACCTTCCTTTTCAGCATCTGCAACAAAGTTGGTCAGCTGAGACATGGCTGTATATACAACACCTGTTTCTCCATTTAAAGCTCTGGAACGTACAGAAGAATCGTCTGCAGTAGTGAAATCAGGATCCAGAAGTCCTTCTTCATACCAGCGATGCATAATCACCAGAAAATCCTTCCACTCTTCCTGCGCATTCGCACATTTTACCTGTCCATCCTCTACAAAGTAATTGATCGTATGTGGAGCAAATGCACCTGTACCGCCGCCAATACCTGCAGCACTGAATCTGGAGAGAGAAAAACTAAAGTAAGCACCATAATTTTCCTTGAATGCAATCAGCACATTCTCCCAATCCTCCATTGTAACAGGCACTTCCAGTGAAAGCTCATCCAGCCAGTCCTGACGGATGACAGGACCTAAATAGGTAATATTAAAATCACTTTCCTGAATGAACGGGAAGTACAGAAACTTTCCTTCTGAATCTGTAATTGCTTTCTTGTTGGCTGCATTCTCAGGCAGATTGATATACTCCCAGAAGTCCGGAGCATATTCAGGAAGGTACTCTGTCAGATCATAAATCAGTCCATCGTTATAAAGCTCTGCGGAATCGCCACAGATACCGCCAAAGAGAATATTGGGAAGTTCTTCTTCCTGTAACAGTAAATTGTAAGCTGCTGTCTGATCTGCACCTTCTGCATGAGTCTGCCAGTCAACGGTAATACCTGTCTTTTCTGACAATCCGGAATAGAAGGGTACAGAATTGTAATCTACATATGCAGAACTTTTTGCCAGGCCCTGATTCTGAATATAAAAACTTAATTCCACATCTGTATCAACCGGATATGTAACGCCTTCCTGTACTTCACTGCTTTCAGGCTGAGATTCAGATGATGCTGACGCATCTGCCTGAGAAGTACTCTCTGTCTGAGATTCGCCTGACTGTACAGTATTATTGGTTTCATCCTGTGCGCCGCAGCCTGCCAATGCACCTACGGTCATAACACCTGCCAACATGGCAGCCAAAGTGCGTGATAACCATTTCTTTTTCATGATCGCTACCTCTTTCTCATTAATCTGCATTTACCGGTAATGCACGGAAGCCTGTCTGCTTCCTTACATCTGGCATCTTACACGCTTAGGCTCTTTTTGTAAATTTTCAATTTGAAACAGATATGCAAAACGTAAAATCACTGCTATTTATTGAAATATTCCCGATATACATTAGGGGTAATACCTTCCTGCCTCTTAAATGTCCTGATAAAAGAAGCACTGTTGACAAATCCATTTTTCTCGGCAATCTCCTGTACACTGCAGCCGGTATCTCTAAGCTGTTGTTTGGCATTGTCAATCCGCGTTCTGGAGATATATTCCGGTATGGTAAACTGATATTTTTCCTTAAATAATTTGGACAGATACCCCGGCGCAATCCCGAACATTTCACTGAGCAGGGTTCTGGACAGTTGCTCCTCTCCATAATGGGCCTCGATATACTCCTTCACCTTTGCACAGACATCCTGTTCCTCTGTCTTTTCCTGTTTTTTTCGGTACAATTGCATCAAAAGTTCGGTGAAATAGTCTTTGAACTCCTCCAGGGTTGGCTGTTCCAACAGTTTCATAATCCGTTCCCGCCACTGCGCCGTCCAGAATCCCTCCTGCATAAGAGTTCTGTGGAACATACTGACTGTTTCGAAGTTAAAACATTCCATGGTTTCCAGAGAAGCATTTTCGTCAATTTCATAATCTTCCATCAATGTTTCCACCAGGTCTGAGGCAGACACTTTCTCCCCCCCGCCGTTCAGATATTCTGTGACCACATGCAGCAGCTTTAACTCAGACGCCTGTGGATATCGGAATTCTCTTCCTTTCACTTCCGCATAATCAATGATCCGGTTTCTGCCTAACAGGCAGCTGTAATCGAGGGCCTGTTCCGTTTCTTTATAAGCGCTCTGTATTCCCTGCATTCCCTCCTGTACATTGCTGATGCCAATGGTAAGTTGCATCTCATAATGTCGGTTCAGAAAACTTTTCCCTTCCTCTATCAAGGACAGCAGCTTATCTTTATCTTTTTCCTCATTCAGATTCACCAGAATCGCAAATTCCGTGTCACTTAACCCTACCACATAGCCTCTGTACTCCCGGTTACAAAGCTCCTCAAATACATTGGTCACTACGAAAGCCGTCATTTTATTTTTGGACTGCCGTGCCTGTTCCAGCCGAAGCAATGCCACACAAAAGAAATCCGAATTCAGTATCATACCGTTCTCTGTAAAAATATCATCCGTGGTATCCGAAATTTCATTGCTTCCGTTTAACAGAGAAAAAATAAAATTGGTTCTCTGCAGAGCTTCCCCCCGGCGAATGATTTTGTTCATACTCTGTTTTTCTCTTTTTTCTTTATCAAAGAGCATTTTTATAAATTCAAACTCTGTATTGGTTCCCCCGTCATATGTCATGGATGCCTGCTGCTGCAGTTCGTCCACAATGGTTCCCACAGGCTGATATACCTTATTGGTCTGTCGGAAAGCAATATAGATTCCCAGAACAACAGAAACTGCCGTACCAATGCCGCAGATAATATACAACGCAAACAATTTACTCCAAAAATAAGAGTATGGCACCGCATACACATAGCAGGCATCCGTTGCCTTTGACTGTTGTTTCTGAATCATATAATCCCCTTCGTCATGGTTCTCCTCATAAACAACAGCGTTGGTGGAAAAGATTCCTTCTCCATCCGCATTCAGGATCATGGATACACCGTTCTGTTCTCCGGTCACTACATTTTCCAAAAGCTCCGTCACATAACCCGGACGTAATACCACCACAAGCACATAATCATATTTTTCATCCTTGTAACTTACCTGTCTCATGGCAATACACAAGTAAGAATCCGAAGATCGACCGTTCATACTGAGTAGCACCGGCTTTTTTCTTGAAGTTTCCGCGACCATTTGAAATTCTTCCCAGAAATCCTCTCCGCCGCTGTCATAATACAGCCTGTAGTATGACTCCAGATCCACGGCTGCATTGTTGGCCGAAATCACATAGTCCTTCCCCGGATAGTATTCGAAGATATCCAGATACTTTTCTCCCATGTAGCTTTTCAGCATCTGCTGTACTTTCCCTGAATAAAAAGCCCGTTTGTCAAACTGATCTACAATTTTTTTAGAATACATTTTACTGTCATTGCTGATCACGATGGTCACGCAAATATCCTGCACCTCGTTCAGCACATCATCCACTCGCTGAAAAAACTGATTCAATGTATTCTGGCTCGCCAGCAGGATCTGCTGACGTATCATGCTCTGTGAGGATAAAAATATCAACGCAATCGTAAGCATTGGTACAAAAAGCACCATTATGAAGCTCAAAAAGAACTTATAATAGTAACTTTTTCTTCCACGTCTTTTTGTTGTTCCTTTTTCTTCCAGTCTCTTCATATGACCTCCCGGCAGGACATTTTGCCTGTGCGATTTCTAGTACCCTTATGAATCCAAATCCCCTGTTTTTACTATAAACTGTATCAGGAATAAAGTAAATTCTCAAAAAGAAACCAGTTTTCATTTTGGGAATTGTACTAATAAAAAATCCAGGCAAGCACCAAATACGATTTCTTGTCTGGATTTTCAATGTATTTTATGGATAACTTTTGATTATAAAGAAGCCTTATCGCCTTTACGATATTGATTCCTCTGCTGTTCCGGAATCTTGAGCGCCTCCATAGCCTGGTCCTCAGTCCAGTTCATGCTATCCATCAGGTTTCTAATGGAATTCTCTATTCCTTGCTCTATTCCCCGCTCTATTCCTTGCTCTATTCCCCGCTCCAGTACTCCCTTACTATAATTACACATTTCCATCATCTCCTTTTCCAGCTTTCTCGTCATCTTAATATGAAATTCTTCTTCAAGTATATGTTTCTTATCTTCCGCGCTCTCTTCTTCCGAAAAAAGTACATCAAGCAACTTTAAAATATCAGATTCGGTACTTCCTGACTCACCCAGGCAAATCATAATTATGGACATTAAATCATAATTTTCTCTCTTCTCATTAACTATACCTGCCACGCTGCTCTCACATATAGAATATTTCGCTATGGTATTTTGTCTATATTTAGGTGGATTCATGCAAATCCACACCGAATATACTTTCTTAATTTCATCATAATTTAAATCTGTAAATTCTGTACCATATTGAGATGATATCATACGACTGCCATAATAGATTCCTCTCTTAATCAAAGGATATCCCGGATAGAAATCATTCTGTGCCTCTATATTGATAATCAGCCTGATCAATTCACCAGATTTAGGATGTACCGCCCAAAACCGAATATCATACGTAACCTTACCCTCTTGGACACTGTTGCTTTCCGTTGCCATTCCGGTGATCAATTCTGCATTGACTTCATCCTGATGTACTGTCATACTGGCTATTTGCGGAGAACCCTCTATATACTTTTCCGCAATTTCCGCCACATCGTATTCACTGTACTCTTCCATACAATGCTTCATAATCCACGCCAGAATAATTTTATTCGCCAGCAATCTCTTACAGGATGCATCCAGTTTGGTACTTTGCTCTGTTAATGATATGTTGTTTACTAAAATATTTTCTACTTCCATTGTAAATCATCCCCCTGTATTCTGCAATATCTTTTACCCATTCCCTACATTTCCCGTCCGTGCCGGAAGTGTGAACTGTGAACTCAGTATAATACATAAAAAGGGAATTGTCATTCAACACGCTGTTTAATGACAACTCCCTCTTTATGGTATATAATATATAGTTTACTATAATAAAAACCTCAGCAACGGATCCAACAACATAATAAAGAATCTCTCGATCTTCTGAGCCCCGGACACATCCCCGCCAAACAGCTCTTCCATCGGCGCCCGTTCAGGGTCCGCCCGGACTGCATCCTCCTGATACACTTCGAATAGCTCACTAAGCTGTGCGCTCAGCTCCTTGCTGTTCACCACCAGCATGAGCTCCGTATCCTGATACACGCTTTTCATATCCATGTTGAAAGAACCTACAATCGCCAGATCATCATCTATCACCATGCTCTTGGCATGATAGGAGATTCCTCCGTCATACTCCAACACATTCACCCCTGTATCCAATATCTTCTCTTTATGGAGGACGTAATCTGCCGCGCCGAAAGGATTACCATTGTTCCGGGCGGAATTGGTCATGATCGTCACCTCAGTCCCAGCCTCACATACTTCTGCAAAGGTCTCGTACATCATCTGATTACAGATAATGTATGGCGTATGGACAACCACCTTTTCCCGGGCATTTTTCATCAATTGTCCCAGACCGTAGAATACCTGCGGCTCCTTGGAATACAGACTTGTCTGGCCGGACAGCAGCGTAACCTTATTGGTAGGTACGGTAACGCTTTCATAGTCAGCTTTCTCAAACCAGTCCCCATGTTCTTCCTTCATCACATTGTAAATCTTTTGAAGTTCTGCTGACACCCGGTCTACGCTTTCTGTATCCGTCAGCCAGGTGCCGGGCTTCCAGGCTTTGCAGTGCTTCAGATTCCAGACACCTTCAAAATAGTCCATTACCTGATAAAGGGAAGATTCCTCACCGCCGGTATTATATACCATCACATCCCTGTCATAATTCTTATGGCTGTCCTGATCTCCCAGAAAATAATTGAAAGTATTGCGTCCTCCTAACAGATAGACTTCTTCGTCTGCAATCAGATATTTATCATGCATCCTGCTCATTCCCTTCCAGGGAGTCAACAGATTCACAGGGTTATATACTTTAAACTCTATATTTTCTGTCCTGACTAATGCATAAAAATAAGGATTTCCTTTCATATGGGTCAGAAAATTAAATCCATCCGTCAGTATCTGCACCCTGACTCCCCGCTCCGCAGCCGATATCAGGGCTGAGAGCATCTGCTTTCCCGCAGTGTCTGACCGGAAATCAAAGGTGGACAGAATAATTCTCTCTTTGGCATGCTCAATCATTCGGACACGCTCAATCAGCGCATCCCCGTTGCCCTCTACGATTGCTGCCCTGTCGCAGGAAGTGGCATCTGCATAAAAACTTTCCGCATCAAACTGATTCTGATAGTCCTCCCCCACCTCGGGTTGACTTACGTATGGTGCAACGCCCCCGAGTATGAGAAATCCCAGAAATACCAAGATTACTATCAAGTACCGGGGGCCCCCTGTTTTTTTAGCATATCGGTACCTCTTATTACTGCCACATGAAACTGTATATATTTTACCAGGGAAAGAAGCATCAATCCCATCATAATTACAAACAAAACAAATACGATCCTATAATCCAGCTGCGGAAATAAAAGCATGATAAAAATACCCACATCCATTACAGCAGTGCATATTTTGCCATACCACTGGGCTCCGTAATGATAATCTTTCTTTTTCAAAAGATAGAGGCCCATAATTCCCATATAAAGCTCCTTGCAGATAAAAAATGCCAGAAGTATCTTCATGATCGGATACTTAAACGTTACCGCAAGGGCAAGGGCACCCTGGGTCAGCTTGTCCGCTACCGGGTCCAGCATTTTGCCGAAATTCGTAATCATATTAAACTTCCTGGCAATCTTCCCGTCAAAGAAATCCGTGAGAAGCGACACTGCCAGTATTGCAAATGCAATGAGATAATCAGCAGTCGTCTCTGCATTATAGTATGCGCCCAGAAACACCGGTATCATAAGAATTCGAAAATAACCCATCAGATTTGGGATGCTAAAATATTCTTTCCACATTTTATCACCTGTATACTCTTTACAATTATAGTTCTCTCATATTACAATAAAGTAGACTATACAAGTGTATCATCAACTTCTCAGGGAGTCAATTGATTTTGCTCGGACTGTACAATATCTTAATGATTTGTACTGTCACAATAGCCTCGAACCGGGCTGCACATAGACAGTCAAAATCACACCTTTCTACAGCGTTGTAAGACTTGCATATTACTATAACGGAGATGAACAGAACTATGAGTGAACAAGACCGCGATGCCAAGAAAAAAGCCATTTTACGCATGTCAAATACCGAGTCCCACCGTTTCACCCGGGAATGCATTCAGACGGCACTGATTTATCTGATGAATGAAATGCCCTTCGACAAGATCACCATCACTTCCATTATTAATCGCTCCGGCGTATCCCGGGGGGCTTTTTACAGAAATTATACCTGTAAAGAAGATGTCCTGCAGGCAATTGGCAGTCAGATCTACGATGTAGTAAATACAGCACTCTCCGAGCAAAATTACCTAAAAAATCCCCGCCAGTGGTATAAGGACTGCTTTTCTTATATCCAGGAGAATGCCGTATATTTCAGGTTATTGCTTCAGGCCAAGATGCCGCCTGACTTTATCTTTCAGACTAACGTGGATACAGAAAATGAACTGAAAAAGCTGCCCTCACAGGAACGATACCTTGCGATCGCCCTGCAGAGTGCAGCCAAAAGTATTCTTGTTAACTGGTTTCAGAATGGGATGCAGGAAACGCCTGATGAGATGGCAGATATCTGCTGCAGGCTGTTTCATAAATAAAATACTTATGGAAAATGCTTTGTCAGAAATGTACCCTGTTCTGATAATCTGTAGACATCCCTGCCGCAAAAATGTGGGAATCATTGGACACCTGCAGCGTCTTTGGAATCACCAGGTCCTCCCCGGTAAATTCAATCACCGTCATACCGGAATGTCCCATATCAAAATGCAGGGCCATCAACGGATAAGGCACATCCAGCAGACAGCTTAGGAATGCCAGTCCGAAGCCCTGGTGGGCAAACAGAGCGATCCTGTCATCATTCGGTCTCACAGGAATATAAGCATTCCTTTCCAGGTCATGCCTGTATCCGAGAGCTAACAGAAAATGATCTGTTTCTGTTTGAATCCTTTGAATTCCTTCTTTGAATCTGGTATCGGCAAATTGGGGATGATCATACCACTGTCTGTCAAGCCGTCTCACTTCACCGGCGGCAAAAAGCTTACACGTCACCTCATCCTGAAAGCACCATTTGCGCTTTCCTTCTTCTGTGATAACTGTTAAATCCCGCCACGCATAATTTTCATTGCACCAATCCAGGATCTCCGGTTCTTTCCCTAAAAATTTGGCGGTGGGTTCTGCCGTCATAATGGCGCGATTAGAGCTGGAAGCGTATATTTTATCGGGCTTACACTCTGCCATACGTTTTACCAGTGCTTCTGCCTGTTTCTTTCCCAGATCAGTGAGGCTGTCCGGATTATAGATGGGATCACCATGTCGAATGAAAAAAAGTAACATACTCTACCTCCAAAATTCCTTTCTTAATCAAACATCCACTTCAGCACATACTGAATATACTCATCCCAGAATTTCCAGCAATGGACACCCGGTCCCTCACGATAAGTATAATCATAATCAAGGTTTTCAAATTTCTCTTTCAGCCTGAGATTATCCTGATACAGGAAATCTTCTGTACCCACAGCCATGTAGATTCTCGGCTTGTCTGCATCTTCATTATGCATCTCCACCAGACTGAACAGGTCCTCTTCTGCCGGAATCTTCTTATCCTCACCGAAAATCGGAATCATGACCTCATCAAAATCTTCTTTTTTGATGTCCGCAGCAGAAGACAATCCTGCTGCCGCACAGAAGCTTTCGTGCTCTCTAAGCCCGATCTTCAAAGCGCCATAACCACCCATGGAAAGACCTGCGATATAATTATCCTCCCGCTTGTCCGAAACATTGAAGAACTCTCTGATCACCCGCGGAAGTTCCTTCGCAATATAGGTATAATATTTTCCGCCGTATTTCATATCGGTGTAAAAGCTTCTGTGACCGCAGGGCATAACCACACAGATTCCGTATTCTGTTGCATATCTCTCAATAGAAGTTCTGCGCAGCCAGATCGTATGGTCATCACTTAAACCGTGAAGCAGGTACAGACACTTATACTTTTTTGCCTCTGCCTTACTTTCCACACCGATCTCACCGGCAGAGCTTTTCTGAGGCATGACCACATAAACCTCTGTCTGCATCCCCAATGATTCACTGAAAAATTTAAAATCCATAAATGCCATAACCGCACCTCCCAATGTACCTGGCATTTATTATAGAGGTTTCAACAGCATTTGTAAAGGAAGAATATATCATTTACCGGGGGCTGACAAGCCCGGCCGCGACAGACATAAAATGTAGTCTTGTCATTTTTCAGGGGATATTCTTCCGTAGGCTCCTCCAAAATGCATATAACCGTATCCAGGGGAATCTTACAGGATAAATTGGCAGGCTTTTGGTTCTCCTTCAATACTATGGTTATTTTCTCCGGCCAGTCCATATAATCTGACAATGCCACAAGGAACATGGCATGTGCCGCAGGATATTGTTCGGCCTCTGTACTCAGGAAATCAAGCTGACGTTCCGCCAGTTCTCTATACTGCTCTTCTCCCGTAAGAAGGTATAGTCTGACAAGGTTATAGGCCATAGCCGAATTACCGCTGAAGACGGCACCGTCATACGTCTCCTTGGGACGCAGAATCAGCTGCTCATTTTCCGCTCCATACAGGAAAAACCCTCCCTGCTCCTTGTCCCAAAAATCTGATACTGCTTTATAACAAAATTGCTTTGCTCTCTCCAGATATGCAGAGTCCAGGGTAGCTTCATACAAAGCAAGCAATGCGAAAATCTCATTTGCATAATCATCCAGGAATCCCTTTTCACTGCGATTTCCCTTGCGGTAACTCACATACAGGGTATCCTTTTCACAAAGGGAATCATCAATCAATTCTTGGGCACGCACTGCGGATTTGAGATACGTTTTGTTCTCCGTGATACGATATAAATGACACATGGCTGCAATCATCAGCCCGTTCCAGGAAGTGAGTATCTTGTCATCCAGATGCAGGGCATATCGTTTCCTGCGATATTCGTAGACAGCAGGCAGACAAGTAGCCCACAGGTCGCTCACCGCATCATTTTGCAGTAAATTTGGGATATTCTTTCCTTCAAAATTACCTTTCTCAGTAATATCAAAATGTTGATTGAATTCTTTCCCCGTCTTCTCCCCAAGAACTCCGATGATCTCAGAGGGCTCAAACAGATAATATTTTCCCTCCACTCCTTCACTGTCTGCATCCTGGGCACTGTAAAACCCACCGCCCGGCGAAGTCATTTCCCGCAGAATATAGTCGGCTGTCTTTTGGGCAACGTCACGATAAATCTGTTTTCCGGTAATCTCATACGCCTTACAATAGGCCAGGATCAGCAGCGCGTTGTCATACAGCATCTTCTCAAAATGGGGTGCCAGGAAATAACGATCTGTAGAATACCTGCTGAAACCGCCGCCGATATGGTCGAACATACCGCCGCGATACATTTGCAGCAGGGTCTTTTCTGCCATCTTCAGCGCTTCTTCCTCATGGCTCTTCTCATAATATTGCATTAAAAACAGCAGATTGTGCGGGGTCGGAAACTTTGGAGCATCCCCGAAGCCACCATACGTTTTATCGAACGTGCGTCTGAAAATTTCAAATGCCGCAGAAATTAACTGCGGTTGTACTGCTGTATCACCGCTTTTGTGAGCTACGCTGCGCCGGCGCAAAAATGTCAGTACTTCTTCCGCCGATTTCAACAACTCTCCTCTGTCATTCTTCCATTTTTCCTGAATGGCCAGAAGCAGCTCCTTTAATCCGATCTGCCCGTATCCGGCCGTTTTGGGAAAATAAGTTCCTGCAAAGAAAGGCTCTTTATGCGGTGTCAGGAAAATCGTAGTGGGCCAGCCGCCGCTGCCTGTAAAGGCCTGACATACAGACATATAAATGCTGTCAATATCAGGCCTTTCCTCTTTATCTACTTTTATGGATAT
Organism: Acetatifactor sp.; assembly: GCA_045124375.1. Taxonomy (GTDB): domain Bacteria; phylum Bacillota; class Clostridia; order Lachnospirales; family Lachnospiraceae; genus Acetatifactor. The sequence goes on from JBGVLR010000267.1 coordinate 50,530, forward strand.
AAAATACTGATTCAGAATCTCTGCAATCTCTGTGTCTTCAAAGCTCTCGTGAGCCATGACATGGCACCAGTGACAAGTACTGTATCCGATGCTTAAAAAGATGGGCTTATCTTCCGTTTCGGCACGTTCAAATGCCTCCTTACACCATGGATACCAGTTTACAGGATTCTCTGCGTGCTGCAGTAAGTAGGGACTTGTTTGATTTTTCAAATGATTCAGCATACTTCCTCGCCTTCTGCCACATGGGCGGCTTGACTGGTTATTAGGGACTAATTTTAGTATGCTGTTTTTGTAAAGAATTATTTATGATCCGGCACCACAAACAGAAACACCAGTATACTCACAAGGAGCATCAGTGGGTAAGTCAGATTGGGGATAATATCAAATGCCGAAACCGTATGCCCTAATTCCGCAGTCACAGAAACTGCAACCAGCATCTGGGCGCCGTAAGGAATAATCCCCTGAAAAATACAGGAAAAGGTATCCAGGATAGATGCCGCTTTTCTGGGAGAGATATCATACTTTTCAGCCATCTCTTTCGCAATGGGATTGGCCATTACGATGGCAACTGTATTGTTGGCGGTGGCAATATCCATGACACCAACCAAAAGCCCCATGCCCAGTTTGGCACCTTTCTTTCCCTTGAAAATGCCGGTGATCAGCTGCAGTAATGCTGCAAAGCCGCCATATTCTTCAATCAAAGCACAAATGGCCGATACCAGAATAGCGACCATGGATGTCTCGAACATCCCGGACACACCGGAGCCCATATTGGCAAGCATCTGAGTAGCTGCCGTGGCACCGGTTGCCAACATAATTACCGCACCGCTTGCGATTCCGACCAACAGGACAATAAACACGTTGATTCCCGCAATACCGCCAGCCAGAACTACAAGGTAAGGAACCAGCTGAATCAGGTGATACTCCCCGATTACAGCCTGTCCCACTTCCATTCCCATAGATTTAATTAAGATGATGATCATGGTTACTACAGCCGCAGGCAGCGCTATACCAAAGTTCTCCCGAAATTTGTCTTTCATTTCACAACCCTGTCCGTTACAGGCAGCGATGGTGGTGTCCGATATAAAGGACAGATTATCACCGAACATGGCCCCTCCTACCACTGCCCCCACGCACAGCTCTACACCGAATCCGGAGCTGTCAGCCACTGCCACCGCAATCGGTACGATCAGCGTAATGGTTCCCACGGAAGTACCCATTGCAAGGGATACAAAGGCACTTACCACAAACAGCACCAATACCGCGAATCTGGCCGGGATAAAGGAAAGTACAAAATACGCCACACTTTCTGCACTGCTCCTGCCTACTACGCCCACAAAGATTCCTGCCACCATGAAGATAAGCACCATTGTGATGATATTTTTATCCCCCACACCCCGGGCCATGATTTCCAGTTTTTCATCAAAGTTCAGTTTCGGATTCTGGATACACGCCACTAACAGCGCCACCAGAAAGATTACTACAATGGGAATGTTATAAAATCCCATGGGAATCTTTAAAATATACTCAAATAAAATGCCTAATCCAAGATAAAGCACGATAAATACGCCTATGGGTAACAGCGCTTTATAATTTGGTTGTTTCATAACGATCGTCTCCTTCTATGAACAAGATACGATCATGATTGTACCATATCTTTTGGCTGTAGTCTACCTTACTGCTGCATCCCTCTTTGCCGGATTATCAAGCAGCCTTCCGTCCACATCAAACCTTGAACCATGGCAGGGGCAATCCCAGCTCTTCTCGTCCGGATTCCAGGTAAGTTCGCAGCCCATATGGGAGCAGCGGGCAGAAATCTGATGAAGTTCTCCAGCCTCATCCCGATAGCAGGCATACTTTTTTCCATCTATGGCAACGATCCCGCCGTGCCCGGGCAATAAAGAATCTACGGTTTGTCCCGGTCTGTGAAGGAATCCCTTGGTAAGCCCTTTTATACTCATTCCCACATCCACCAACAGATTTCCGAAGGATGCCCGGAGATTGAGCCTCTGGGGCCGAAACAACTTCGCATAAGGGTTCTTCACTCCACACAGTTCATCCCTCAGAATCATGGCGGCGATCATGGCAGATGTCATGCCCCACTTCTGAAATCCCGTGGCTACATATAGATGTGGTGTGAAAACGGAATATCTTCCTATAAAAGGAATACCATCATGAGGCATACAGTCCTGAGCCGACCAACGTGCTTCCACTTTGCCGTCCGGAAAATACTGCGCTGCTGCCTTTTCCAGGAATTCATATGCACCGCCTGAATCATTATCTCCTGTCCTGTGAGAGCTCCCACCCAGCAGCAGGTAGTCTCCTGCCTGTCGGACAGACAGACCATCCTCGTCAATTCCGTAATACATCCCCTTTATCTTATTACACCCGGAAAGCGCCACAACGTAGCTTCTTTCCTGATGCTGCCGCAGGAAGTAAAAGCCCGGTACGTTTTTTATGGGGTAGTGGGCAGCAATTATGATCCGGTCTGCAGTCAGCACAACTTTCTGGCCGGATGTGCTTTTTTCTCCTGTCGGCTCGGTTCGTTCTGCCGGTGCAGTCCTTTCTGCCACCACACAATTTCCTTTCACGATAAGTACCTTCGTGTACCCCCAAATCTCTAATTCTGCCGCCAGAAACCGGACGAATTCCAAAGGAGAAAACTGAGCCTGATTATGAAAACATACCGCCTTCTTCACCGGAAAAGGAAGCTCAGTCTCGCTGGTAACAGATGCTTTTATTCCCAGGGAAGAAGCAGCCCCCGCCTCTTTCTCCAATAAGTCTGTGTCCTGTAATGTATATAAGTAGGCCTCAGTTCTCTCAAACTGACAGTCTATTCCGCACTTTCTGATCAGCCATTCATACTCCCGGATGGCCGCCTCGTTAGCCTGCGCATACAGCCCAGCCTTCCCGGCTCCTACCTTCTGAATCAACTTGCTATATTTTAAAGCATGCTGACTGGTAATCTTGGCAGTGGTACGCTCCGTCTGTCCGGATGCAATCCGGTCCGCCTCAAGAACCAGTACTTTCTTGCCTCGTTCTTTCAGATAATAGGCTGTCAGAAGTCCTGCCATGCCGGCACCTACTATAATCGCATCCCACCGGGTTTCAGGTATTTTTACAAAATCTGCTCCTGTTTTAGGGGCAATTTTCCTTGTCTGTTTTCTCCATATAGATTCCATACCAAACCTCAATTCTTTAAATAAAGTTTAGTATGTACGGTTATGATATAAAAAATTCATTAAAAAAATATCCCAAAATCGTTTTGACTTTTGGGATATTCCTTCATTATATATGGTCATTAAAATACTCTTGTGTAACCTGTAATTGCTTTTTTAAAATCTCTTTCCACATTCTTGAATGAATCTCCCCAGAGCCCTTAGAAACTTTCGTCATACGGATGGTTCCATCATCATCAATCTTCCTATAAAAGTAATGATCTGTATCTTTATACAGTTCCCAGCCATCCTTTTCACAAAATCTCTTTAGTTCTTTCCATCTTGGCATTGAATACTCTCCCCTATTTTCTGTGGATCATCCATTATTAGGGCCTTAAATATATAAGGCACATGCCCCTTTCTGTTAGGTGCATGAGAATACATCTCATAATTCATGTAATATTCTGTAGAATATTCCAGGATAGCATTAGCCAGAGCCAGACGAGCTGCCTGCTCTGATTCACCATTTTCAATCAGGTCAATTTCATTTAATGATAATGTGACGGAACCATCCTCTTCTACAAATTTTGATGCAGTAAATACATATGCCTTAAGAATTTCGGACATAGTCTCCAAATTAGAAAACCACATTTTATCTCTTGTCCTTTTAATAAAAATAGGTTTATCATGAATGACACCATCACAAAATGAACTCCACTCTTTTCTTACGGTTGTAGCTTGTTCCATTAACATATCAATCATCTCCTTTTGTACCTCCATTATAATAAAATGCATACACAATGTCAACAATGTACATTGTGTACGTTTTATTATATGCAAGATACTTTCTGGATATGAAAAAACAAGAAAACATAAATTAACGACATATGTTAAAAGCCGGTCATTTATCCATCTTCTTACATCTTTTCAAACACAAACTCCGTTACACAGGATAAATCATCCCTGTAGACATACCCAAGCCTGTCGAAAGCCTTCATCTCCTGAGGGTCTTCAATCTTTCTCTCCGCCATAAAACGAACCATTTCTCCTCTTGCCATCTTGGCATAAGTACCTTTTTGAACCAGCTTTCCGTTTACCATTTCTCCGAAGGTGCAGGTAATATAGGTATCCTGCTCTGTCAAATACTTCTCGATACATTTGAAATATTCCCTGGAAGCCAGATTGATAATCACACCATCCTCATCCCTGACCTCCCGGTAAAGCCTGCTGCCCCAAAGGTCATACAGGTCTTTACACGTTCCTATCTTTGCTTTCGCCTGCATCTCGAGCCGGTATGGCGTCACACCATCCATGGGCTTTAAAACCCCGTAAAATCCCGACAAAATGCGCAGATGTTCCTGCACATATGTAAGATGCCCGTCCTCAAAAACAGCGGGCGCCATATACTGGTACGCAATTCCTTCGTAGGAAAGAATGGCCGGTGTCAGACTTGTTCTGAGATTCATCTCTCTCAGGCGCTTCACATTCTGTTCGGCAATGGTGTCATTGCATCCCCAGAGCTTCTTAAGCTCCTGTATCGTCTTTCCCTGTAGCCAGGCCGCAATTTCTTCAGTCTGCTCAAGAAAAACAGGAAGTCCTGTATGCTCCAGTGTATCCACATCGATATTCATTTTTTTAGCGGGAGACAAAATAATCTTCATTATACTTCACCGAGCATCTTAGCGGGATCCTCCGCCGCTTTTACCTTATCATTTGCCTTTATGATCACACCGTCTTCATCGATCAGGTATGTAGTGCGCACTACACCCATGGATACCTTGCCGTAATTTTTCTTCTCTTTCCAGACATCATAAGCTTTGATGACAGTAAGCTCCGGGTCTGCAAGGAGGGGAAAAGCAAGTCCGTATTTTTCTTCGAACTTCTTATGGGAAGCTACCGTGTCCTTACTGATACCGATCACGACTGCTCCCTTCTCCATAAACTGTGGATACCGCTCGGAGAATCCGCATGCCTGCTTGGTGCAGCCGGGAGTGTTATCCTTTGGGTAAAAATACAAAATGACTTTCTTCCCTCTGTATTCCTCCAAGGTGTGAATGGTGCCGTTTTGATCCGGCAGATTAAAAGATGGTGCTTTTGTTCCTATTTCTAACATTATTGTTTCCTCCTGATTTTATGAATCGGTGTAAGAATAGACTTCCCCACACTCAAAGTATTTCACATCAATTTCCGGATGCCTTTCTTTTACCAGATCCGCCACATATATCATACCGTCTCGTTCTGAGCCCACATGTCCCATAATCAGTAACGCCTTTTTGTGACCAAGCTGCGCGCAGTCACGGGCATATTCACCTAACATCCATTCGCATGCCTCACCGGTCAAAACAATTTCACTTTTTTCGCTCATTAATTCATCAAATACACCGCCGGGCGTACCGAACATGCCCGATATAACTGTGCAGGGGAGGTCTCTGGTGCCGCAGATGCGAACGTGTCTGATGCCCAGGCGTTCCTCTATCATTTCAGCAACCTGTACAGGCGTAAGGGGCTCGTCCAGGTGCAGGCGAACCAGATCAAAAATATCTGTATATTCAATTGTTCCCTCAAATCCCATGCTTCTCAACTGTCCTGCCGCGATCTGATCCGGAACGGTTGCGTGGGGATGATCATGATATCGAAATAACGTAATTCCGGACTCTTCAATCAGCTTTCTTTTTTCATTTTCAATCTTTTCATCATGATGAACGTCCATGTGATTGTAATATGTCGGTTCGTGTACAATCAGCAGGTCTGCCCCCCACTCTTTGGCCTGTCTTACCACATCCGGCGTTGCAAACATGGAAACGGCTGCTTTTTTCACTTCCCTTTCAGGATTACCTGCTTTACAGGTATCGCAGGTATTTAAGTATTCCCCCGGTTTTGCCATGGAAAATAACTCATTCATTAGTTCAATTGCTTTCATAATGCATTCCTCCTTTTTCCGTTTCCGCCCCATCCTTCCTCATCTTCTCCATCCTGACCTGATACTCGATCAAGCGCAGTACATAATCAGGCATCTTACGTGTCCCACGTTCCCATTCTGTCACTGTCCTGTACGGAATCCCAAAATACTCACAGAATTCCTTGCGGTTCATACCTGTACTCTTTCGTAATTCGATGATCCTCTTTTGAATGTCCATGCCTTCACCTCGTTTATGCATTGTGTATCTATTATACTATATTTCATATGATTACACAATGCATAAATTGTACTTTTTCTGCTGACCGGATATATGTCGTTACAGTTCACTCCGCGCCATTCGCAAAGCATCGCAGATGCTTTTGGTCGCAGCCTGCGGCGCTTTTCGCCGCTTTGCGGCTACCTTTGCTCATAAACCGGCGCTCCCTTCGTCAGCCCAGGCAGAAAATAAGGCTGCCGCGCTTAGCGCAGCAGCCCTCTATATCTGCATTGATCCCGGTAACAGCCGATCAAATCTATTCCATCAATACATCCACAAACACCGGTGAATGATCTGTCGCATCCAGTGCATCCTGGTCTTCCACCACTCTGTACTCCTGCACCTTGATCCCGTCTCCCATACCAATAATATGGTCAATAGAATATTCCCTGCCCTTCTGAGTAGTCTTACCGCGAAGCTTCCCATTCTCATCGGGCTGAGGGTCCCCATGATGTGAGCTCACATCTTTCTTCTTCTCTGCCAGGTCGTAAAGATGGCGGATGCCATTCTCTGCATATACTTTGAATACATCGCTTGACAGTACCGTATTCATGTCCCCGAAAGCAAAAACAGGACAATCATATTTTTCCTGTAAAAATTTCATCAAAGCAACAAGCTGTTTTGCATTCTCTGTTCTTACCAGATCGTGTTCAGGACCGCTTTTCCACCAGAAATGGGTGTTGCACACCGCAAAAACCTTTTCCTCCCGGGGATGTTTCAGAACGGCCCAGGTAATGGCTTTGCTTCTGTCGCTGGTTTCCCGGAGACGCTCGTAGCCCTTGGCAAGAAGCAGATAATCTTTTTTATATGCCAGCGGCACATAATTGCTATTCACATTGCTGTTATTATAAGATTCCATCCCCGCGAAAGCATACTCTCCGGAAAGTCGCTCAAAAAGTTTACTTCCGTACCAGCTTTTCGTAACCTCCTGAAAGCCAAGGATATCAGGCTGATATCTCATAAAAACATCATAAAGCAGATCTTCTCTGTCTTCTACCGGATTATTAAAATAATCTCCCCAGATATTACTCGTCATGATTCTCATAATAAATTACCTTCTTTCTGTTTTTCCTCAATACGATTTATACTGATAACAGCCATGGTATGCCCTTCCTCATCTTTTTCATAATGCAGATTCCCCTGCTCTCCGAAGACAATACGGATACGCTCCCACACATTTCTGACACCTATACTGCTGGATTTGATCTCCTCCGAATCTTTTCCCAAGGCATACCGGTTCAGCATTTCTACATCAGCATATTTTCCGCTGTCCCAGACAATAATCTGTATGCCCTCTTCTTTTCGTGCAGTTATCACACGCACCTCTGCGCATCCCTCTCCATGGTCCAATCCATGCTTCAATGCATTCTCAATAAGTGGCTGTATAATCAGCTTAGGGATCTGGAAATCCAGTGTTTCCGGTGCAATTTCATAACGAAAAGCAACTTCTTCCCAATAACAGCTTTTCTGAATATTTTCATATTGTTTGATAATATCAAGCTCTGTCCGAATTGATACGAGTTCATTAGGAGAACTGATACTGTAACGCATAATCTTTGATAAATTATCTACTACCTCCGCAATATCCTGCTTTTCGTAGTACAATGCCAGGCTGGATACGGAATTCAATGTATTGTAAACAAAGTGGGGATTGATTTGAGCTTGTAATGCACACAGTTCTGCCTCTTTTTGCTTCTCCATGGCCGCAACGGTGTCATCCATAGACTGATGGAGCCTTGTCATCAGCGTGTTGAATGCGCGATACAACTTTCCGGTCTCGTCCTGTCCCACGGTATCACAAACAATAAGCTCTGCATGTCCCGCCTGCATATGCTTTGACAAGCGCTTTATCGGTGCAACTATTTTGGCTGCAAGCAGAACAATCACGGCAACGGCTATACATACTGCTATGATTCCTACAATAAAGATAATCCTGATGGTATCAGATGTCAAGCTTTTGATGTCATCCAAAGGTATCACTGACATGATCGCCAGATCCATTGGAAGTTCCTTGAAGTAAATCTGACAGGGCTGTCCTTCGTACTGCACTTCCTGAATCCCTTCCTGCCAGGTATACTGCTCTTCAAGAAGCTGACTAAAAGTACTCTGCTGATTGCTGGAAAATACAATCTCCTGCTCCCGGTCTACCAGATAGATTTCCGAGCCCGATGTCAGTCCCTCAATATCCAGCCTGTCATAAATAGCAGCAATATCAAAGCTTAAGGTAAGCACCCCTATTTCCTTCACCTGCAGTTCCCGATTCTGATCGACGTACGTATGCTTCAGCAGTTTAGCCATGCACAGTCTGGTGTCATACTCAGGCAATATAAACCAATAAATGTCTCCGTCCATCTTCCTGGCCTGTTGATACCAGTCTGTTTCCCTGACATTCACGCCGCTCCGAAATCCGTTTCCCTCTGCAAAATCAGTGTATCTTCCCAAAAATTTATGAATCGGCAGTGAAGTATCCACGAAAATAATATTACTATAGTCAGTACCCGTACTGCCGAAACAGGCACTGAAATAGTCATTGAACAGTTTTTTGTTGGATTCATACTCCTTCATCAAAGCCGGGACATTCTCATTTCCGGGCTCTGATTTATAAGAAAGCAGCATTTTACAGATAGGTGGTATTTCCGCATCCCCTTCGTAGTAAAGCGTGTCATTGTCATACACAAGATCCACCGAAATTTCGATACGTTCCAGAAGTGACTGCATCTGACTCATATTATCAGATACCTTGCCGCTGACCGCGCTCATGACGGATTCATTGACCGTTTTCTGAAAATGGTTGTACAAGATAAATGTCAGTACCCCTATCATCAACAGAAATAATGAAGCAAACATGAAACTGATCTTAAAGCTGATTCCCCTGTTTTTATACCAACTTTTCATGCACTTTCTCCCTCAGGCTTTTCCTCCGTTTTCGCTATCCTGCAGACATTTCATTGTCTATGATTTTTTTCCCATGCTTTTGTCGGTACTCAGAAGGCGACAGTCCGAATCTGTTACGGAATGCTCTGGTAAAATAATTAGAATAAGAATAACCGACTTTCGAAGCGATCTCATTGACCGGGACATTGCTTTCCCGAAGCAGCAGACTGGCCTGTTTCATGCGGCATTCCACAATATATTCCGCCAGACCGATTCCTGTCTTCTTACTGAACAGGCGGCCCACATATGCCGGCTGCATATATAATTTTCCGGATATCCATGTTACATTACATTCGGGCAGAAAATAATTTTCTTCAATCAGCGCTTTGGCCTGGTGTACAATATAAGCATTTCTCGATTCGTCTCCTACATCCTGCAATACTTTCTCATACTGTTGCTGCACGTATTGAATTCTTTCCTCTGCTGTATTCATTGCCAACAGATCACGGCATTTTTTCTCATAGACAGAACCGGACAAGGTCAGGGAATCCGCCTTTTCCCTGTCGGTTGACTGATGATGCTCATTGAGGATTCGGAGCAGATACATACATGCATTCAGCGAAGACACCTTATCTGCCCTTCTCAGATTCTGAAATAGTTCTTCAAAAAATGTAATATTCTGCCCTTTCAGCGCCTCCCGTATCTTGTCACTGTATTCCCGGCTGAATAATTGCTTATTCCACTCCTGTATTCCTTTTTCGGAAGCAGCCCTCCCAATAATTTTTTTCAGGGATTCTATTCCTTCCATATTAATGGGCTTCAGGATATAATCCGTGACACCATACCGCATCGCTTTCTGGGCAATGGAAAAGTCCTCATATGCGCTCAAGAATACAATAATGATATCGGTAAATTTCTCTCTGATTATCCGGCAAAGCTCCATTCCGTCCATAACAGGCATCTTCAGATCACTGATCACCAGGTCTATCTTGCTGCTTTGCATGATGTCCCATGCATGCTGCCCATTATAAGCCACCTGGGGAGCATCGCACTCCATCTCCTCCCAGGGCAACAGCTTCACCAGACATTTACACAGGTTCTTGTCATCATCCACGATCAATACATTCATCTTTTCCATATATTCAAACTTTCCATAACCAAAAGCATACAGAACTGCCTGAAAACAGCTCTGTATGCACTATGACTAGTCTTTACGCTTCTTACTTGGAGGCTAAGAATTCATCCAACTGTTTCTGAATTTCTGCTTTTACTTTCTCCAGACCTGCTTTATTCATATCAGCAATGGTCTCTTCCAGCTTATCGACTCCGTATAAACCGATGTCAAACATGGTACCTACTTCCTTATCGATTGCACTGATGGTAGCTGTCTCTGCAGAAAGTGCTGTCAGATCAGGTCTGAAGCCAAGGTGAACCATTTCAACAGCTTCATTATTATACTGATCATACTGTTCCTTTTTACCCAAATCATCAGCTGTGGACAGAGAAGGAACAAGATAGTTGGTAACTTTCCATGCAGAATTGGACCAACCGGCGTCAGCGATTACAGCAACACGTCCGTCGCTTTCAACAGTATAGTTCTGGCCTTCCAGACCATATACGAACAAATTAGCAAATTCTGTATCGTTATTCAACAGGGTCAGCCACTTCATAACTGCGTCTGCTTTTTCAGAGTACTGAGGAATTGACCAGCCTGAACCGGTAGCAGAAGTATTTATTACGGTCTTCTGTGTTACTTCTTTTACATATGCATCTACGCCATATCTGACGCTTGCCTGATTCTGATTATCAGGAACAGTTGTCCAGCCGCTGATTGCATAAGAACCGGACTTCAGATAAGGATCAAACTTGAAATCAGATAACAGGCTTTCCTCCAGGCGGATGCCCAGATCGTTCCATCTCTGCATCAGTTCTACATATTCTGCAAATTCAGGAGTCTCATAATAAGTAGAAACTGTATGAGTCTCTTTATCAGCTATATAGATACCGTTAAGTACTTCATACTTCGAGTCGCCGCTTAACCAGGTATAGAAGCGAACCAGGTTCGGAATGGGGAATTCCACTCCTTCTTTCATGCAGGCAAGGATGTATTCTTCATAATTTGCCAGTTCTTCAATACCGTTACATTCGATTTCATTAAAGTCGATTCCATATTTGTCCTTTACAGTATCAGCCAGTGCTGCAGGTGTCATAACGGAATAGCTGGTAAAACTTTCCTTATAGTTAGGAATAAAGTATCTGTTTCCGCCATATTCTGTAGACTCCCAGATCTTTTCAGGCATAACATTGTACAGATCTTCATACTCACCCAGAATATCTGTCAGTTCCATCAAAGCTCCCTGCTCAGCAAGCGACTGTAATCCGGTATAGTTTGCCATCCAGCACAGATCGATCTCAGTCTGGGCAGCCAGATCCATGGACAGTTTGTCCTTATACTCGGAACTTTCAATAGGAGTATATGTTATAGCAACTCCTATTTTCTCTGCAGAATACTCATTCATAGCCTCAATGACAGCCTTCTCTGAGTTCTGAGCACTTGCACGATAATATACCACGATATTGGTGATTTCCTGCGGCTCTTCTGCCTCTGTGGACTGCTCTTCTGATGCTTTCGTTTCTGTTCCCTGTGACTGTGCATCCTGTGAATCGGAAGAAGATGCATTATTTTCTGTTTCCTTACTTCCACAGCCTGCGAGCATACCTGCACACATTGTCATTGACAATAAAAACGCAACTAATTTCTTTTTCATTTGGTTACCTCCTAAGTTATTATATAATATTTATCTGAAACCTTCAACGGTTGTCAGCCTTTCACAGCACCTACCGTCAGACCCTTTACAAAATATTTCTGGAAGAAAGGATAAGCGATTGCAATCGGTCCGATTGCGGTAAGCAGGATTGCCATACGTCCGGATTCCTGTGGCAGGGTATTCATAAGCTCCGCATATTCCGATGCCGGAATACTTGACTGATTCTCCAAAAGGAATGTGACGTTCTTTTCAATTCTAATCAGCAAAAGCTGCAACGGTGTCTTGTTGGCAGATGAAATGTACATAAATGCCTTTTGCCAGTCATTCCAGTAAGTAACTGCCTGCATAAACCCAACAGATGCAATAGTAGGCTTCATCATAGGAAATACGATCTGCCAGAAAATCCTGAATTCGCCGGCACCGTCAATCTTGGCAGATTCCACCAAAGAATCGGATATATTGGTCTGGATGTATGTCCTCATGATAATGATATTCATTGCAGAAATACCGGGGAATATCAATGCCAGCAGGCTGTCACGCAATCCGTAAACACTTGTTTCAATAATATACGAAGACAAACGTCCGCCGCTGAACAGCATGGTAATCAGCATAAAAATGGCCAGATATTTTCTAAGGTCAAAGCATGACCTGCTCAGGCTATATGCAAACATTGACATTACTACCAGGCTGACAAGAGTACCTGCTACTGTAACAAATATAGTCACACCATAGGACACCAGCAATTGCTCTCCATATCCCGCAACATATTTCCACGCGTTTAAGGACCATTCCTTCGGGAAAAAGGTAAACCCGTTTTTTTGAATATAAGTGTCGCTGGTAAAGGATGCTACGAATACCAACACCACGGGTAAAAAGCATACAAGTGCGTAAGCTCCCAATATCAATGTCAATACCCATTGACCTATACTTATTTTTTTCCTTCTTTTCATAATCAACCTCCTAGAAAAGTGCATTATCCGGTGAGATCTTTCGGATAATCAAATTGGTACCCACAACCATTACAAATCCAATTATAGATTGATAAAAGGTAGTGGCTGCTGTCATACCGTAGTCTGTAGAAGACATAATCGCATTCAGCACGTAGGAGTCCAGAACCTGCGTGGTATCATAAAGTGCCGGGGAGTTTTTCGTTACCTGATAGAAAAGGCCGGTGTCCGAATGCATGATTCTTCCCAGACCCATCAGAGTTCTGATGATAACCATGGGTACAAGCATCGGCAAGGTAATATACCACATTTTCTGTTTTGCGCTGGCACCATCTATTGCTGCAGCTTCATATAGGTTAGGGTCGATACCTGTAAGTACAGACAGATATAACACGGAACCATATCCGATCTGCTTCCACATATTGACTATCAGCAAAATAATCGGCCATTTAGAATCATCCTGGTAAAAACGAATACTTTCTCCTCCCAAAGAGACGATCAGGCGATTTAACATTCCTGTATCATTTTTTAAAAAAGCATATACCACAAAAGAAACTGCAATATAGGAGATAAAAGTAGGCAATATCATAAAACTCTGGAACATTCTTCCTGTTTTCTTCAATACCATCTCATTAATTCCGATAGCCAGCATGACACTTCCGACAGTTCCTGTAATTGTAAACGCTATGTAATATAACACAGTATTGCGGGTCAGTTTCCAGGCGGTCTCTCCTACCAGAAAGAGATACTTGAAGTTATCCAGTCCGCACCAGTCACTTCCAAAGATTCCCTTTGCAAAATTAAATTTTTTGAATGCCAGCACCAGGCCAAACATCGGTACATAATTAAACAAAATCATGATGACGACGGCCGGCAGCGCCATGAACAGCAACGTTTTGTTCTTGTAAGTATTTTTTAGCAGCTTCATCTTCTACCTTCCTTCTTTCTCAAATGCTCCCTTTTCGTGGGGATTTATTCTATATTCCATTATAAAGAGCGGGGGATTCATCTACAACGATAATAATTTTTGTTTTGCTACACTTTTTTGTCTATTTTGCATTTTGACCATATTATTTAAGGGCATTTCACCATGAATATTTTTCCATATTGATTTTTATCCTGTTATTTTGCACATTAAAAAACCTACAGTCACCGATGTGATTGTAGGTTTTTACATAAAGCTTACATTGTTTTTACTTTTAGTTTTTTCACGACTTTGGGTGCTTACCCCATCTCAGACTCGGACAAAATGCAACAGTCTGCTGCCATACTCCCCGAATATCATGTCCTGCAGGTACCCTGCATTCATCAGCATTTCGCCGTAATAAACTTCATCTGTTCCTTCCAACTGATACTTCGCTTTCGGCTCCAGTCCCTCCAGCAAAAGCCGTACAGATTTGGTTCTGGATATATAACGAACCTGCACATATGTGACAAGACATTCCGCTTTGTCCTTTGTCACCACCTGCCAGCAGTCATAGATATTGTTTTCCCTGTAAGAAGCAATTCTGTAGTAGTCACCTTCTCTGTAGATTTTATTGTATTTATGATACTCTTCGTTAAATGCAGTCGCCTGCGCTTTCTCTTCTTCAGTCAGCTTTGTAATATCCAATTCATAGCCGAAAGTACCGGTCATTGCCACATGCGCCCTGGTCTCCAGAGGTGTACTTCGTCCGGTGGTATGATTGGGGCATACACAAATGTGTGCACCCATGGTACTGAGAGGATATATCAGAGCTGTACCCTCCTGAATAGCCAGTCTTTCTATGGGATCCATATTATCGGAAGTCCAGATCTGCGGGCTGTAATACAGCATACCAGGGTCGAATCGACCACCGCCCCCGGAACAGTTTTCCAATAATAAATCAGGAAATTCCTGCACCAGACGTTCCTGAAGCTCATAAACGCCCAGCACATATCTGTGATAAAATTCTCCCATATGTTCACAGTCAAGGGCAAAGCTTCCGATATCAGTTAGCGGACGGTTCATATCCCACTTCACATACTCGATATTGGCACTGCGGAGGATCTTTGCCATACTTTCATAAATATATTCCCTGACATCCTGTCTTGTCATATCCAGCACATACTGATGTCTCTGCATGGTGATCTCCCTGCCCGGAACCTGAATTGCCCAGTCCGGATGCGCCCTGAAAAGATCTGAATCCGGTGAGATCATCTCCGGCTCGAACCAGATGCCAAACTTTATACCCTCTGCGTTTACGCGCTCTGCCAGGCCGTCTATTCCATCCTTCAATTTCTTCTTATTAACAACCCAATCTCCCAGACCGCTTTCATCATTATTACGTTTTCCAAACCAGCCATCGTCCATTACCAGCATTTCTATGCCAACCTTATTGGCTTCTCTTGCAATGGCTACCAGCTTGTCGTCGTCAAAATCAAAATAGGTGCCCTCCCAGTTGTTGATCAGGATCGGACGTTTTTTATGTAAATATCTGCTTCGAATCAGGTGGTTTCGATATAAGTCGTGGAAACATCTGGTCATTTTTCCGATACCCTCTGAAGAATACATCAGCACGACTTCCGGTGTTTCAAACTCCTCTCCCGGATCCAGGACCCACTCAAAGCCATCCGGATTGATTCCCATGGTCATTCGGATACTGTCCTGATGATTCAGTTCTGTCTCTGCTGCAAAATTGCCGGAATATACAAAGTGCATGCCGTATACATCTCCGTATTTTTGTGTGGCTCCTTTTCCCGTTAGCATCATAAACGGATGCTGCTTATGGCTTGTCTCCCCATATAGGGAGGCTACCCTGTGGCTGCCTTCAGTGACCTTCCGGCTGACAATGCGACGTTCCCTGGTCTCCACTCCGTGCAGAGTACTCAGTTCATATTCCATATTGTCCATATCAAGACAGGCACTAAGGATCTTCTCCAGATATAACTTTCCTTGTCCTTCGTTCACAGCAACTACACTTCTGATCAACGCATCAGAATCCTCAAATACACTGTAACGAAGCAGAATTTTGAGACCCAGAACCGCATCCTTCAGGGTAATCTCCAGCGTTTCTGCGGCCTGTTCTTCCGTGGCCCCTGCAAAGGTTGCTGGCATTGCCTTTAAGGACTGCTTGCCCTTATAAATCTTGTAACTGTCATAATGAAGCTCACATACTCTGTGGCCTCCTTCACTTCTTACACGCAGGCAATTATGTCTGCAGTCACCGGTTCCGTGTGCAGGATATTCAAAGGGAAACGTATTAAAGAAAGTTACTGCGGCTCTTTTTAAGGAATGCAAGGACTTCGGAGACTCATCTTTTCTGAAAAGGTATCTGCAGTCCATATCCTCCATGTAGTCTATTTTCCTGCCATAATACAGGTGAAGTAAGTGCTTTCCCCCCAAAATACCCATCATATAGGTGGTGTTATGTGTATTAATTTGAAAAATCTTTGTTTCTTCGTTGTAATTGATGTTCATAAGCCTTGTTTCTCCAAATCTAAAAAATGATTTATCTTTAAAATCCGAAGCAGTTCAAATCGAACCGCTCCGGACTTTAAAGGTTGTTATTCTTTTTCAGTAACTGTTACATCATCCACATAAATGGTTCCGGTTGCTTGTTTGGCACCATTTTGCTCAATTCCGATGTGTGTAATACTTTCATCTGTATGTGTATATTCAAATTCTACCTTCGTCCATGTATTAGCTGGAATATCAAATAAATTGGCTTCGGTTGCATTCTTGTCGTAACCGCTGTAATAGCCATTTACATATAAATTGTCAACCGCTGCTTCTGAATAAACCCATACTGAAATGACGTATGTTTTTCTTTCTTCTGCATCCGCTAAAGCATTCAGTATCCTTATTCTGTCATAATTATGTGTTCTTTTTGACAATTTAAGGCACTGACCACCGCCCGTTGTATGATCCAAATCTGTTGTAAGTGTCACGTTACTTATCTTGTAGCCCCCACCGGTATTAATGGTCTCATCCATGCTATCAAGATCATCAAATGTTTGCTCAAAGATAACTTTACCTTCATCCTCTGCAGGCTGGCTTGGCTCTGTGGACTCGTCGGACTCCGTGGACTCACTCGAATCTGTAGACTCACTTGAATCTGTGGACTCACTCGAATCTGTAGACTCCTCGTCTTCTTCAGTATCTTTTAATATAATCTCGAATGTATTATCATTTCCCTTATAGCACTGTACATCTATGGTAGCTGACTTTCCATCAGCTTCTGCTGTAATCAGATAGTCTCCATAATATCCGTCCACGCGGTATGTACCATCAGCCTTTGTTGTACCCTCTTCCCGGGTCCACCATTTATTATATACAAGATCCATATACTGCTCGCCGGACAATTTCAGATTCCAGTCCTCATCAAAGAGCACCGCATTATCCAGCCAGTGTGATGCGTCTGTAAAGCCCCACATCAGGAATCCGTCCATCTGTTCCATACTGTAAGCGAGGATCATGATATCTCTCACAAAGCTTGCTTCTGCTTCTTCATCCTGAACATGCATGCCGAGCGCACAGTCAAACTCAGTTATCTTTAATTCTTTTCCATAAGCAGCAAGCTCCACAAGCTCATCATAGAAGGCTTTCGGTGATACATATGTGCTGAAATGTGCCTGAACTCCGATACCTTCAAAATCTACACCTGCCGCTACCATCTTATCCAACACACCCTTAAAAGCTTCCAGAGTTCCGTTCGCAGGCACTCCCACAATCCGACATTCATTAATGTACCTCTTGGCGGTTGGATCGTACTGCTTTACCCAGTCAAACCAGTTTTTCATCATGCTGTATCCATAAGTACCTACCAGCTGATGATTTACCAAAGTCTCATTGACAACATCCCAGTCACAAAGTTCTCCCTTAAAGTCTCCTACCATTTTAGCGATAACATCGTTTTGAATATAATCGTTTATTGCATCTTCATCGCCTGCAAGTTCAAGTCTCATCAATTCTTCTGTAATACTGTTCTGGCTGATATACTGGCCTGTTTCTTCATTATACGTATCAGATAACGGCTTATCCCAGATTAAGGTATGTCCTCTGTAATATTTCAGCCCAAGGTCTTTTGCTGCATCTACCTCACTCCTTGCAGCACCGGTAGTATCCCTTAAATACCTTGCCATTTTATGTTCAGTTTCAGAAACGGCGGTATTGAAGAAGGTTGAAACGGCCTCTCTGTATTTGTCGTAAAATTCGCCTGTCTTCGTTATTCTGTTATTGATAGCAGTACCCCATTTAAATTCATGGTCGTACATATCAATGGTAATCTCTGCATCGGGAATCACATTACCTGCTTCATCCTTTACGACTACGTTGATATCACCTTTTCGAATCTCTTCAATTCTCTCCCATGCATCCACACGCCAGTCAACGTCTCTGGTAAAGAGCTCATCTTTATCAGAATTATCCATTATTGTATCTGACGGCAAAGCTTCCAAAGCCACATCTTTACCGTAATTTAAAATCTGATATCCGCCAAACTCTACTGTCTGTATGTTAAAGCCAAGTCTGATACAAAGTCTTGTAAAATCTGTCCGGGCAGAAAAAGGAAGATATACTTTTTTCCAGCCTGCACCCTGGAGTGTTGTCACACTTTCCTTCAGCAGCTTATCATTAGGAGCTACCTCCTGCTCAACAATCAGCTGCACTTCTCCTGTAGCAGCTTCATTGTCCACCTCAATCGTTCTCATATAGAATACAATGAGCATGCTATCTCCTTCTTCAAAGGTGGTCGGATCAAGAGATGCCAATTCCAGCTGCGTATCATAGGAATGTGCAGTCTCTTCCTTCACAGTCGCTCTGATTGCCGTTTCAAATGGCATTCCATCTTCCGGGTCAATCTCTACAACTGTGATATCCGTATATTCCGGACCTTTTAAGTAATAATTCAGCATATCCTCATGATCTGCCAGAACATCAGGATCAGAAGGAAGCTGTGCAAACATTTCGTCTGAAGTCAACTCATTTTCATTAATTACTCTATCATAGAAAATAAGGTCATCATATGTATTACCAATACCAGTATATGTTACATCAGGTGTAGGACGTTTCCCTTCCCTTAAAGTTACCGGTACTAATGTTGTATCTTCCTCTTCGACTACCTCTATCCTTGTAATAGTTACGTCATCCAGATAAATAGTCTCTGCCACATTTTCTGTCGTATGCTGGTAAATACCAAGCTGTGAAATGCTTTTTTCTCCGTGTGTATATTCTACTTCTACCTTAGTCCATGTATTACCCGGGATATCACACAGCTCGCTCTTGACTATAGCATTGCTTGAATAGGTGGTACCTGTACTGCTATATGCACCTATACATACATTTTCAGCGCCTGTTTCTGAGTAGACCCATGCAGAAAGAAGATAGGTTTCTCCCAGCTGGGCATCTGCCAACGCATCTAATATCTTCACTCGGTGGTAGTTTACTGTTCTTCCTGCCATTTTCAGTGATTGACCGCTGCCGGTTGTATGATCGAACTCTGTAGAAAGCGTGACAGCACCTTTGTAGCCGCCGCCTTTCACGTAGTCTGTACCTTCTTCATAAGTTGTTAAATCATCGAAAGTCAAATCAAAGATAACTTCTCCTTCGTCTTCTGATAAGTTATCGTCACTATCGGAAACGTCTCCCCTTTCTTCGGTAGACTCGTCACCTTCTTCACCGGATTCGCTGCTCTCTTCAGTGGACTCGTCACCTTCTTCACCGGATTCACTGCTATCCTCAGAAGAGTCATTATCACCCCCAGTTACCTCACCGGACTCACTGCTATCCTCAGAAGAGTCATTATCACCCCCGGTTACCTCGCCGGACTCACTGCTGTCCTCGGATGTGTCATTATCACCCCCGGTTACCTCGCCGGACTCACTACTGTCTTCGGTAGATTCGCTGTTGTCCTCTCCGGATTCACTGCTGTCTTCACCGGATTCGCTGCCATCCTCGGTAGATTCGCTGTTGTCCTCTCCGGATTCACTGCCATCCTCGGTAGATTCGCTGTTGTCCTCTCCGGATTCACTGCCATCCTCGGTAGATTCACTGCTGCCCTCAATAGACTCACTGCTTTCTCCTGCAGAACTGCTGTCAGGCACTTCTTCACTTGGCTTTACTGCTTCAGATGACTCTTCGGCTTCGTCATCACCTTCAGCATCATCATAAATCACATAGCTTATTGTTGCGGAAACTTCGCTATCCTTGCCGTCCACCTGAATGATACAGCTTACTTTCATGCTTCCTGAAATGTCAGCCGCCTGTACCGGAATTGCCTCCGTCACCAGACCGC